>JAGBYW010000044.1 GCA_017628555.1 Bacteroidaceae bacterium | reverse complement strand
GATTGTATTTGTAAGTAATCTTTAAGTAAGTATCATTAAATACATCTTCATCTGATGGGGTGGTTACTAGTTTATCATATAACTACTAGTAATGCTACCCCATCTAAATAATAGTATCCCTATTGTAAGTAGCTTTCTATATATTACACTACATTCTTTTGTACTTATCCCAGTTATTCATACCCCTTACTTTTTTCATACTTTTCTATGAAATCTTCTAATAGAAATCTGATTACTACAGACTTCTTCACCTACATTTCCTTACAGATATTTTCCAGTTCAAATAACTATCTAGGGGTAGGTCTAAAACCGATAGTTTTACTTTTTTTATTTTCCATATTATTTACTGTTGACATATACAACTATACTACTAAAAGCCATCATCCCAATACTTGTCACCCTATAAGTAGTTCCATTATAAGTTACTGATTCCGGTATTTTGACAACACCTGAATAGTAGTCATTATAATCTTCTGGAAAGGTTCCCCGATAAGTCACCTCCACAGTACTATCATTACCCCACGATGGAAATGGAAATTTGTAATAAATACCATCCACCTCAAAGTCGTGGGCACTCACACTCATAGTGCACAGCAATCCGATTACTGCCAGCACTAAAGATTTGAACTTTTTCATAATTGAAATTTTAGGGTTATACATTAGTTCCTGTTAATACTGAATATGAATAACCACTCCCTACGTAGGGACACAAAAAAGACGTGGGAAAACTCTCGCGCTTATCCCACTTCCAAGGCCTTCGCATTGCCTGTACCTCGAGATAAGCAACTTAGCCAGCCCACGCCAAAGGTATTATAAACGTAGTATGCTGCCAGCCAATACTGGCTGACATGCATACGGGTATAATACACCCACGTGGACGCCTCGTTGCGAAATCTTCTGAGGTACCAAAGGTTGCGAAGTTTTGGAAGTTGAAGATAACGTTTGAAACGTCCTTTCTGCTCCCCGTGCCATAAGGTTCACGACCTTAACGCGCAGTGATGGAGCGGAAATCTATGTCTTGACCCGCCCGCCCTGGGGCTGGCGAATCATCTGCAAAGTTACAGAAAATTATTGAAGAGGAAAGGGGGACGGGAGTTTTTGTACTTGAAGTCAGGACAAAAGGTTGCCAGTGTTCCCCTCAGTTGTAAATAATCTTATCACAAAAAGTTGTCTTTTTATTGCGAGAATTTACCAGTCAAACTATTCTCAGAAAAACTATACCTATTGTAGTGAAAATTATTAGTAATGTAAAAAAAATTATTAGTAACATATTTTAAATTATATTACTAATAATTTTCGCCTTTATAACCGTTTGATTTATAGTTATTTGCAAATGTGTGTTTTTGACTAAAAAATCTATTAGTTTCTGCTAAAATTTATCTCTTGAACATAGAGATTCTCGTTTTCTTTCAGTTGAATATCTATAAGGGGGGACGTATGAGTACAACGATCCATCAAACAAAAAGTTATCTGTATTTACCAGACACCAATAAAATAATTATTGGTGTCCGGTAAAATTTGTCTCTTTATTTTAGAGAACACGAATTGCACGAATAACACGAATCCTTGCGGGGTGTTATCTTTGCTTATCGCATACGAATTGCACGAATACCATCCGGATGGCATTCGTGTTATTCGCCTCTGATTAAGAAATATTCATCCCGCATGGAGATTCGTGTTATTCGTGAAATTCGTGTTCTCTTAAACATAGAAATTCTCGTTTTTTCGGTTGAATATCTATGAGGGGGGCTTGTATGAGTACAACGATCCATCAAACAAAAAGTTATCTGTATTTACCAGACACCAATAAAATAATACAGGTTTTAAAAGTGTTGTTGCTACGTTTAATTATGGGCGTGGGCGGATCTTTCAAATGCAATATAGGAGTTGCCCCAAGTGTGTTTCAGCGTTGTTAAAATGTGCTGATACGTAACCTTGGGTTCAACTCCTATATTATTGTAAATAATTAACACACTACGCCGCGCCCTCGTCTGCCGTCCATCTTGATTGAGAGGGGATGGGGAAGGCGCACGTGGCGCACATAGGCGGTTTCGCTCACGGCGGGGAGGGCATTGAGTTTTGCTTCATCGAAATAGCCATCTCCGCGGAAGGGGTTGATGGTGAAGTAGCCCACTCCGAAGGATGTGAGATTTTGGAAGAAGTGCGTGCCCTGACTGGGGTCAATGCGGTAATTTTCAAGTCCGCATTCTACAATTACGCGTGCTCCACTGATATGTGGCCACTTCACGGGAAGCCCGAGCCAGGGGTCGGAACTGCCCCAGCGTCCGGGACCTACGAGCACGTACCCGCGTTCTTCCGCTACGAGTGCGGCATTGATGCGCTCAATATCGTAGGCGGCTTGCTGATTGTTGGCGGCATTGAAACCCTCTGATTTTACGTATACTACGTCTGTGACATCGTTGATGATGCCGTTGCCCAGACAGTTGTGGGTCGTAATAAGCGTGTCGCTTTCGGGGATGAGTGAGAGGTCTTCTTCCACCACTTCTTTGCTATCTACGATTGGGCGAATCTGTAGCAGGTAAAATTCGGCATGCTTTTCTCCGCCCTCACGCGTCTTGATGTCGAGCGCAAATTCAATTTCTACGGGGCGTCCCATCTCGAGTGTGCCTACCTTTAGCAGTTTTGAGATGGTGGTGGCCAGGGGGAAAAGGTCGTGTTGAAGAATGTTGGAGAAGGAGATAATCTTGCGTCCACCGGGATAATATCCATCTCTAATTACCTGGTCGTAAGGGTCGTAAGTAGATGATACGTAGCGTAGGGTGTCATGTGCTTCTGCATCTTTAAGCGAGAGTCGGCGTAGGTTGAAGGCATCGTCGGGGGAAAGCGTGTCTTCGGTTTCTGCCGTGCGAAGGTCAAGGGCATAGAAGCGTGTTTGCGTTTCGCGCAACGCCATTTCTGTGTCGCTTAATTGCAAGATGTGGTGCGGGTGTTTGGGAGAGACGCGTAGCGTTACGCCTCCGTCAACGATGTACTTGCCGAGTCCGATGGCTAATGATGCAATGCCGTCTTCGGGTAATTCATCACCTATAGGATAGAAGTTGAGCGAGCGCGCTACGCCTGAGAGTGTGGGGTAGAAATAGGCATCTCGCTCCTTGCCTGAAGCATCGGTGTATTTGCCATGAGGAGCACCTACGACTTCCTGCAACACGATGGCCATTTTCTCTTGGTCGATGAGGTTTTGCGTGGCGGTGAGGTAGGCTTTGGAGTCTTTGTAAAACACTGAGGCATACACGCCCTTGATGGCGCGCTGAAGCATCTCTACCGACCCGTTTGAGGCGTCGGGGTGGGGTATCATGTAGGTAGAATAAATACCTGCAAAGGGTTGATAATGTGCGTCTTCAAGTAGTGAGGAAGAGCGCACCGCAATCGGACCGTGTACCACATCACAGAGGTAGGTCAGGTCGTCTAAGACATACTCTGGCAAACTGGCTGCTTCAAAGGCCTTGAGAATTTCTTCGTCCGTAGCATCTGATAGGGCGATGGGGTAGAGGTTGCCCATCTCCATAAATTCGTCAAATACATCGGTGGCTATGACTACGGTCTTGGGGATGTTGAGCGTGAAGTTGTCCGTCTCAAACTTAGGGTAGCGCTTCACCATTGTGCCCATAAAGGCCAGACCACGCCCTTTACCGCCGAGAGAGCCGTTACCTATACGCGCAAAGTTGGCGTATTCATCAAAGCGTTCTTTTTGGTAAATGGCTACTACCCCTTCGTTTTTCATTCGTCGGTAGGAGGCGATAAGGTCGGCTATGAGTTGGCGCGCATCGTCCATATCAATGTAGTCAAGCACATCGATTTTCTTTAAGATCTGTGCCGGTGGAAACATGGCACGCGAGAAGAAGAAGCGCGAGAAGTGGTTGTGTGACAAGTGGTAGCGTAAACTTGACTTGGGGATGTCAAATAGTTTTTTCTGCAAGTCCTTGAGATTCTTGATGCGCATCACTTCTTTGCCATTCTCGGGGTTGAGAATGACGAAGTCGCCAAACCCAAAGTTTTGCATGATCTCGCGGTGAAGGTCTTGCGGGTAGCTTTTTGTGTTTTTAGGGATAAAGGATGTGCGCAATTCTTGTGCGAAGCAGCGGTTGGCCTCTTCGCTTGATTCAAGAATGATAGGTATGTGCGGGTCGCGTCTTTTAATGTATGAGGCAAGGCGGAAACCTGCAAGGTTGTCTTTTACCCCCTGTCTCATGAAACTCATGTCTGAAACGATTCCCAATATGTTGTCTTCATACTTTGTGTAAATGCTCATCGCTTCCTCATAGGTGCGGGCGAGCATAATCTTGGGGCGCCCACGCATGCGGAGTGTCTTGAGGTGGTCGTTAAGTGCCTCCTTAGAGAACTCTTGACTCTGCTCTAAGATGAAACGGTACAAGTGAGGTAGGGCAGAAGAGTAGAACCTTACGGAGTCTTCCACCAACAAAATAATCTGTACCCCCACGGAAGCTACATCGTTAGGAGCGTTCCACTTATCTTCCAGGAGTTTGATAATGGCCAACAACAACTCTGAGTTACCTAACCAAGAAAAGATGTAGTCGATCCCCGAAAGGTCTTCACGTTGTACGCGTTTGCTTACCTCCTTAGAGAAGGGGGTGAGTACGACGATTGGAATGCCAGGATAGCGCAATTTGATACTCTTTGCACCAGCAAAGATGTCGCTATTATCCATGTTTGGCATTACAATGATGAGTTGAAAGTCGCGTTCGTTGAGCACTTTAAGTGCCTCCTCTTCCGTATTTACCTGTGTGAAGCGAGGCGGATAGCGCAAACTTAGTGAAGTGTATTCATTAAAAATTTGCTCATCAATGCGCCCATCGTCTTCAAGCATAAAGGCATCATATTTCGTAGCAATAAGCAGCACATTATAAATGCGCTTGTTCATCAATTCGGCAAAAGGAGTGTCCTTAAGAACGAGGTCTTTAAGTTGGGGAAGTGACATAAAATAAGTGAATTTCTTACGGAGCAAATTTACAATTTTATTCCGGAAAAAATCCTTGGAGGGATATGCAAAACTAATTTTGGCAAAGCTACTATTGTATTCGTGAAATTTCCAAATTTTGGGGTGGAGAATGGATAAGTCTTTTTGACTCTACTGACAGACCTTGACTTTAGGAAAAATGAAAGAGGAGGTTCTCACACATTGAGAACCTCCTCTTTTGTTAAATTATCCGTTTTAATCTGTGTCTTATCCAGCACATTCTTCTTTTTCTACCAACTGGGGAAGGAGAATTTCTGTGCCGATATATACATTGTCAGGGTTGGGGAATTGGTTGTAAAGGATGATGTATTTTACATAGTCCTTATGACCATAGACGCTTCTTGCAAGTTTGAACAATGTATCACCTGAGCGCATTGTGTGCTTGCGGAATGTACCGATGATGAGGAAACTTCCAACTTTAACTTGTGGTTGTCCTTGCGCAAGTTTTTCAGCTGTAGCCTTGTCTATACCTCGAATGACAGACAAGGTGTCCGCACCTGCCGGAAGTAAGTTAATGGGGGAACTTGTTGTTAATGTGTCGGTAGCAGTAGCAAGTGTGTCTGTTGCGACTTGAAGTGTGTCCGTAGAAACGCTTGCAACATTAACTTCAGTAACTTCTTCGTTGTGGAAATCCGCATCTAAAGGAATGATGCGGTGATACCCTGCAAGGTACGCTATTATTAAGGAAATAATCCAAAGTATTCCCCACATGAGCGTGCGGGAATTTTTGGATTTATTGTTGTTATCAGTAGAGTTCATTTCGTTTTCTGTTGAGTCGATGGGGGTTGAAGATATGTGGAGTTGTTGTTGACATTCTGTAGTAGGAACTGTTTCCTCCAAAGGTTGCTGGGGAATGGTAGCGGTATCTTCCACAGGCGTTGGTGTCATGGTGTTATTGGGTGAAATCTCTGTCACTTCGGTTGCTTCAAGTGTAGTTTCATGTGATTGGAGAGATTCGATTTTGACATCTTCAATAAGTGACTCTTCAGTGGACTCTACTTCTTTTTCTTCAAGGTGTATGGGAGTTTCTTCAACATTGTCCTCTTCAGAGGTTTGTGCAATGTTCGGGAAAACTGGTGTTTCTGTATTACTCTCAAGAGTAACAGAAGATGTTGTTGTCGCAACAGATTCACTAATAACTTCAACTACCTCGGGTGCCTCGGGTGCTTCTTCGGCTTCTTCTATAGGCGCTTCGCTTATGGCATCTAATTCTTCTTGAGTGGTAGAATCAGGGATTAGGATTGTTTCAAAGTGACTGAAAGGTCTATTTATTAGGTCTTTAAATGCCGTGTCGGGGAGAAAAGATACCTTAGTGTGCCCACTTATTTGGAAACGCTCTCCCGTGCTGATGTTTACACTTTCACGCTCGCTTACATTGACCAATTTGAAAGTGCCAAACCCTTTAATTTTAACGAAACTATCCGTGCGTAATCCTTCCTCGACAACCTCAAAGAATGCACGCATAAAGGCCTCACTTTTCTTTTTAGTGATGCCTTCGTTGCGAGCGATTATTTCAACAAGTTCAGCGGGGAGTATTTTCCTGCTCATGGTTGTTGTAGTTTGTCTTTGAGCACATTGCTCATTTTGAATGAGATTGCAAGTTTTGGGGGAACGAGGTGGCGCTGCTTCGTGGTGGGGTTGACCATAATGCGCTCCATCTTCTTTTTTACTTCAAAGTTTCCAAAACCTTGAACGCTGAAAGAGTCTCCCTCGTTAAGGTTGTCCGCAATAGTGAGGGCGAGCGTGCTTGCCATTGTTTGAGCTTCCTTAGGTGTAAGTTCTGCTCGAGCGGCAACCTCGGCGAAAAATTCTTTGCTGTTCATGATGTTATGACTTATAGCAATTTTGAGGTTAGATGTGCTGAAAACTAAGTCCGACTTATTTGAAAATAATCGGCACTTAATTAAAACTATTCGGCACTTAGTTTAAACTAAATGGGAGATAGTTTTATCAGCATCAGAGAAGGGCGATTCTTTATTGGACAAGAGTGCCATAAAGGTCGTACTCCTCGGCAGCTGTAATATTTACGTTGTAGAAGTTTCCGACTTGAAGTTCACCTTCGCTCTTATGGATAAGCACTTCGCAATCGACTTCGGGGGAGTCGTGCTCAGTGCGTCCAATGAAATAGTCTCCCTCGCGGCGGTCTACGATGACCTTGAAATTTTTGCCTATTTTTTCAGCGCAGAGTTCGGCAGAGATGCCTTCTTGAAGTAGCATGAGTCGGTCAAGGCGCTCTTGTTTCACCTCTTCGGGAACATCATCTTTGTAATTGTTAGCGGCGAATGTGCCCTCTTCTTCGCAATAGGCAAAGGCACCCATACGGTCAAAGCGCACTTGGCGCGTGAATTCCATAAGTTCGTTGAAATCTTCTTCTGTCTCTCCAGGGAATCCCACCATAAGCGTGGTGCGGATGCAGATGCCAGGCACTTCTCGGCGAAGGGCAGTGAGGAGGTCAAGTGTTTCTTGCTTTGTTGTATTGCGGTGCATGCGGGTAAGCATGTTGTCGGAGATGTGCTGCAGAGCGATATCAATGTATTTGCACACATTTGCATTTTCGCGCATCACGCGGAGCAAATCCATGGGGAAGTGGGTGGGATAACCGTAATGCAGGCGAATCCATTCCACTCCAGGGATTTTTGCCATTCGCTCAATGAGTTCGGGAAGCATTTGCTTCTTGTAAAGATCTACACCATAAAAGGTCAGTTCCTGAGCAATGATGTTAAACTCTTTAACACCTTCGCTCACCAGATGTGTTACCTCATCCAAAATTTCCTCCATCGGTCGGCTAACATGAGCTCCAGTGATGATGGGGATGGCGCAATAGGCACATTTGCGGTTGCAACCTTCGCTTATCTTTATGTAGGCATGATGGGGTGGGGTGGTGAGTACGCGGTGATTGCGGAGGTCAGGATTGTAGGTTTCTCCCAAGTCGTGAAGTACCTCAGTCCAGTTGAATTTTCCGTAGAACTTATCTACCTGCGGAATTTCTTGCCCCAGTTCTTCTAAGTAGCGTTCACTTAAACATCCCATTACATAGACACGATTGAGTTCGCCTTCTTCTTTCAAATTGCAGAGTTCCAAAATCATGTTGATGGACTCTTCTTTTGCATCGCCAATAAATCCGCAAGTGTTGACTACGGCAATATCTCCGTGTATGACATCAGGATTATGGTATAAGGTGTACCCAATGGCTTCAAATTGTTTCATAAGGTGCTCGGAATCTACGAGATTCTTCGAGCATCCCATTGTAATAATATCTATGGTGGGCATTTGTGATTGCTAACTGTATAATTTATGTTAAAGAGTAGTACCCTCAAAGAGTGACTCTACAAATTCAGTTCTGTTGAAGGGCTGAAGATCAGTCATCTTTTCTCCGAGTCCAATGTATTTTACGGGAACCTTGAGTTGGTGTGAGATACCGATGACTACGCCTCCCTTTGCAGTGCCATCCAGTTTGGTGATGGCGAGTGAAGTGATGTCTGTCGCTTTAGTGAATTGCTTGGCTTGTTCGTAGGCGTTCTGACCTGTAGAACCATCCAATACCAAGAGAACTTCATCTGGCGCGTAATCTACGACCTTCTTCATGACGTTCTTAATCTTGGTAAGTTCGTTCATGAGGCCTACCTTATTGTGCAGACGACCTGCGGTATCAATAATTACCACATCCGCATCGTTTGCTACGGCAGACTTGATGGTGTCAAAGGCAACACTTGCGGGGTCGCTACCCATTTGTTGTTTGATAACGGGAACTCCCACACGTTCTCCCCAAATGACTAACTGCTCTACGGCAGCTGCGCGGAAGGTGTCTGCCGCTCCAAGATATACCTTTTTGCCCGCTTGTTTGAACTGATAGGCGAGTTTGCCGATTGTGGTTGTCTTTCCCACACCATTCACACCTACGACCATAATAACATAGGGCTTACGATTGGTGGGAAGGTCAAAGTCTGTGCCGTCTTCGTTTCCGCTTTTTACAAGTAATTCGGCAATTTCCTCTTTAAGGATATTATGTAATTCTTTAGTGCTTACATATTTGTCCCTTGCAACGCGTTCTTCAATTCGCTTGATAATTTCCAAAGTGGTTTCTACGCCAACATCTGAAGTGGCGAGCACTTCTTCGAGGTTATCAAGCACTTCATCATCAACGGTAGATTTTCCTGCTATAGCATGGGTGAGTTTTTCAAAGACACTTTTCTTGGTCTTTTCCAACCCTGCATCGAGAACTTCTTTCTTCTCCTTTTTATTGAAAAAATCGAATAATCCCATAATTGAGTTTTAGTTATTTTGTAGTGCAAAATTATGAAAAAGTTTTGACACTAAAGTTGTTACAAACACAAAAAACTCCCCACAGAGTGAGGAGTTTATATGATTTGTTTTGAAACAAATACTGAATGATGATTAGTCCTTGAAGAAGTCCTTAACAGCTTCGTTGGGAACCATCTGTTCATCAAAGATGTAAGCGCCAGTCTTAGGGCTCTTTACCATCTTGATAACCTTTGTGTAAGAACGGCCGTCGTTCTGGCCAGTCTTAAGAGTTGCGACTACTTTCTTTGCCATGGCTTATTTCTTACTTGATTTCTTTGTGAATTGTCATACGCTTGAGGATGGGGTTGTACTTCTTCAACTCCATACGCTCGGGAGTGTTCTTACGGTTCTTCGTAGTGATATAACGAGAAGTTCCAGGAAGACCACTTTCTTTGTGTTCAGTGCATTCGAGAATCACCTGAACGCGGTTACCTTTTGCTTTCTTTGCCATAGTTATTAATCTTAGCCGATTACTTTAATTTCTTTCCAGTCGCAATATCCCTTGGCAACTGCGCTCTTGAGTGCAGCGTCAAGACCAACCTTATTGATAAGACGGAGACCTGCTGCAGCGATCTTAAGTGAGATCCAGCAGTCCTGTTCTACATAGTAGAATTTCTTAGTGAACAAGTTAACGTCAAAAGTGCGCTTTGTGCGACGCTTTGAGTGGCTAACGTTGTTGCCAATCATGGCTTTCTTTCCTGTAATTTGACAAATTTTAGACATTGCTATCTATTCTCTTTTAGGTTTCTTTTATGGTATTCTCTCAATACGGAGTGCAAAATTAGGGATTAATTTCCTAATTCGCAAATGTTTTGCGCTATTTTTTTTGTATAGTCCTTGATTTTTGAGAAATCAATTCGCTGAACTTGAAAAAATAGACTATTCTGTTTCAATTTCTTCTTCCTTTGGGCAATTTTCTTTGAGGTATTCAAGGAGCATATGAACAGCTACGGAAGTTGCCGATGCTAAATTTTTGTCTCTGCCGTTATCTTCCTCAATTTTCTTGGTGATGAGGTTCTCCTTATTGCCTACTGCGATCCAAATAGTGCCAACGAGAACGCCACTACGTCCGCCGTCAGGGCCGCCAGGACCCGCAAAACCGCTGATGGCTACGGCGTAATCTGTGTTGAAGAGTTCGTTAGCGCCAATAACCATTTGGCGAACAACTTCTTCAGAAACTGGAGTTTCCTTTTCGATAACCTCGGCATCTACCTTAAGTAGGTTGATCTTGAGTTCGTCTGCATAACAGATAAGTCCACCCTTAAAATAGCTTGAACTACCAGGAACTGCTGTTATGGCAGAAGCAATACGTCCTGCGGTGCAACTCTCTGCGGTGGAGAGCGTCTTTCCGCATGACCACATGATATGATTTATTTCTTTTGATGTAAGTTTGAGGTCGAGTTCCATATCTAATTTTGTGTGGTTTGGTTGTACAGATTATACTGTTACTCGTGCGTAAGCGGGTTTTTCTATGGGGCAGAAATCACCGTCAAGATACTTGTAATATCCGTTTATTGCAATCATCCCTGCGTTGTCGGTCGTGTAACTGAACTTCGGAATATAGATGTTCCAAGTCTTATTTTGTCCACGCACCTTAAACGCTTCACGAAGTCCAGTGTTGGCAGATACACCGCCCGAAAGGGCAACGTGGTTGATTCCTGTTTCCTTGACCGCCAGTTGTAATTTCTTAATTAAGATGTCAACAATAGTTTTCTCTAATGATGCCGCAAGGTCGTTGAGGTTATTCTCAATAAAATTGGGGTCTTCCTTTATTTTATCGCGAAGGAAGTAGAGGAAACTTGTTTTTAATCCGCTAAAGCTATAGTCTAATCCCGGGATGTTGGGCTTGCTAAATTGAAAAGCCTTAGGATTGCCTTGTCGTGCCAATCTATCAATAATCGGACCGCCAGGATACCCTAATCCCATTACTTTCGAACATTTGTCAATCGCCTCACCTGCTGCATCGTCAATCGTTTGTCCAAGGATTTCCATCTTGTTGTATGCCGAAACCTTGACAATCTGACTATTCCCTCCGCTCACAAGTAGGCAAAGGAAAGGATAGGGGGGAGGATTATGAGCTTCACCTTCTTCTTTGATAAAGTGTGCGAGGATGTGTCCGTGAAGGTGATTTGCTTCAATAAGAGGAATGCCCAAACTGAGTGCTAATCCCTTTGCAAAACTTACGCCCACAAGCAGAGACCCCATAAGACCTGGTCCCAATGTTACGGCAATCGCAGATAATTCTTCTTTTTTGACACCAGCTTTCTTTAGAGCTTGATCAACAACGGGCACAATATTTACTTGGTGTGCTCTCGATGCTAATTCAGGCACAACACCTCCGTATGCTTCGTGAATGGCTTGACTGGCTGTGACATTGCTCAGAAGCACTCCATCTTTGATGACAGCAGCTGAAGTGTCGTCGCAAGACGATTCAATACCGAGTATAATAATGCTCATGATGCAAATCGTAATTTAGTGAGTAAGGATTTCAAGACCTTCTTCTGTAACAAGGAAGGTGTGTTCCCATTGTGCAGAAGGTTTCTCGTCTTCAGTAACGACTGTCCAACCGTCTTCTTCATCCACAAAGACTTCGTAGGTACCCATGTTAATCATGGGTTCAATGGTGAAGACCATACCAGGGACAAGAAGCATGCCCTTGGAGCGTGTGTTGTAATGATCTACCTCGGGTTCTTCGTGAAAGGCAAGACCAGTGCCGTGACCCGCTAAATCGCGAACAACGGAATAACCGTTCTTACGTGCATGTTTTTCAATTGCCTTACCGATTTCGCCAACAAATCCCCAAGGTTTAGCGACCTCCATGCCTATCTGAAGACATTCTTTTGCCACGCGTACCAATTTTTCACATTCAGGAGAAGTTTTACCGATGATAAACATTCTGCTGGCGTCAGCATAATATCCATTGTAAATCGTTGTAACATCTACATTTACAATATCTCCCTCAAAGAATTCTTCCTCTTCAGAAGGGATGCCGTGGCATACCACCTCGTTGATGCTGATGCAACAACTCTTCGGGAAACCCTCGTAGCCCAAACAGGCAGGTATAGCTCCTTTGCTGATGATGAAATCATGTATCATTTTATCCAACGCAGCTGTGGTCATCCCTTCCTTAATTTCTCGCTCTGCAAGGTCTAAGGCGGCTGTGTTAATGATTCCAGCTTGGCGGATACCCTCGATTTGTTCGGGAGTCTTGATAAGGTCTCTTGTCGGTACAAGTATCCCTTTATCTTGTAATTCTAATATGCGAGTATCAAGTGGTGTCAATGGTTGTCCTGCGGGAACAATCCATCTCTTCTTTTGCTTCTTTGCCATGTGTGTCTAATTTCTCGCAAAGGTACAATTTTATATTGTATTGTGAGAATGGCACGGGCAAAAATGCGATTTTAGAAATCTAAAATACGGACTTTAACCGTAAGTGTATTTGATTTTTTGCACTTCCCCTTTGACTTCAACAAATCTCTTCAGTCCCTCATAGGCGTAGTTAAGGGCATCGGTTAAACGCTCTTCGTTGCCATCATAGCCATTGATGAGCAGGAGAATGCGCTTTGTGTCAGCAGAGATCATGGTGCGCACGCTATCGCTTGTCGGTGTGGCAAATCCCCCCTCCTCATCGCGATAGACGGGAAGGTTTTCAATATTCAAAATACCTCGTCCAATACCTTCGTAAGGTTCTCCCGAGGTGCCAATCCCCAACGTGATGTATTCTCCCAGAATCTTTTCAGCGTCAAGCATGGCTGTTGAATATCCGCAATAGAGTGATACGAGATTTCCAAAATCTACAAGTTGGTCAATGCTGTATAAATCCTTGCCTTGTAAGATTCTGCGCGCCAATTGTTCGCAAGCGGGGCGATAACGACTGGGATCTTTACCTGCTTTTCGATATGCCTCGCGTGTGGCTGCAATACCACTTTGCTCCTTAATGGTGTCGGTTGTATAGTTGTTGCGAAGCACATTTGCAATGCGCTCTATTTCAGTCCAAAGTTCGGGAGTAGTTGCTGAATTTTTAACCTCCGCAAGGATGGCACCACCGATGAATTTGGGGCATACATCATGGAAGGTATTTGAAATGGTAATCTGCATCGGAATATTAGCGCTGATTATAGGTTGACAATTTATTGTAGGGCATTCTTGAAAGATTCAATCATCCCGAGTTTTTCTTCTTCGGAAGCACCAGGAAAACAGGTGTTAATATGCGCCTCAAAGGCCTTTATCGCCAAAGTGCGCATCGTCATTCTTCCTGCCCTGACTCCACTTTGATAATTGTTTGAAGCGAGGGGAGAGCGGTTGAAATTGCCATCTGCCATATTAATGGGATATTTTAGTTGAGGTAAAGTCCTGCAAAACATGATTTTGCAGGACCATAAACTTGTAAGAAACTGTTGAAATTTAGGGGTATTATATTCGCCCTCCTAATTGGGCAAAACTAAGTCCGAGTTAATAAAAACTAAGTCCGACTTATTTCAAATTAAGTCCCAATAAATTTCAACTGTTGGTGAGTTTGTTTTGGGTGTTAATGAATTGTTTGTTTCTGCGTCAGAATTGAGCGTGTTCATTACCCTCTGCTGACTGCCTTCACGCCCTTGACCGTGCGGAGTTTCTTGATGAGTTGGGTGAGCACCCCGCTATCTTTCACCATTACGGTCAAGATGCCGGAGAAAAGGCCGTCGTCGGTTGAGTCAATGCTGATTGAGCGTAGCATGATCTGTTGCTCTTTAGAGATGATGCTGGTGATGTTGTTGACGATGCCTAAGTCATCATGGCCAACTACATGAAGTGTGATGGGGTAGGTGCTACCCCCTTTTCCTGCCCATTGTGCACGCACAATACGGTAGGGGAAACGTTCCTTCAATGCTTCGGCATTTGGGCAGTTGTGACGATGGATTTTAATACCTCCGCCACTATTTACAAAGCCAAAGACTTCGTCGCCATAGACAGGCGAACAGCATCGAGCCATCTGGAAATCAATGCCCTTGAGGTTCTTATCGATGATGAGTACATCGGTGTCGGTTTCCGAGCGCTTGGTTTCAATATCTTGTATCAGGTTGAACTCATCAGCGCGGCGCAAAGGCGTGGTGCGTTCTAATTGTCCAGCTTCTCTTTTGGTGATTTCCACATAGCGCTCAAGCACTTCATTGACATCGCTACGGCCGTCGGTGAGTGACTTGTAGAAGTCGCTGGCTTCCTTAAACCCAAGTTTCTTGATGAGAATGTTGATGACACTTTCGTTCCAATCTAATTTCTTGTTTTTAAGTTTGCGCTCCAGAAGTTCTCGCGCCATGATGGCTTCTTTCGCTTGTAAATCCCTTACGCTTGCCTTGATTTTTGCTCGCGCATGGGAGGTGGCTGCAAAATTCAACCACTCAAGTTTAGGCATCTGTGAGTTTTGGGTGAGCACTTCCACCGTTGTGCCACTTTCCAACTGATGGCGGATGGGCACTGCTTTGCCATTGATACGTCCGCCCACACAATGGTCGCCCACTCGGGAGTGGATGTGGTAGGCAAAGTCAATGAGTGTTGCTCCTGCTCCTAATTTATAAAGGTCACCCTTGGGAGAGAACACGTAAACGTCTTGTTTGCCATTTACGGCAAGATTGTCAGTAAGGAGTTGGTCATTGCCCGTTTCAAGTGCCGTGCGGATATTTGCCAACCACGATTCCATACCATTTCCCGAGGCTTTCACCCCCTTGTAGCGCCAGTGCGCCGCGAGTCCATGTTCGGCAATTTCGTCCATACGCTCGGTGCGGATTTGCATTTCTACCCATTTGTCCTGCGGACCTCTAACGGTGATGTGCAGACTTTCATAACCGTTACTTTTGGGGACAGTCAACCAGTCGCGCAAGCGCTTTAGACTACTTTCATACTTGGCGGTGACAAGGGAGAACACTTTCCAACATTGCTCCTTTTCTTTCTCAAAAGGAGCATCAAGAATGATGCGTATGGCAAAGAGGTCGTACACGCCGTGAAAACCACATTGTTGTTTCTTCATCTTTTGCCAGATGGAGTGGATGGACTTTGTGCGCCCCTTAATGTGGTAGTTCAGTCCTTCTTCGTCAAGGAGTTGTCGGATAGGATTGATGAATTCTTCAATATAGGCATCACGACTTTCCTTGGTAGCGTTCAAGCAGTCTTTAATGTGATAATAGGCTTCACGCTCCATGTATTTTAAGGAGAGGTCTTCCAACTCGCGCTTTAATTGGTAAAGTCCTAACTTATGTGCCAATGGCGCATATAGATAAGCCGCCTCGCGTGAGAGCGCAAGTTGTGCATCGAGGTTTTCTGCGTCTTTAGCATGACGCATGAGTACTACACTTTCGGCAATGAGAATCAACACGATTCGCATATCTCCAGCTTGGTGCACGAAAAGATTGCGAAAATTTTCTTCCTTAAACATGTCGCTTCGGAGGAGTAGGGTGCTGATGTTGTTGAAGCGGTCAAGCATCGCCCCAATTTCTGCTCCAAAGGTATTTTTTGCCAAATCTCGCTGACTGTTTGTGTCTAAGATGCAATGTAGCAGGTAGGCTTTAAGTTCAAGTCCCTTTAACCCAATGGATTCGTGCGCTAATTGAATAGCATGAAGCGCCATTTCAATACGGTTGTGTTGAAAGGCATTATGCAGTGGCGCACCTTCCTCAATGCACCTGCTGATAAAGCTGCGCAATGTGGCATAGTCCTCTTTAGTGGGACGCAGTAGGGGAGATTGGCAGATGAATTTTAGTAGTGTATACATGAGGGGAATAAAGGGATAATAATGTTTTGTAATCTTGAAGTCATTTCTTCCTTCAAGTATTTAAGTGATAAATGTTTTTAGAAACCTAATATTTCTAATCGTCGGAACCAATAATGTCTGCTTTTACTTGGTCAATGAGTTGTCGGGCGAGGCTTACTTTCCCTGGTATGGCGGGGAGTTTTCGGAGGTTATACCAACCGCCTTTGTTGAGTTCAGAGCGTTGAATGAGTAGGTCTCCGCTTTCGTATTCTGCGGTGTAACCAATCATCAAACCAGAGGGGTAGGGCCATGCTTGACTTCCGGCATATTGTATGTTTTTAATAGTGATGCCCGTTTCTTCGAGAGTTTCACGCCTAACAGCTTCTTCAAGGGTTTCACCAGTTTCGACAAACCCAGCAACAAGCCCCATGTAGTTGCCTCTAAAATTTTTGCTTTGCACGAGTAGGATTTCTTCGCCTCTCGTAATTGCTACGATGATGGCGGTTGCTAATGCGGGCCACACTTCCTTGCCACAGTTGATGCAACGCTTTGAAATGTTGGTGTGAAATTGCATCGGACTTCCGCAAACTCCGCAATATTGTGAGTTGTCATTCCAATAGAGGAGTTCGCGCGCTTTACCCGCAAGCGCATAACGCTCACCATCTAGCACCTCAAATGTTTCGCGAAGTCCCATCATTTTATACCCATCTTTACATACTGGATATTCTAATTTTACGGCAACGCAATCTATTCCCGATGGAGTTGAAAATTTGATTTGCTTATGCCAAGGGTGCAGTTCAATCACGTTTGAGAGGTCGTGTGGAATTGCATTGTCTGTAGTCAATAATAAATCTCCTTGGCAGAGGGCGAAATAGAGCATAATTAAATAATAAATGAGAAAGGAGAATTATACAATGTTGCTTCACGCCCATCATACGTTCTCCTTTCTCCTTTTTTTATTTAGGGATAATCTTGATTAGAGGCCCAAGTCCTTCTTGATCTCTTCGACCTTACCCAATGCCTTTTCTACCAAAGCAGGATATTCGCATGCGCAAGACATGGTGTCCTTGATTTCGCAATAGAATTTAATCTTGGGTTCGGTACCAGAGGGACGTACACTGATCTTTGTGCCGTCTTCGCAGAAGAACTGCAATACGTTGCTTGTAGCGGGGAAGTCCAACTTCGTTTCGTTGCCCAAGTTATCCTTTGCAATGAGACTTTGATAGTCCTTCGTCAATACAACGGGACTTCCAGCGATTGTCTTCGGAGCCTTGTCACCACGGAAATCAACCATCATCTGCTTGATTTCGTCAGCACCGGACTTACCAGGCTTGGTTACATTGATAGTATGTTCGAAACTGAAACCGTATTCCTTATAGATGTCCATCAATAAGTCATAGAGCGTCTTGCCTTGGTCCTTCGCCCAAGCAGCGATTTCACAAATCAAGCAGATGCTGGCGGGAGCGTCCTTGTCACGCACCTTGTCGTAAGGCAAGAAACCGAAACTTTCTTCACCACCACCGATATACTTCTGCTTGCCTTCTGAAATAGCAATTTCGTGTGCAATCCACTTAAAGCCCGTGTAGCAGTCACGGAGTTCCACGTTGTTCTTCTTCGCCATTTCAGCAATAGCTTCAGTGGTAACAATGGTCTTCACGAGGAAGTCGCTATCCTTCAACTGGCCGAGCGCAATCTTGTTCTTGATGATGTAGTAAACAAACATCATCGCAGTCTGATTACCATTGATGATCTGCCATTCGCCTTGAGGATTGCGGCACACGATAGCCAAGCGGTCAGCATCGGGGTCGGTAGCCACAACAAGGTCGGCATTCAACTTTGTACCGAGGTTCATACCGAGCGTCATAGCTTCGGCATTTTCGGGGTTGGGGCTAACAACGGTGGGGAAGTCACCGTCAACAATCATTTGCTCGGGCACCACGTTGATATTCTGGAATCCCCATGAGCGCAAGCAAAGGGGTACGATGACACGACCAGTCCCGTGCATAGCGCTATAAACGATGTTCAAATCCTTTTGGCGCAAGATAACGTCTTGGTCAATCATGGCTTCCTTAACGGCAGTCATGTAGTCGAAGTCCATTTCGCCACCGATGATCTGAATCAATTCCCAGTTAGCTTCGAACTTCACATCCTCAATCTTAACCTTATTTACTTCATCAATGATACCCTTATCGTGAGGCGCCAACACTTGAGCACCGTCTGCCCAATAAGCCTTGTAACCGTTATATTCCTTGGGGTTGTGAGAAGCCGTCACGTTCACACCTGCTACAGCACCCAACTGGCGGATAGCAAAGCTGATTTCGGGAGTGGGGCGGAGGCTTTCAAACAAGTAAGCCTTAATGCCGTTAGCGCTGAAGATAGCAGCCACACTTTCAGCAAACATGCGTCCGTTGTTACGGCAGTCGTGACCAACTACTACGCTCTTGCCACCTTCGGGGAATGCCTTGTTAATGTAGTTTGCAAAACCCTGAGTAGCCATACCGACGATGTACTTATTCATGCGGTTGGTACCAACGCCCATTGTGCCGCGCAAACCACCCGTACCAAATTCAAGGTTCTGATAGAAAGCATCAATAAGTGGAGTCTTGTCTTCGCTATCAAGCATCGCTTGAACAGCCTTACGAGTTTCCTCGTCAAACTGGGGAGAAGTAGCCCATACTTGAGCAACTTGCTCACAGTATTGGATGAGTTCCTTGTTTTCCATAGATTTCAATTTCTATTGTGTAAATTATTTATTGTGCCATTGTGAGAAACGTAGTAAAACTGCTTTACGCTCAAAATATTCATTATAAAGTATTGTTCTGCAAATGTACATAAAAACTTTAATTTAATTATACAGTTGCTATTTAAAAGTTTTAATCGCAGATGTGCTGACTAAATGAAATTAGGGTCATTGTCAAATAAAGTGGGGAATGGATAGGGTGGTGGAGACGGAGTAGGCGCGGGTTCTTGTTCATGCAATTCTGTGGATTCATCGGAGAAATCGAAGAGAAGTTGCTCTCCAAAGTCTTTCTCGTCCTGTGTGGTGATGATGATTTCAGATTCGTTGTGCTCCTGAGGTGCTTCAAAATTGATGGAGAGTTGTTGGGGAATGCCTTTGTGAAGGTGATACCCGCCCTGCTCGTCAAGGGTGATGTGCGTGCTATAAGTGTCTAATATAGTGCGCAATCGTGAGGCTACCGTGCGAATGTCAGGACGATCTCCGAAAAAATCCTGCTCGCTGTTGTAGAGGTGAAAGGTTAGAGCGTCAAAAGAGAGTCCATCCGGTTGAGCGCGGTTGAGCAGACTGATGATGCGGGCAAGATAGTTTTCTGACATGTTTACAAACAAGTGACTTGGTACGTGATGGCAGAGACGTATATTAGAAAAGTTTTGCTTTATGCATACATATAGTTGTCGCACTTTTAGCACCCTTTACTAGTAATACCTTACTGAGATATTCTGCCTATTTGACCAGCGAAGTTACACATATTTTAGCGGAAATACAATCTATTTATCGCATATTTCTGTACTTTCTACCTTGCAAATTTTGCCAATCGGTAGCGTTGTGTTAATTTTGTGCAAAATTTTTTTTGATAACAATGGGAGAAGCGTCAGGCTTCACCCGCTATTTAATGATTCACACTATGGGATTTTTTGATATTTTCAAAAAGAAAAAGTCGGAAGCCGAATTGGGTTGGCGCGTAGGCGGCATGGAGGATTTCATGTCGCTCATCCGCGTGTATTATCAAGCGGTGATGGCTGCAAACCTCGGCATCTCAAACCTTGCGATGCTCCCAGACCTTCGCGTGTTTAAGCAGACGATGAAGGTGCAAACAGTAAACAATAAACTCGGATTGGGCGAGAAAAACAAGTGTAAGAAGATGCTTCAGGAGATGTATGGCATTTCCGATGGTTTCTTCAAGGAGATTGACGGAAGTATTAAGAAAAATTGCCGTTCGCTCAACGACGTTCGCGGTTATTTTATTCAATTCCAAGCGTTTTCTCAAGACACCATGATGCTTATGGGCAACTTGATGAAGTGGAAATTCCGCCTTCCAAGTTTCTTCAAGGAAGCCTTTCGTAAGATGACGGAAAAGGCTGTGCACGATGTACTTACGAAAAACACCTGGAAGGACGATGCCGTGATGAAGACCTGTTTTGGTATTCGAAAGTATCAAGCCACATTGGGCTATTCCGAAGCGTGGCTTGCAGAGTATGTCTACAACATTCTTATCCTCGCCAAGAAGGAGCCCAAATCTGCTGAAGAAGCATAGAACTGTTGATAAACAGGTCTTGAAATACTTCAATTCAAGTTTTTCTCTAAGAAAATAGTGATCAATACTTGTTGCAAACGATAAATTTATTTACCTTTGCAATGTTTGAAACTATAAGTATCACATGACAAAGGAGGAGCAAAAGGCACTACATACCTTCGAAACAAGAATTCGTCAACTAATTCTTGCCTATCAAGAGCTCAAGGCTGAAAATGCCGAGCTCTGGGAAATGGTGGCGCAAAAGGATGGCGAGTTGGAAGCGATGAAGGCCGAAGTAGTCCTCCACAAACAAAACTACGCCAACCTCAAACTCGCTAAGATGATAGAACTCAACGATAGCGATTTTAAAGATGCGAAGCAACGCTTGGCAAAGTTGGTGCGCGATGTTGATAAGTGTATCGCGCTGCTTAATGTATAATGTTTAAATTTTGGTGCTTCACCCCCATGAGAGTGTACGCCCTTTGCGAGTGGAGTATTTTTTTCAACATCATAACAGCGCAATATAATATGGCAGTAAGTGATAAATTAGTTATTCAGTTGCTCATCGGTAGTCATATGCAACAGATTACCGTGCGTCGCGATCAGGAAGAAATCTTCCGTAAGGCCGCTCTGCTGATTAACGAACGATTGAATAAATATAAGACGGCATACCCTAACCAAGGCGATGCCAAATACATGTCTATCGCTTTGCTCGACTTTGCGGTAAAGTCCTTACAGCTTGAGCAAAATGTAGACACAGAACCTTATAATAAGTCGATTGAATCGCTTACCAAGGAAATCGAAGAGTTGCTGAAGTAAGCACAGAGTACAGATACAGAGTACAACTACCTGCAGAGTGGAAACGCCCTGTAAAGGCATAATCTGCATAGCGAAGGGCAACGCCCTGGACAGATACAACTAACAGAGTACAACTGCTATCTGAACCATCATTACGCAAGGGTTACTCACTCCTCACTAAGTTCACCTCCTCTTCCCCCTCTCTTATCACCTATATCGACGCATCAATGATTCATCTTCTTTCTCCAGAGTGAGGGGATGAATTGTTGGCGCGTTTTTTGTTTAAGAGTTTATTGCAACTTTAGTTTTCTACTTAGTCAGACAACACATTTATCCTTTAACGCGTTGAGAGCGCTTTGTCGTTTGTGCATGATGCTCGCTCTCATCATAAATTCTAATTCATCGTAATGACTGAAATCATAATTTCATCAGTATGCCTCATCGCTGGGTGCATCATGGGATTCGTCTTCTTTCGTTATGTGCTGAAAAAGACATACAAGAAGGCCATCGCTGATGCCAACAAGGAAGCAGAGGTAATCAAGGAAAAGAAGCTCCTTGAAGTCAAGGAGAAGTTTTTAAACAAGAAGGCAGAGCTTGAAAAGGAAGTGCAACAGCGCAACCAAAAGATAGCACAAGCCGAAAACAAACTCAAGCAGCGCGAAATCAGCCTCAATCAGCGTCAAGACGAACTCAACCGTCGCAAGCAGGAGGTGGAAAACAACCAAGCAAAGCTCAACACACAGCTTCAGCTCGTACAGAAAAAGGAAGAAGAACTCGAGAAGCTCCAACTCCAAGAGCGCGAAAAGCTCGAAGAACTCTCAGGTCTCACCGCCGAAGAGGCTAAAGAGCGCCTCGTAGAGTCTATGAAAGACGAAGCGCGCACCAACGCCCAAGCCTATATCAACGAAATCATTGACGATGCCAAGATGACCGCTTCTAAGGAAGCCAAGAAGATTGTCATTCAGACCATCCAGCGCACCGCCACCGAAACGGCCATCGAAAACAGCGTCACCGTCTTCCACATCGACAACGACGAAGTCAAGGGGCGCATCATTGGACGCGAAGGTCGCAACATCCGCGCTCTCGAAGCAGCAACGGGAGTAGAAATCGTTGTCGACGACACCCCCGAAGCTATCGTCATCTCCGCCTTCGACCCCGTACGCCGTGAAGTCTGTCGCTTAGCCCTTCACCAACTCATCTCCGACGGACGCATCCACCCCGCACGCATCGAAGAAGTCGTGCAGAAGGTAAAGAAGCAAGTAGAGGAAGAAGTCATCGAAACCGGTAAGCGCACCGCCATCGACCTCGGCATTCACGGACTCCACCCTGAACTCATCCGCATCGTCGGCAAGATGAAGTACCGCTCTTCCTACGGTCAAAACCTCCTCCAGCACGCTCGCGAAACGGCCAACCTCTGTGCCGTAATGGCGGCAGAACTGGGGTTGAATCCCAAGAAAGCAAAGCGCGCAGGCCTCCTCCACGACATCGGTAAAGTGCCCGATGAGGAAAACGAACTCCCCCACGCACTCTATGGCGCCAAGCTCGCAGAGAAGTATAAGGAAAAAACTGAAATCTGCAACGCCATCGGCGCCCACCACGATGAAACGGAAATGACCAGCCTCATCGCCCCCATCGTGCAAGTATGCGACGCCATCAGTGGCGCACGCCCAGGCGCACGTCGCGAAATTGTAGAAGCCTACATCAAGCGCCTCAACGACCTTGAAAACATCGCCATGTCTTACCCCGGCGTCGTGAAGACCTACGCTATCCAGGCAGGTCGCGAACTCCGCGTAATCGTAGGCGCCGACAAGATTGACGATAAGCAAATCGACCAACTCTCCGCCGATATCGCCAAGCGCATTCAAGACGAAATGACCTACCCCGGACAGGTGAAGATCACCGTCATCCGTGAAACGCGTGCGGTGAGTTACGCCAAGTAAAACAAAATAAAAGCAAAGCGAGTGCTACATTTAGCGCTCGCTTTGCTTTTTTACAACAGTAATGCTTATGAGAACTATTTATAAGTATTATCAGTTAAACTTAAATGAATAACGGACTTAGTAGGAGTAGTTGATGATTAGTATTTCTGTGAGTTAATCAACGCTATGGAGAAAGGGGACAAACCATACTCATAAGCAGTAGGATTACTTATAGAAAAAACTTTCTCAGATTTTAGCTTAAAAATTGTATATCTATTTTCTCATCTCTTCAATAAGCGTTTTCATCCCCTTGATTTTTTCTCCCTTAATGAGTTGAAGCGCTTGTTTTATGGTTGAGCGGGAAATCGCGACGTAGGCATAGTTGGGGGCGACGTCTATGCGTCCGATGTCGGTGGCAGTGCACCCTCCCTTTTTGCAGAGAAAACCTACGATGTCCATCTTGGAAAGTTTGTCTCGCTTACCCTTTCCGATGTAGAGAGTAGTCCATCCGGATGGAGTCGGTTTAATGGTGAGATGCTCTACTCTGAGTTCCTCAGCTGATTGTGGATAGTAGGATGGAAGCACTTCTTCGGGTCCAAGAATGAGGTGGATTTCTCCGCTTGAAGTCCATCGCGCTGTGCGTCCTGAGCGGTGGGTGAGGGTTTCTTCGTCGGAGGGTAAATGGTAGTGGATAACGGCGCCCACTTCGGGTATGTCAAGACCGCGTGCTGCAAGGTCGGTCGCAACGAGTACATTGTTGCTACCTGCTCGGAATTTATAAAGCGCTCGCTCACGGTCTTCCTGTTGCATACCGCCGTGGTAGCAGGAGACTTCAAATTTATGCGTTTTTAAGAAGGTAGCGATGCGCTCTGCACTTTCCCGATGACCAACAAATACGATCGCGGGAGTACCGGCAATGTGAGTCAGCAGTTGGGCAAGCGTGTTGAGTTTGTCTTTTTCGGGAGAAGGAGTAATATACCACGCCACGGTGTTTTGAGAAGCCTTCTCATTTGAGGTAGGGAGAAAATTCAATATTTGCGCATTGCGCCACTTGTTGAAGAGGTAGAAATCGTCTTGCTCATTGCCATTAAGACAGGTAGCAGAGGTAAAAATCACTTGCTTAACGAATTTGAGTTGCTTCATGATGGATTCCATTTCTGCTTGGAAACCCAATTCAAGGCACTTGTCAAATTCGTCGATTACGAGTGTCGTTACCAGTCCCCCGATGATATTCTCTTTTGTCAAATGGTCGTTCAGTCGTCCTGGTGTGGTAAAGACGATGTGCGGTTTGACAGCAGTGAGTTTGCGGTGCTCCTCCATGGTGGGTCGCCCTCCGTGGAGCGCCAATGAACGATAGGGTGTCTTCATACGTTTGAAGACGTCATCCGTTTGTTGCGCAAGTTCTCGTGAGGGTACAATAGCAATGATTTGAAGGTTGTCGCCCTGTTTTGCTTTTTCTAATTTTTCAACTAATGGGAGCAGGAAGGCCATTGTCTTACCACTTCCAGTGGGGGAGAGTAGTACGATGTCTTTTCCTGTCGCAACTTCGTCGTACATATTTAGTTGCATGGGGGTGAGTTGCGTAAACCCCATGCGTTTGAGTATCTCTTGATATTGCATTTGTATTAAAGCATTTATGGTGAGTGGTCCTAATTTAGAACCGCTCACCTACATTTATTCAATTTGTTTATCTACCTTCAAGAGGCACATAACTCATCTCGTCCACCACACAACGATAAGCGGGACGGATGATGCGCTTGCCCTCAAAGTTGAGTTCCTCATTGCGGTGCGCGCACCAACCAACGATACGCGCCATAGCGAAGAGGGGCGTGTAGATTTCCTGGGGTATGCCAATCATGTCGTATACAAAACCAGAGTAGAGGTCAATGTTGGCACAGAGTTTCTTCTTATCGCCACGCACTTCGTAGAACGTTTCAATGGCGAGGCGTTCAAGGCGTTCGAGGAACGCAAATTCACGGTCTCGACCCTTTTCGTGTGCCAACTCACGCGCCATTTCCTTGAGGAGGAGTGCACGAGGGTCGGAGAGGGTATAAACTGCGTGACCGATACCATAAATAAGTCCTGCGCGGTCATAAACTTCCTTGCGAAGCAGGCGAGTGAGGTAACGCTTGATTTCCACTTCGTCTTCCCAGTTGCAGATATTCTTCTTCAAGTGTTCCACCATGTCGGTCACCTTGATATTCGCACCTCCGTGCTTGGGACCCTTAAGCGAACCGATACCTGCTGCGATAGATGAATAGGTGTCGGTACCTGTTGATGAGGTTACACGCACCGTGAAGGTAGAGTTGTTACCCCCACCGTGTTCGGCATGGAGGATGAGCAGGAGGTCGAGTGTACGCGCTTCAAGGTTTGTAAAACCTTTTCCCTTGAGCATATAAAGGAAATTTTCGGCTATAGAGTAGTTTGCCTGTGCATGGCGGATGTGGAGTGAGCGACCGAGGGACTTGTGGCGCAACATGTTGTAGGCATACGCGATGATGGTGGGGAATTTAGAAACGAGTTCCACACTTTGGCGCATGAGGTTGTCGCGAGAGGTATCGTCGGGTGTAGTATCGAAGGTGTATAGTTCTAAAACACTTCGT
>JAGBYW010000043.1 GCA_017628555.1 Bacteroidaceae bacterium | reverse complement strand
TTTGCTCAAGACATCCTTCCTTATCATAAAGAATTAAACGGTACAAATAACATTAATGTTACCCAAACTAATTTGCTACCTAAGTTGCAATGTTTGTATCTTGTACTTCTCTACAAAAAGTTTATGAAAATCTTTCAAAGATCGTTGCGCTAAACGCTTTGTTTTCGTTAGCGAGTGCAAAAGTACAACAGAGATTTGTTCTGACAAAGAGTTTAGAGGAAAAATTTTGAAGAAAAATTAGTTTTTGGGGGATTTTGGGGAAAATACATGGAGTTTTGAGGGATGTGAGTGGCAAAACTATACAGTTATATAGAACTGCCCCTTTAGGCGAGAAGGATATTAAATATGGCAACGATATAGCGTTGACCCAAACGTGCTATAGACGCAGAAGGCGTCTCCGCTCAGTAACCGCGGGTGCGAGCAAAGCGAGTACCCACGGTTGGTGTATCCAAATGAGCGCACTCTGAACCAATGGTCGCTGACCGAAAGGGAGGCAAGGAGTGCCCCATCACCCTACATATCCTGCCCCCTCGGGCACCCCTCCAGGGTGCGATTCTCGCATGTTCAGTACCGGGGGTACGCCAAGGCGCACGCCCCGGTTACTGAGCGGTGACGCCTTCAGCGTCATTTAAAGTACAAGATTTTAAATTGGGGTCAACTCCTATATCATTGCCTTAAATATACCATCACTATATATTATATATGTGTGTCCGTTTTAAGGGCAAAAGAAAAAAGCGAGCGGTTGCTCGCTTTTTCTAATTTGGTTATTTTACAAATACCTTCTTGCCGTTCAAGATATACAAACCACGGGTGGGGTGAGTTACCTTGCGGCCCTGGAGGTCGTAGTAGGTGTTTGAGAGGGTTGCAGAAGTTGTACCTACTACACCGTCAATGCCAGTTGTTTCGGGGAACTTGAAGCGGAGGCTGAGCTGCGCACCGGGAGTAGAAGTGTCGAGATTCTCATCTTTAAGGTCGAGCTTGTTGTCCGCAAATTCCATATACGCCTTGTTGGCATTGTTGAGGAACTTGCCCTCGCCATTGAGTGCTGCGAGATACATACCCACTTGGCCGTCCACCACTGAAAGCACATACGCAGAGCAACCCGCCTGGGGAGTCACGTAAGTTGCCACCACAGAACCCTTGAAGAGGTTTTCTGCAACGGGAGTTGCAGAGTCATTGGTGTAAGCAAAGGAGTAGCTGCCCTGATTAGCGCGCACCACCACACCCGTATTTGCGGGAAGCACACCTGTCACCTGTTCCAACTGAACACTGCCGTCCTTCACATCGCTTGCTACATACACTTCCACATCGTTAGGAATTACAGCATTCTGACCCAAATACATCGTTGCCAAGCCAACGGCAGAGACGCTCAATTCGTAAGCCGCCGCCTGCACGGTAGCGCTGTAATTCACGTTTGCGCACTCTGTGCTAACCGCTGTAGTAGTTGCTGTGCGCACCTTTGTGAGCGTACCATTTGTAGTGCCCGCTTCTGCACTTGCAACCACAGGAATGGTGAGCAACTGTCCGTCCGCAAAGGTGTTGAGGTTCATATTGTAGAGCACCACGAGGAGTTCGCATGAAGCCAACTCGCTCACGCTCAAGGTGTGCCCCGCGGCAGCCGCACCGAGTGTGATACCGTAGTTGCCAGAGTTCTGCTGATACGTAAAACCTTCGGGAAGGGCGAGGTTGAATTGAAGTGCCGTCATCGAATTAGCGCCCGCAAGGCTTACGGCAATTTCAGTTTCTGCTTCTGCCTCCACATTGATGGACTGTACAGAAAGCGTTTGCGCCGTAGCTCCGCCACAGAAGAGCGAGAGCCCCGCGCAGAGGTTGAGTATTCTTGATTTCATAGAGTAAAGTATTAGAGTGGGGAAATTATATAGAATTTCTTGGACTGGACAAGTGATTCACCAGTAGTGTTTAATGTTGCTTTTATTTCTGAATTATTTTTTAATTCTGCACCATTCCAGTCTATTTCAACAGCATTAAGTATAGGTGTTATACCAAATTGATCTGAATATTCTAAATAATTTTGTCCAATTTTATTTCGTCCGTCACTTCTAACAGGAATTTCCCAACTTAGTTGTGTTGTTCCAAAATTAAAATCAATACCTGAAGGGTCATTTTTTATTTTCATATTTTATAATATTATTTATTTTTTACAACATATGCACTAAATTTAGGTGTTTTACCTGTTTTATAGATATTGTATTTAACACCATTTAGTGAGATACTACTAATTGGATTAACTGCAAAGTTTTCACCTTGTGCATCAAAAACACCTAAACCAGTATTTTCAGGTAATGCAAAATACCATTCACTCAATTGTATTGGTGTAGATGAAATATTGTTATTCGTTGTGTCAAATGTATATTTTGCAGTTAAAGATGTACCAGTCTCTCTCCAACCAGGTGAAGAATTATCAGTTACGATAGGATTAATACTTGTCATACTTGCCGGATTTTCTTGCCCAACATACCAATAATACTGTGTCCCCTGCGCCTCCTTCATAATCTGAATTACGGCAGCGATGTCCGCTACATCCACTACGCCATCTTCGTTTACATCACCTTTAAGTGTACTATCTACTTGCGCCATTGCGCTGGTGCCAAACAACATAAAGAATGCTGTGAGCACGAATAAGAGTGTCTTTTTCATTTGTGTTTTAATTAAAGTTAGCTAATTGCTGCGAATGCGATTTTGGCTAGGAATTTGATGATACCTTCAACCGTTAAGTCGGCAATTTTATCTTTCCCCTTTTCTAATATTCTGTCGATAATGTCTTTCATGTGATCCTTAAAATCTTTATTATTTTTAGGGCCTTCGTTTCCGTCTAGTTTAAGGGTAGCTAGTTTGCTAATTTTTTGCTTCTCCTCTTCGGTAAACATTTCTGTTAACACTTCAATAAAGTCTTCGTGCTTTAGCTCAACAAATTCACTGTTAAGCAGATGGTTCATTCCCTTGCCTTTAGTTTTTAGTAACGAAGAAAGGTACTTGCGAGTAGCTATATCTTCAACAATAAACATAAAGTTTGAACCTTCTGAATAGATATGCACCGTCTTCAAAAGAGACATTAAACGTTCTCGTTGTGCTTCTTCATTAGTGTCATATTTGAGACTTACTTCATAAATCAAGTTCTTCACCCTTGCTTCTGAAATGCGGAGTTCACGACTGATTTCATAGTTGCTTTTCCCTTTCAACTTACCTTGAAGAAGTTGATGCATAATGAAAACCTCAAAGTCTTTTTTGGTCATTGATCCGAAACCGCGTTGTAAGTAAGCGTCGAGGTAATTTTGTATTGGAGGCATAATCTTATTTTTTTTGGGGGGTATAAATGAGTTTATTAAATTCGCTTACATAGAATTTCTAGGACTGGACAAAGATTCACCATGAGTGTTTAATGTTGCTTTTATTTCTGAATTATTTTTTAATTCTGCACCATTCCAGTCGATTTGTAAACCATTAACTAATGCATATCGTGAAAGATATTGTTCAGTTGTAGATGATGGAGCAAGTTTTTCAAAAGCAGCGCTTGTTACACTTGATTTATTTACAAACGCAAATTTTGAAGAAGTTTTATCTAAACCTGTAATGTTCTTAAATTCTATATTATTTATAGTTACACTCATATAATTTAAAGATATTTTTAATATATTGGTGTATCAAATGCAAATGCTTCACCGCAAGATTTATATATTTGATATTCAACACCGTTTATTGTTTTTGTGCCTTGTTTTTCACAAATACCAACAAGTGACGCGTCTGTTCCAGCTCCATCTCTTGGAATCGCCTTACAATTAACTGGTAATAATAAATACCAGTAGTATTTTTCTTCATCTAAATTTATATCTATTACATTTCCATTGTATAAGCAATTTGCTAATGAACCATAATTTCCTAATGATGTGCCAATTTCTCTCCAACCAAAACCAGATTCAACGGTTGTACCAATACTTGTCATACTTGCCGGATTTTCTTGCCCAACATACCAATAATACTTGGTCTTCTCCTTCACGCCACCAGCCTCTTGCATAATTGCGAGGATGGCAGCAATGTCTTGTTCGTTGACAACGCCGTCGCCATTTACATCACCTTTAACATCTGCTTGCGCCCAAGCGCTACCGCCCATAAGCATAAAGAATGCTGCAATGAGGGCAAAAATCTTTGTTTTCATAATTGTGTAATTTAAGTGTTAAGTTATTGAATAATTGAATTTCCGTTGAGGTAGGGATACGACAAAGCGGTCCGCGCTATTAACGCAGACACTCCGAAACTTACGCAGTTCGACATAATCTTAACTACTTGATTATCAAGAAATTGAGGGGGGGGGTAAAATAGCAAGGTTAATGCGCAAGAAATCAGCGCGTTGCTCACGAAGCAACGCACGAATCACACAAGAAGACGCATTAAGATTTGCCATTTACAGATTACAATTTGTTTTATTTTGAGCAAATTTACAATATTTAATTGGCGGATGCAAGCGGGAAGGGGGATTTTCTGATTTCTTTAGTTCCGGATGGCGCTCTTCCCCTGTTTATGAACAGGGGGAGAGACTAATTACTTTTTTTCGATGGGGTTTTCCTTGGAGGGAGGGGGCATAAAACAAAAATCAAGTAGTCTTTGTTGGGAAACTACTTGACTTATATAATATATATTGTGTGCTAAAGAGGTCACTATGCCTGGGGCACTTCGCTGTTGAACGCCTTGTTCAAGAAATAACTGCGGAAAATCTCGATGGCTTCGGGGTGATTGTGTGCGAAAGACTCGATGTGGCGGATGCGCTTCTGTTCGAGAATTTCTTCGAAGGCTATGAGGATGCCGGTTTCTTCTACCTCACCAAAATCGTGGTTGACGGCAGTACCGAATACGCGCATCGTGGGGCTCAAACCCATGTAGGCATTGACGAGCGGGGGAATGTTGAATCCGAGTTTGCGCACTTCGGTGTTGAGAATCTTGTAATCCGCCTTGAAGTCGGTTTCATAAAGCACGGCAGCAAGTTCTTCTACGGGCGTGTCAAGCACAACGGGATTTTCGGGAGTAATCCATGCGTCTTTGTCGCCGAAGTGCTTGTTAAGGAAGTAGAGAATCATATCGCGCGAGCGACGGTGGAATGAGGGGTACATGGTCATCTTGCCGAAGAAATATTTGATATTGGGCAAGACGATGGTGAGTGCTCCGAGACCGTCCCAAAGATTATCGAGGGCGAAAAGTCCCTTACCGATTTTGCTGGAGCTTTGATATTCCAAAGTCACGAAGGAGCGGCCGAGCTCTACCGTATCGGGAAGATAGTTATCAATGAAGTCCTGCGAGAACTTAAACATGTGACTTGTTGCCAACTTGGGCTGGCCGTCCTCGCCGAGTTCGATTTCCGTACCAGGAAGGAAGCGGTAACCTCCGAGAATCATTTCGTCTTCGGGATCCCACACGATGAGTTGGTAGTAGGGATGCTCGCACGTATCAAATTCGTCAAGGTCGCACGCCTTACCTGTTCCACCCCCTGCGGCACGGAACGCAATTTCACGCAGGCGGCCAATTTCGCGTACGACATTGGGCGCCTGATGATAGGTCACGATGTAAATTTCGTTATTGCTTTTGTTGGTAATGCGCAAGCGACGCTCCGGCGTGAGTTCCGCCATGAGCAGTTCCTTGGCAATAGGTTGTATGATTTCTTCCATTAGTATTGGAGCAATATTAACAGTTCTGCATTGCGTAAACTTGTTCCTTGACATGCTGTGCCCACGCTATTGGGGACTTCGTCTTATCGAATGTCTGCCAAGGGATTGGTTTGCCGATACGCACGGTGAAAGTGTTGTGCTGATTCTTGAAAAGTTCATCCGCCAGGAAGAGCATCGCGATGTTGAACTTGATGCCCAGCGCTTTGCTGATGTTGGCAAGACGGTAGAAGAAGTCAGAATTTCTTCCTTCGAAATAAATGGGCACTACATCGCGCTGCGTCTCAACGCTCTTGGTGATAAATGTTTTCTTCCACTCCAAATCGCGAATTACACCATTCGTGCGACGCGAACAAAGGCCGGCGGGAAACATAATGATGTGGTTGTCGCTCGAAAAACCCGCCTCAACAATAGCAGGAAAGTTGCGACTCTGCTTACCCGTCTTATTGATGGGAATAAAGAGCGGAGCGAGCCCCTTCAAGTTCATCAGCAGGTCATTGACCAAATATTTCACCTGACCTTCGTACCTCCGTCCAATTACTGCCCCCAAAGCGAGACCATCCAAGCCCCCAAGGGGGTGATTGCTCACAAAGGTGTAACGACGTGGGTCGGAAACGTCGGGGAGGTTCTCTGTGCCCTCAACGACTACCTTCGTGTCCAAATATTCCAAACAATCCTCAATCCATTCTACGCCCTGCTTGTCCCCCTCCTGCTCAATAAAGCGGTTGATTTCGTCTTGGTGCACAATGCGCTTCAACCAGTTTACCACAAAGCGGGGCACCCATTTTGCCTTCGCGCCCATCTTGCTTTGCAGCACCTTATCTATGTCAATCTTAAAGGTTTCCAAGGTTCGGAATGTTCTATTCTACGGATTGTAAGAGAGAAAATTTCTGCAAAATTAAGATTTTTTTTCTTTTTCTGCAACATAGAGTCCTACTAATCTACGAATTAGGGAACAGAGCTGACAATTCAGACGTTTTTTCGGATGATTCGCGCGCGTGCGTATATATAAATAATGTGTGGCGCTGGAATGATACTACTCCCCTCTCCACATTTCAAGTAAAGACTTCGCAGAAGAAGCGCGCCCCATACTTAGGGCAAAAATAAACATATTTTGTGAATTGACAAACGGGGGAAAAAGAGAATGGAGCTTCAGAAAATGCATACCACAATACCACCTTTTGAAACGGCATTACCGCGGCGTGAAAACTAAACCTATTTTCGTAAAAATTATTAGTAACATAAAAAAAATTATTAGTAACATATTTTAAAATACATTACTAATAATTTTAGGGGTATCTAACCCGCTGAAAATCAAAAGGATTTACAGCATTATTTTTAAGCGTTTCAACCGACTCGTTTGGGGGTTGAAGGCGCGAAATTCTGAGCGTAAAACTCCCCGTTCGCTACTTAGAAGTTTCCAGTCCCGAACGCTTCGAGCGGTTATAGCTGCGGTAGTCATCAAGTTCGATTTCTACTTCGGGTTCTACGAGTTCGCCCGCCGCAGGAAGTTGGAACTTCAAATACTTAATGGTCAGTCCGCGCGTGAGCCACTGCTGTTCGTAATACGTTTGGATGCCAAGAATCTGCTTTACCTCATCATCGGTTTCTGATGCCAACATATTGTAAAGGTCTTCGGTCTTGAAGAGCACGGGCAAGTTGTTCTTCTCCACCATATAGTGGGTGTAGGTAAAGAGGAAGTTGCTGTCGGTCTTCAAGTGGATAAGTCCGCCATCTTGTAGGAATCCGCGGTAGCGCTCCATGAAGAAGGTGGAGGTCAAACGCTTCGTCACCTTCTTCATTTGGGGGTCGGAGAAGGTCAACCAGATTTCTGCCACTTCGCCAGGGGCAAAGAAACGCTGGATAAACTCAATGTTGGTGCGCAAGAAAGCTACGTTGGTCATGCCCGCCTTAAGACTTTCCGTGGCACCCGTCCACATACGTGCACCCTTGATGTCTACACCGATAAAATTCTTATCGGGGAAAAGGCGTCCGAGACCCACGGTGTATTCTCCGCGTCCGCACCCGAGTTCGAGTACGATGGGGTTGTTGTTCTTAAAGAAGCGCTCGTGCCAGTGGCCCTTCATTTCAAACTGCGCCTCGGTGTCGAGCGCCTGAAAGGGGGCTTCAAACACGTGGGGGTAACTTGCCATGTCGGCAAACTTCGAGAGTTTATTCTTGCTCATTGTTCAATATGTTTTCAAGTTCTTGGGTGGTTGCCGTAAGGCGCTCTTTGCAGAACGCAAGTAATTGTTGCGCCTCTTTGATTTGCGCGGCGAGTATATCAACGTTTAGTGTGCCCGATTCAAGAGATGCTACGATTTCTTGAAGGCGCTGGGTGGCTTGGGTGTAGGTCATTTTTGAGGTTGTGAGGTGTAAGGTTATGAGGTTTTGAGAACCATGCGGGAGAGGAACTTGATTATGTCTTACACAACTCTTGTCGTGATTGTTCCTTGTGCTAATTGCGTTTCCAAAAGGTCACCAGGGTTTAGAGTTTCGGCATTGGTCACGACTTTTCCGTTCAGGCGGGTCACGCTGTACCCAAGGGAAAGAATGTGTTGGGGGTCGGCGAGTTGCAAACTCTTTTCAAGGAGCGAGAGGTGATGACTTTCCGTGCGCAAGGTTTGCTTGGCGAGCAGTTGGATGGCGGTGCGGAGTTGGGCGAGTTGCTCTTGCTCCTGCGCTGTTGCTTGATGCGCCAAGATGCGCAACTGCTGCGTGAGCACGAGCAGGTTTTGCTCTTCTCGCGAAAGGAAGCGCTGGGCGGAAGTATAGAGTCGCGCCTCTAATTCTGCCACGAGGTCCACCTCATTACGGCGTTGCTCAATCAAGAATGCGGCTACGGCGGTGGGAGTTTTGAGTCGCGTGTTGGCTACAAAGTCAATGACCGTCTCATCACGCTCATGCCCGATTCCCGTAATCACCGGGATGGGACAACATGCTACTTCGCGCGCCAGGTTTAAGGATTCAAAGCCGTAAAGGTCGGCAGCCGCACCACCGCCTCGGATAATCACAATACAATCCCAGGTTTTGGCATCCGCACACACTTCTTGAAGGGCACGGATAATGCTTTCCTCCACCTGTTCTCCTTGCATGATGGCAGGAAAAAGGGTGCATTCAAAAGGGTAACCCGATTGCGCAAGTTGGTCTTGGAAGTCGCCAAAACCCGCCGCCTTACTGCTTGAAATAACGGCGATGCGGCGCAAGGGGCGTGGGAGTTGCAGGTTTAAGTTTCCCTCTAAAATGCCCTCGCGTTCGAGTTGTTCTAAAATCTCTAGCCTGCGCTTCGCAATATCTCCGAGTGTGTAGGTAGGATCTACGTCCGAAATTGTCAGAGAATAGCCGTAGAGCGGATGGAAGTTCACGCTGACTTGACAGAGCACCTTCATGCCCGCCTGGAGGTCGGTTCCCGTAGTCATTCGGAAGCGCTGGGCAATATTCTGATAAGCATTGCGCCAAATATTTCCGCGTGCTCGGGCAAGGATATTACTACCACTCTCGTCCTTCTCCACAAACTCTACGTAGCAATGCCCATTGGATGCCACGCGTGCCTCGCTCAATTCCGCCGCCACCCAATAGGTGTCGTTGAAATTGGCTTCTATGGCCTCGCTTACGGCACAGTTCAGTTCGTATAGGCTGAGGGGAGTCATGCGTTTGTAGTTTTAATGAATGTCTAAAAGTTCCTTGATGAGGGGCAGCACTACTTTATTGAGAATCTCATCGTTCAGACGGTGCTCACCCTCAAAGACAGTGAAATGTTCCTTGCCATAATGCTTGCAAAAGACGGGTTGAAACTCCTTGGTTACCTTATCGGCATTGCCAAAGAAAGCATAGACGTTTGCGCGTTCATCGGGGGTGATTTTGGCAAAGGATTCCTTCTCCAAAGCCTTGAATTGGTCAATCATCACCTTGTCCACCTTAAAGTCTTTCGCCCCATCCTCGCGCTTGTTGAGGAAGGGGTAGCGCCCCATGCCCTTAAACGTAAGCAGGCGCGCCATCTTGAAACTGGGATTTACCAGAATGCGTTTTCTTCCGCGGAGCAATTCCGTGTAGAATCCGCCCATCGAGGTGCCGATAATAAGATCAGGATTTTCCGTTTCCACCAAGTTGCGCAAGAGTGTGATGGCGTCATCAGGAAGCACGGGAAGGTCGGGAGCAATTACCTTTACGCCGTGGGGATACAGCATTTGGCGCAGCATCATTACCGTTCCGGATGAGCCGGATGAGCCGAAGCCGTGGATGTATAGGAGGGTTTTCATTGTGGTTGAGGGTTAAGTTCGTTGCGACGCCAGTTAAGTTCGTTGCGGCGCTGTCGCAACGAAGCGAACGAGAGATTGGGAAGGGATTGCCTGCGCTGCTTACTGCGCCAAATAAGCGCCTATGCCGCGCTGATTGCCTATAATCGCACCGCCAACTAAGCGCTGCCCAATGTAAAGCACGGCGCTTTGCCCGGGGGTAATGGCGCTGACGGGAGTTTCCGTTCTGAGCAGCAAGCGCCCGTCATCCAAGCGCGCTATGCGGCAAGGCACGGGTTGGGAATGGTAGCGGACGCGCACCATAAGGTCAGCGGCTGAAAAAACTTCGGTTTCATCGACGAATTGGGCATCTTCGGCAAAGAATGCTTGCGTGAGGAGTTCGGCTTCATCGCCAAGCACGATGGTATTTTTCTCTGCATTGAGACGCAAGACGTAAGCGGGTTTCCCGAGGGCAATACCTAAGCCCTTGCGCTGCCCAACAGTGTAGAAGGGAACGCCCAAGTGTTGTCCCAATCGGCGACCTGCTCCGTCCACGAAGAAACCTCCCGCCACTTCATCGGCAAGGGTGGGCAACTGCTCGCGCAGAAAGTCGCGATAATCGGCTTCTACGAAACACACCTCCATAGATTCCGCCTGCTTGGCGCGCCATTCAAATCCGCGTTCGGCGAGGACGCGACGCACTTCTGTCTTCTCCATCGTGCCGAGTGGGAACAGGCAACGGCGAAGTGTCGCCTGTGGTACACGCCAAAGGAAATAAGATTGATCCTTTCGCACATCGTCGCCCATCAGGAGGTAATCGTTTTCCCCATGACGAATGGTCTTGACATAATGTCCCGTTGCCATGCGGTCACACCCCAATTTATCTGCCAACTCATGGAGCAAGCGGAACTTAAAATCGCGGTTGCAACGCACACAGGGGTTGGGCGTGCGCCCCTGTCGGTACTCGTCGAGGAAGTATTGCACAATGGATGCACGAAACTCCTCGCGAACGTCCACCACATGGTGCTCAATGCCCAATTCTTGTGCCAGACGACGCGCACTTTCGATGAAATCGGGTTCCGTAGCACCTTCGGCAAACTGGCGGGGCAAATCATAGACGCGCATCGTCATGCCTACCACTTCATAACCTTGCTCCTGAAGCAATAAGCACACGGCGGAGCTGTCCACTCCACCCGACATCGCCACCAATACTCGATTGTTCATATAGAATAACACAGAGGGTGCGTCAAAGGTCTTGACACACCCTCCTTTTATTGATTTACTTTGTCAAAGCTACTTCTGCCTGATTCTGGAGCACTTCGCTACCGGGATAACCACCCGTCTTGAAGTTGTCGTAGGCAGTGCTACCGTCCTTATTGAGAATCATGTAAGAAGGAATACCGCGCAAACCTAAACTACTGCAGAGTGCGCCCCACTGCTTGTTCGTGATGCGGTAATGGTCGCCTTCAATCGTAGCAATCATTCCCTCCCACTTTTCAAGGGGTGAAGTTTCACCGGTAAGGTACACGAACACCACACCTTTCTTTTGAAGTTCGGGTTTGATCTCGTCAATCAACTTCATCGCCTGACGGCAAGGACCGCACCAAGTTGCCCAGAAATCAATCACCACAACCTTGCCTTCGTAATTCTTGGCAATTGCAGAAAGGACATCCGTACCAGCTACGTTAGCATCAACAGTTTTCACAACCGCACCCTTGTTTTCAGGAGTCTGTGCAGTAGCATTCACACCAAACGCTGCCATAGCAAACAGCGCTACAAGAATAAGTATTTGCTTTTTCATAATCTAAATTGGAGGTTATAAGGTTGGAGGGTTGAGGTTATAAGGTCTATGCAGTCTGCAAAGTTCTTTAGAATCGAACGACCTTAAGTCCTATCACCTTTTTAACTTATCAAAGCAAAAATACAACATTTCAACAAGACGGGAAAGGAGTACCCCGTTATTTTTTGTTAAGGGAGTACTGCGAGATTGCGCTTCTGAAAGAATTACCTGATTTATGCAAGATATGTGGGGGCAAAGTTGTATTTTTGTGAGTTAGTAGACAAGAAGGGCACCGAGATAAACGCAAGATGGGTGCTTCTTTAAACCTCACAACCTTGTAACCTAAAAAAACTCAACCGATATGCAAACTTTCCTTTACGCAAAAGACCTTGGCAACCTTTCAGATGCGCTTGCCTTGGCAAAAGAAATTAAGGCAAACCGTTATGCTTACGAACACCTCGGTAAGCGCAAGACGGCACTCCTCGTGTTTTTCAACAACAGTTTGCGCACCCGCCTCTCTACGCAGAAGGCGGCACGTAACTTGGGACTCGATGTTATTGTACTCGACGTGAACCAAGGGGCTTGGAAGTTGGAAACAGAGCGTGGCGTCATCATGGACGGAGATAAGAGTGAGCACCTTTTGGAAGCGATTCCCGTGATGGCTTCGTTCTGCGACATTATCGGTGTGCGCACTTTTGCGGGACTCACCAACCGTCAGGAAGACTACACGGAGCACGTGCTCAACCAGTTTATCCGTTATAGCGGCAAACCCGTGTTCTCTATGGAAAGCGCTACGGCACACCCCCTTCAGGCACTTGCCGACCTCATCACGATTGAGGAGCATAAAGAAACGAAGCGTCCCAAGGTGGTTTTGACTTGGGCACCCCACCCCAAGGCTCTCCCACAGGCGGTGCCCAATAGTTTTGCGGAATGGATGCGTGCGGGAGATGTGGACCTCGTAGTGACACACCCCGAGGGTTATGAACTTGATCCGCTCTTCGTTGGGGATGCGCGTGTGGAGTACGACCAGATGAAGGCGTTTGAAGGTGCAGACTTCATATATGCCAAGAACTGGAGTTGCCCCGGCGTTACTTGCCCCGAAAACTACGGTAAGATTCTTTGTCAAGACCGCTCTTGGACGGTGACGGAACGCCAAATGGCGGTGACCAATGACGCTCACTTCATGCATTGTTTGCCCGTGCGCCGCAACGTCATTGTGAGTGACAACGTCATAGAATCACCCCGCTCGCTCGTAATTCCCGAAGCGGCAAACCGCGAAATCTCTGCGACAGTCGTGTTGAAGAAGATGTTGGACGCTATTCAGTAAAACTTCGGTGGTAATATAGGTAACCTTGAATGAACCACGATTTAGTATCGCACTCGTTTGGTTTGTTTGAAACCACTAATAAACACTAATGGACACTAATTTCCATCCGGACTTAAATAACCCGCAAGGCATTCGTGTCCATTAGTGCTCATTAGTGGCTAAACAAAAAACTTTAGAGGTCAAAATTATTTGTGGACAGCAACCTATATTATTGCCCAAACACCCCTCCCCCCAATGCTGCTAGAACGCATTCAGTCTCACTTTCCCCACCCCCTTACGGCGTGTCAACAAACTGCCGTAAGGGGGTTGGCACGTTTCTTTGCAGCGCAAAATGAGCAGTCGGTGTTCATTCTGCGTGGGTATGCCGGAACGGGGAAAACGTCACTTGTGGGGGCGCTGGTGAAAGTGATGAAGGAGATGCGCCGCCATGTGGTGCTCCTTGCGCCTACGGGACGTGCGGCGAAGGTATTCTCCCACCATGCTGGAGTTCCGGCATATACCATTCACAAGGCGATTTACCGCCAGCAGACGTTTAACGGTGAGGACACGCGCTTCGGATTAGGTTACAACAAGCATCAGGGCACGCTCTTCATTGTGGATGAAACCTCCATGATTGCTACGGGGGATGGCGGAAGCAAGATGTTTGGCAGTGGGAGTCTGTTAGAAGACCTGCTGCGCTTTGTGTTCGAGGCAGAGAATTGCAAAATCATTTTTGTGGGCGACACTGCCCAACTTCCGCCTGTGGGTGAGGACGAGAGTCCGGCACTGCGTGCGGAAACCATGCGCTACTACGGCATGGAGGTGTATGAGGCAGACCTTACGGAGGTGGTGCGTCAGGACGCAAAGTCGGGGGTGCTACACAATGCTACACAGTTACGCGAACTGATTGCGAACGAGGTCTTCTGTCTGCCTGAAATTACGGGGTCTCGCCACGGCAAGGTGCGCTTTCTTCCTGGCAATGAACTTATAGAAGCACTCGTAACGAGTTATCGCGAATATGGTTCGGAGGGTACGATTGTTGTGACGCGTTCTAACAAGCGGGCAAACATATACAACAATGGCATTCGTGCGCGCATCTTTGACCGCGAGGACATTTTGACCCGTGGGGATATGGTGATGGTTGTAAAAAATAATTACTATTGGACAACAGAAGCGCGCCGTGGATGCACGCCCGAGGAACTGAAAGAAATACGCTTGCCCGACTTCTTGGCAAATGGCGATATTATGGAGGTGGTGCGCTTACGCAACATCCACGAGCAATATGGGTTTCAGTTTGCCGACGCCACCCTGCGCCTGCCCGATTACGACGATAGTGAAATAGAGTGTCGCGTGCTGCTTTCTACATTATCCTCAGAGTCGCCCTCGCTCACGCAAGAGGAGAGCGAACGACTCTTTCAAGCCGTTTACGACGACTATTTTGACATCTCCTCGAAGCGGGAGCGCATGAAGAAACTCCGAGAAGACCCGTATTATAATGCCCTCCAACTGAAGTATGCCTATGCCGTGACCTGCCATAAGGCGCAAGGCGGACAATGGGAGCACGTCTATATCGACCAAGGGTATCTCACGGAAGACATGGCAGACATTTCCTACCTCCGCTGGCTTTACACCGCCTTTACCCGCACTTCTGAACAAGTCTTTTTGGTGAATTGGCCGAAGGAACAGCAGACGGTGGTGGAGGATGAGGAGGACGATGAATAAATACTTCCGGATGGCGAGCGCCGTGCGGAATATAATAACGCCTGCTCCCTAAGGGGGCGGGCGTTACTTTTACCTATAATTACTTTGGAAATGATATAGGTGCTGTCCACGAAAACTCGTTTGTTTTATTTCGAGCCACTAATGAACACGAATTTTCACTAATATCCATCCAGTCTTAAATACTCCGCAAGGCATTAGTGAAAATTAGTGCCCATTAGTGGCTACAATAATAAGAGCGCAACATCTTTGGTGTAAGGATTATTTGTGGACATCTGCTATATTATTACCATTACTTTTTACTTATAAATCAAGGTCGAAAGTTTGTCTTCAGCATACACTTCGCGCGCAATCTCCTGTAGTAACTCGGGGGTAAGGCGGTCAATCTCTTCGTAAAGATTGTTGACGTCGCGATGCACATTATAATGGGCAAAGGTTTTTCCGAGCGCCAAGGCATACCCTTCGCGGTTATCGCAAGAAATGCCGATTTGCCCCTTCAACTGCTTCTGTGCCGCGCGGAGTTGTGAGGGAGTCAACGGTTTTTCCGCCAATTTACGCAACTCTTTCTTTACCAAATTCAAGCAACGATTTACATCGTGAGGGTCGCACCCGAAATAGACGTTCCACATTCCGGTATCGGGATAAGTGGAAAGGTAACTGTCAATAGAATAAACCAACCCTGCACGCTCACGTACCTGAACATTCAATCGGGAATTCATGCCAGGTCCACCTAATATATTATTGAGGAGGAGCATTCCGAAACGGCGGTCGTCATTCGCACCAAAGGCGGGAGCACCAATCACCACGTGCGCTTGATGTGTACCCTTTTCACGTACGATAGTCTTGGGTTCGTAATTCGTTTTCAACGATTCCACCGTAGGTTTTGGACTATTTTGCACATCTGCCGTAGCCTTTTCTACCAATTGAATCAAGCGCTTGGGATCCACATCTCCGTAAGCATAAAATACGCAATTCTCGGGTACGTAATGCTTATCTACAAAGCGGCGGAAGTCTGCCGTGGTATAAGTTTTGAGCGTATCGGCATTGCCTAAAATATCACGACCAAGAGGAGCATCGGCATAAATCATGCTCTCAAATTCGTCGAAGATAAGTTCGGCAGGGGCATCTAAATAACTGTCAATCTCATCGCAAATCACCTCCACCTCACGCTCCACCTCTTGCTGGGGAAAGGTGCTATGGAATACAATATCTGAAAGTAAATCTACGGCGCGTGCCACATCCTCTTTCAGCACCGCAGCCGTATAAACCGTTTCTTGCTTACTCGTAGAGGCATTCAAATCACCGCCCACACGTTCTAAAGTACCCGTTACCTGACACGCCTTTCTGCGCTCGGTGCCCTTAAAGGTCATGTGTTCTACGAAATGCGCCATGCCACTTTCTTCAGGTGCCTCATGGCGGGTGCCGCTACAAACTACATAACCGCAATACACCACGGAACTGTTCGAAGTTTCGTGGATAATGCGAAGGCCGTTGGGGAGGGTATGAATCATTATTTATGAGGTTGGGAGGTTATAAGGTTTTGAGGTTTTAAGGGCCGTGCCTAGGAATACCTAGGTGCTCCTAGGAATGCCTAGAAATGCCTAGAAACCTGGGTTCCTAGGATTTCCTAGAAGCGCCTAACTTCTTCTTCAAAAATTCATGATAAACAACATGCGCGCCATAAGCTCCAATAAGTCCTGTGTTTACGAGCAAGCGGAGCCACAAATCCTCGATGAATTGGGCAGAATAGTGCATGCCGATGAAGAAGAGGGCGGTCATTCCTACGTAAATACCTATCTCCTTTAGGGGATACTTCGTAGGATTGTATTTCTGTCCCAAGAAATAGCTGAGAAGCATGGACGTTCCATAACCTGCTACACCAGCCCAGGCACATGCCATATAACCATAGGTGGGAATGAAAATGATGTTTATGGCAACAAGCACCACGCACCCCGCTAAGGAAATCCACAAACCCCACATGGTTTTATCGATGAGTTTGTACCAGAAACTCAGGTTGAAGGCTACACCCATCATGATTTCTGCCACCATGACGATGGGCACCACGCGGAGCCCGTCCCAATAGTCAGGGGCAATGATGAATTTCAGGATGTCGGTGTAACCCACCACCATCAAGAAGGCGAGTAGCGTAAAGATGAGAAAGAACTTCATCGCCTTTCCCATGTCCTGCGCCCCACCCTTTGCAAATACGATGGGTTCGTAAGCGTAACGGAACGCCTGAGTAATCATCGCCATAATCATGGCTATCTTCACGCAAGCTCCGTATATACCGAGTTGCGTACGCCCTTCAGCACCTTCTACAAGATGCGGGAAAATCATCTTGTCCGCCGTTTGGTTTAAGATGCCTGCAATGCCCAACACCAAGATGGGCATACCGTAGTTCAGCATGGGGCGGAGCATCTTGCGGTCAAAGGTATAACGGAACCCCGTAAGTTCTTTATAGAAGAAGAGCGTAATGAGCGCCGTGCAGCCCAAGTTGATGCCAAACACATAGCCCACTTCAAAGGGATAATCAAACCAGTGGGGCAACACCACGAAGTATGCCAGATTGGCTGCAATGTTCAAAGTAATAAAGAGCAACTTGAGTGCTGCAAACTTCATCGCTTTCTTCTGCAGGCGCAAATAGCCGAAGGGAATACTCTGAAAGGCATCTATTGCCACACAGGTTGCCATCATCCAAATGTACTCTGGGTGGGTAGCGTAACCCATAAAACCTGCGATGGAATCGAGGAAAATGGCAACGAGCGCCACAAACGAAAGTCCTACACCTCCCACCAAAAGCAACACCGTACTGTACACCTTTGGCACATCCGCACCTTCCTTATTCGCAAAGCGGAAGAAGGTGGTTTCCATGCCGAAAGTAAGCAGCACAAACAGCACTGCCACATAACTATACACCTCTGTAATCACGCCATACCCCCCCGACGCAGCAGCAATCTGATGCGTATAGAGTGGCACGAGCAGGTAATTTAAGAAGCGCCCGATAATACTGGAGAGGCCATAAATGGCAGTGTCTTTGAAGAGGGAACGAAGCATGAGGGAAAGGAGAAAGGAGAAAGGAGAAAGACCATCCGGAATGTTTATAGTTCCTATAGAAACTATAGCACCTATACACTACCCAAAGAACAAATAGCACACCCCTATCGCAGCTATGACGCCACAGAGGTCAGCAAGCAAGCCGCAAGTTACGGCATGACGCGTGTAGCGGATGCCAACGCTACCGAAATAGACGGCGAGGATATAGAAGGTGGTATCTGTACTGCCCTGGAATATGCAAGAGAGGCGTCCGACAAAGGAGTCTGCACCGTAAGTTGTCATGGCATCGACCATCATACCGCGCGCACCACTTCCGCTCAAGGGTTTCATAATCGCCGTAGGCAAGGCTCCTACCCAATCGGCATTAAATCCACAAGCATTCACAAGCCATTCTACGCCTCCAATCAACCAATCCATAGCGCCCGACGCACGGAACACACCGATAGCTACTAATATTGCCACTAAGAAAGGAATGATGCGCACTGCCGTAGAGAAGCCCTCTTTCGCTCCTTCTACAAAGGCATCGTAGACGTTCACCTTACGGCGCATGGCTGCAAGAATAAATGCAATTATTATGCCAAAAAGCAACACATTGGCAGCAGTTGTACCCACAAGATTCATCATTGCAGCATCCATCTGACTGAAACCCCACATCAGTGCTGCCACACCCACAGACATTCCTCCTAAGGTAAAAAACAGTGTACGGTCTAAAAGATTGATACGCTGATACAAACTGGTTACAATAATCCCTGCGAGCGTAGAAACAAATGTTGCAAGCAGGATGGGCACAAAAATATCCGTAGGATTCGCTGCCCCCATCTGCGCACGATACACCATGATGCTTACGGGAATAATCGTCAATCCCGAAGTGTTGATGACGAGAAACATAATCATGGAGTTCGTAGCGGTGTCCTTCTTCTCATTCAAGTCTTGTAAGCGCTCCATGGCTTTCAGTCCTAAGGGCGTTGCGGCATTATCCAAACCCAACATATTCGCCGAGATATTCATAAAGATGTTCCCCACCACAGGATGCCCTTTAGGCACTTCAGGAAACAACTTACAGAACACGGGACTCAACCATCTTGCCAGCACATCTACCACACCACCCTTCTCGCCAATCTTCATCACACCGAGCCACAAGGAGAGCACACCTGTCAGCCCCAAAGAGATTTCAAATGCCGTCTTTGAGGTGTCAAACGTAGAATTGATGATAGCGGGAAACACCTCGGTGTCACCCATGAATACTAACTTCACCACAGCAATGGCGAAGGCTATGAGAAAGAAAGCTATCCAGATGTAGTTGAGAACCATGAGGGAAAGGAGAAAGGAGAAAGGAGAAATAGTCCGGATGGCGCTCTCCCCCTGTTTATAGGGGGAGGGGACCACGCAGTGGTGAGGGGGTGCCGAAGACAGTGAGGAGTTAGTAGTGAGGAGTTAGTAGTATGCCATGCGGTGCGTAATCTGCACCCCCTCACCGCAAGCGGTCCC
>JAGBYW010000042.1 GCA_017628555.1 Bacteroidaceae bacterium | reverse complement strand
AGTGGTGAGGGGGTGCCGGAAATTATTTCGCAAGGCATCACTACTCACTCCTAACTACTCACTTCAACTTGCACCCCCTCACCGCAAAAGCGGTCCCCTCCCCCTATGAACAGGGGGAGAGCGCCGTCCGGTTCTTTCTCATTTCTCCTTTCAACCTATGGACATCATCCACCTGCTTCCCGACTCCGTAGCCAACCAGATTGCCGCTGGCGAGGTTATTCAGCGCCCCGCCAGTGTGGTAAAGGAATTGGTAGAAAATGCTATTGACGCGGGGGCTACTGCTATACAAATACATATTGTCGACGCTGGAAAGACGGTGATTCAGGTGATTGACAACGGCAAGGGCATGAGCGAAACGGATGCGCGCATGGCCTTTGAACGTCATGCCACCTCAAAGATTCGCACCGCCGAGGACCTCTTTACGCTCCAGACTATGGGCTTCCGTGGCGAGGCGCTCCCCTCTATTGCTGCCGTGGCGCAGGTGGAACTCCGCACGCGCCTTGCGGGCAACGACTGCGGCACTTGCATTCACATCGAAGGATCTAAGGTGACCAACAGTGAGGTAGTGATGTGTCCGCAAGGGGCAAACTTTATGGTGAAGAACCTCTTCTTCAACATTCCTGCTCGTCGCAAGTTCTTGAAGTCCAACCAAACGGAACTCAACAACATCCTCCAGGAATTTGAGCGCATCACCCTTGCCCACCCCAGCATTGCCTTCACCCTAAGCCACGGCGACAGCCAACTCTATAACCTGCAACCGCAAAATTTCCACCGCCGCATTATTGACCTCTTTGGCAAGCGCTACGAAAAACTCATCGTGCCCGTCAGCGTTGAGACCTCTTTGGTCACCATCAACGGGTTTGTGGGACTTCCCTCCAGCGCGAAGAAAAAAGGTTGTCCCCAATTCTTCCTCACCAACGGTCGCTTCATGCGCCACCCCTACTTTGCCAAAAGCATCGTTACCGCCTTCGACCGCCTAATCGCTGAGGGCGACCAAGTGCCCTTCTTCATCAACCTCACCGTAGACCCCTCGAAACTCGACGTAAACGTACACCCGCAGAAGACGGAGATAAAATTTGAAGACGAAGCCGCCATTTTCCAAATACTACAGGCTGCCGTGCGCGAAACACTTGGACGCCACAACGCCGTGCCGAGTATTGATTTCGACACAGAAAACCGTCCCGACATTCCCGGACTCGGCAGTTTCGAACCCTCTGAGGGCAATCCGTTCCTCGCTCCCCCCACTATCGAGGTAGACGATACATTCAACCCCTTCGACACAACTCCCAAGGAGCGCCCCGAGCGTTCTTGGAGCGCGCCTACCTCAGCACCCAAGGAGTGGAAGAGTCTTTACGACACCCTCATCCCCTCTCAGGATTCGGAAGAGGCGCCTGTGGAAGAACAGAGTTCGTTACTCTCCGCCCTCGGTTTGGACAGTGAGAGTATATGGACGAAGGGAAGCACAGACGTCATGCAGGTGCGTGGCCGCTACATCATTACGCAAGCCCACAACGGACTGCTCATCGTCGACCAACACCGCGCCCACATCCGCATCCTCTACGAGCAATACATGAAGCAGTTTGCCACAGAGCGCAGCATCTCGCAGATGCTCCTCCTACCCCTGCTCGTGCAACTCTCGCCCAAGGAGGTGGCCACCCTCTCGCTCGTACAGGAAGAACTGGAGAATGCGGGTTTTGAAATCAGTCCCCTTGGCGGAGGCGACTACTCCATCCTTGCCGTACCCGCAGGAACGGAGAATGCACACCCCGAGCAAATGCTTGTAGAACTCCTCAATGCAGACATCACTACGGAGAACCTGCACGAGCGCATCACGCACACCATCGCCAACGTGCTCTCCCAACGCTCCTCCATCGCCTACGGGCAATACCTCACACAGGCAGAGTGCACCGACCTCCTCGACCGCCTCTTCGACCTCCCCACCTCGACCTTCACCCCCACAGGACTACGCATCTATGCGGTCATGACAGATGCCGAACTCACCCACACATTTGGGTGATCCAATCTTCTCACGCTGAATCCCTGAGGAGTAGATTTATTTCATGCGCAGACTCTCGCAGACAATGTTTTTTATTTATCAACGTGATTGCACAGATTAAACAGTTTGCTGTGCAGGTCAAAAATCAGTAAAATCTGTACAATCAGTTGATTAAAAAACAAACCTGCGTAGCAAAATTCTGTGTCAGTCTGTGTGCAAAATTCCAGCGAAATTTCACTCGACCAGTACGGACGCACGGCGCGTGCGTCCTAAATGCAGACGAGGATTAAATTGAGATTCGCAAGAATCCACCTTTGACGAGGACGCACAGACCGTGCGTCCGTACCTTTCAAGTAAAATTCCACTTGAGCTTTGCGAAAATCCGCAACGTCCGCGTGAGACAATTAGCGCCACATAGTACCTGTGAGACCGTAATAAAAATACTCGCACCACCTTTCCTCTATATCATACCGTAAATTTTGCCTCCATATATTGTAAAAGTCCCCTCATCACTTGGTCAGGCAACTAAAATTCACTAAATTTGTCGCCTAAACTATGCCATAACTGGCACTACATCTCACAGACAAAAAATCAAAATTATAATCTAAACCCTTATTTTTATGAAGAAAATTTTACTCATGTTGGCGATGCTTCTTCCTTGTGTAGGAGTTATAGCTGAAGTATTAATTCCTGCTGAAGGGCAGTTTTATGCAATTAAAAATCTTCGTAGTAGCAAATATGCAACTTACGCAGGAGACAATGCTCAATTGAGACAGGAAGCAAACAAGAACATTAATGCTATTTGGTATGTTACAGATGTTGTTACTCTAGAAGATGGTGTTCAATGTAAGTTGCATAATGCTGTAACTAGCAACATTTATGCGGCATACAACTCATTCACAACAAATGGTGTGACCGCATATATTAAGAAGAACCCTTACAATGCAGAAGTTGTTTGTGTTTCTATCACTGAAAATTTAGGTTCTAATTGTTGGGACGACCAAGGTGGTCAAACAACTATCGGAAATTACAACCCAAGATCTGGCGACCATCAGGGTACTAGTTGGATTTTCGAAAACATCACATCTGAAGTAACTAACACAACTGCAAACTATGTATTCACTGCTGGCAATGTAACATATAACGGTTCGTGCGAATATGTTGCATTCGGCGACGAAGTAACTACTCTCGCTGTTAAAGCTTTAGGAGCAACTTTGGAAAATGCAAAAATCAACGAAGGCATCCTTACTGCAGGCATTACTTTCCCCTTCCCCGTTTCAAATGCCGAGGTAACCAACAAATTAATGATTAACGGATATGCTGCAAATTCGCTAAACTTCAAGATTTACGCAAAGGAAAATACTTACGTTAAAGTACAGAAAGCAGGAAATCCCACCACTGAAAATGTAGATAATTACCTTTGGGCTATCTATCCCAATATTGCAGAAGGTACTTACACCATCAAGAATATTGCGACAGATAAGTACATTTTCTCATCTGCAACAGACAAAGCGCATGGTAATACTACTCTTGAATTTAGCGAAACTAGTACACCTTTTGTTCTTGTAAAGGATGGTTGGGGTTACTCATTTAAGGTTGCTGATAAGACATTGTATTTGTCTGTCAATACAAGTAACAGCGATGCAGAACAGCCTGTTGGTCTTTGGGGCAACACTCACGCAGGCTCATCTTGGAGATTCATTCCTTACGTTGTAAAGTACACACTTACAGACGCAGCGAACAATGCATTTACAGGTGAATATGAAGGTTGGGCAGGATTCGAAACTGCACTTCCTGCGTTTACAGGCGCTCAAGGTTATTCAGTAACAGGTCATGTTTGGAACGCAGACTTGAATACACTTACAGCAACTATTACATTCCCTGGGAATATTGTAGTTTCAAGTGAATCCGTTTTGAATCCGACTCTTATAAGTTCTTTCAAAGCTAACAGTAAATACCCACAAGGTTCATTCAAGTGGTTTGTAGAAGGTGACAATGTTAAGATTTTGAGAGCTGCAACAATCACTTCATCAACCATTGGTTCTTATTTATGGGCAATATACCCATCTTTGACAAACAATGAATTCACTTTCAAAATCAAGAGTTTGGCTACTGGTAAATGTTTAAGTTCAGACAAAGCTTACGCTAATAATGCAGGCAACCATGTAGCAGATGATGTAAAGTTAGTTGATTTTGAAAACGCAAAAGAATTCTACACAAATAACAACGGACAGTTCTATTATGTTGGCAGCAATGGTGTAAATCAGTATTTATCATGGGGTTCAGAAAATACAGATAGTGGTTATTTAGGAGTTTATGCAAAGAGTCATAATGGAACTACTAACCTATTCCCTGCCACAACTTACACAGTTACAGTTGGTGACGCAGGTTACGCAACCCTCTACTCTCCCGTTGCTGGTACATTCGCAGGCGAAGTTAAGACTTACGCTATCGAAAGTGCATCTGGCAATTCTGCAACTTTGGCAGAAAAGGTTGGCGTAGCTGCAAATCAGGGCGTTATCGTTAAAGCAACTCCTGGCACATACACATTCACAGCAGGTGCTGTTGAATCTGATTGGACAAGCAACCAACTTTTGGGTTCTGCAGCAAACACTTATGTTGCAGGTGAAGCTTATGTTCTCGCTCTTGTAGATGGCAATGCTGCACTTACACTCGCTGAATTGAACAAGAATGCTAACGGCGAAACTGGCGACTCTCACTTCCTCAACAACGCTGGTAAGGCTTACCTCCCCGCTTCTGCAGTAGTTTCAGGTGCACGCTCACTCTTCTTCTTCAACAACGGTACTACTGGCATTGAAGAAACAATCGTTGCTCCCGTATTCAACGCTAATGCTCCCATCTTCGACCTCTCTGGTCGTCGTGTGAACAACACTGTAAAGGGTGGCATCTACATTCAGAACGGTAAGAAGTTCATCGTAAAGTAAGTCCTAACAACTTGAAAACAAATTTTATACTATTATGAAAAAGACATATATCACTCCCGCTACAAGCACAAAGGACTTGCAGCTCGAAGGTCTCATTGCTGCTTCTATCAAGCTCAATAACGACCCTGAAAAGACTGTTGACACTTCAGCAGACGGCGTTCAGCTCGGCAACCAAATCAGCAGCCCCTGGAGTTCTTCAAACTGGGAAAACAACTAATCAATTAGTTACCTCTTTTAATCGGGCGAACCTTGCGGTTCACCCGATTTTTGTTTCACACAGTACACACAGAATTTTGCTCCGCAGTATTCTTTTGACAGAAGAACATAAGAACATATTGTTGCCTAAATTAAAAACATAGTCTGTGAAAGTCTGCGGCGTCTGTGTGAGACATTCTACCCCGCAAGGATTCTGTGAGTCCTGTGTGAAAAACTATCTCACGCAAAGACGCAAAGGACGCGAAGCATTATGTTCTTATGTTCTTCTGTCAAAATATACCAGTCACAGATAACGTCCCGCAAGGTATTACTCACTCCTCACTACTAACTATTTTCCTTTCCTTCTCCTGTCATTTGTCAAGCAACACACAGGCATTTCGTTTGCAAACCACGGCAAACATTTTACAAAACTTCCAAAATACTGAAGTTTTACGTTCTTTTTGTCAATCTGTAAGGAAATTTCAGCAGCAACACACAAAATGACAAATTTTGACCGTAAGAACAACCATTTGTACGGTATTTTTTACCCGCAAGTATCACCTTCTTTGTGACGCACAGAAAAAAGTTTTGTGTGCAATTCTAAAAAAGTTATAAAATTTCTTGTTAATCCAAGATTTCTTCAATAACTTTGCGGTCAACCGTGTATATATTATAATTAACATCATATTAACATTTCTAACAATGGCAAACGAAAAAAGAGTTTACACCTTCGGTAATGGTGAAGCTGAAGGACGTGCTGACATGCGTAACACGCTTGGCGGTAAGGGTGCGAACCTCGCGGAAATGAACCTCATCGGTGTTCCCGTTCCTCCCGGTTTCACTATCACTACTGATTGCTGTAACGAATACTACGAAGTAGGTAAGGACAAGATGGTTGAGCTCCTCAAGAGCGATGTTGAAAAGGCTATCAACCACGTTGAAGGTTTGATGAACAGCAAGTTCGGCGACATCGAAAATCCCTTGCTCGTATCAGTACGCTCAGGTGCTCGTGCTTCAATGCCCGGTATGATGGACACTATCCTCAACCTCGGTTTGAACGACGAAGTAGTTGCTGGTATCATCCGCAAGACTGGTAACGCTCGTTTCGCTTGGGACTCTTACCGTCGTTTCGTTCAGATGTACGGTGACGTTGTTTTGGGTATGAAGCCCGTAAACAAGGAAGACATCGATCCTTTTGAAGCTATCATCGAAGAAGTTAAGGAAGCCAAGGGCGTTAAGCTCGACAACGAACTCGAAGTTGCTGACCTCCAGGAACTCGTTGTGAAGTTTAAGGCTGCTGTAAAGGCTCAGACTGGTAAGGACTTCCCCAACGATGCTTACGAACAGTTGTGGGGTGCTATCTGCGCTGTGTTTGACTCTTGGATGAACGACCGTGCTATCCTCTATCGTAAGATGGAAGGTATTCCCGCAGAATGGGGTACTGCTGTAAACGTACAGGCGATGGTATTCGGTAACATGGGTGAAACTTCTGCAACTGGTGTTTGCTTCTCTCGCGACGCTGGTTCTGGTGAAAACCTCTTCAACGGTGAATGGCTCGTAAACGCTCAGGGTGAAGACGTAGTAGCTGGTATCCGTACTCCTCAGCAGATTACACTTGAAGGTTCACGCCGTTGGGCTGCACTTCAGGGTATTTCTGAAGAAGATCGTAAGGCAAACTTCCCCTCTATGGAAGAAGCAATGCCCGAAATCTACGCTGAACTCGATGCGCTCCAGACTAAGCTTGAAAACCACTACCGCGACATGCAGGATATGGAATTCACAGTTCAGGAAGGTAAGCTTTGGTTCCTCCAGACTCGTAACGGTAAGCGCACAGGTGCTGCAATGGTGAAGATTGCTATCGACCTCCTTCACGAAGGTATGATCGACGAAAAGACTGCTATCCTCCGTTGCGAACCCAACAAGCTCGACGAACTCCTCCACCCCGTATTTGACAAGGCTGCTCTCGCTGCTGCTAAGGAAATCACAAAGGGGCTTCCTGCTTCTCCCGGTGCTGCTTGCGGTCAGATCGTGTTCCACGCTGACGACGCTACAGAATGGGCAGCTGAAGGCAAGAAGGTGATCATGGTTCGCGTTGAAACTTCTCCCGAAGACCTCGCAGGTATGGCAGTTGCTGAAGGTATCCTCACAGCTCGTGGCGGTATGACTTCTCACGCAGCAGTTGTTGCTCGCGGTATGGGTAAGTGCTGCGTATCAGGTGCTGGTGCTATCAACGTTGACTACTACGCTAAGACTGTAGAAGTTGGAGGCGTTGTATATAAGGAAGGTGACTTCATCTCATTGAACGGTACTACTGGTCGCGTTTACGCTGGTGAAATCCCCACTCAGGCTGCAGAACTCAGCGGTGACTTCGCAGAACTCATGGATCTCTGCTCTAAGCACTCTAAGCTCGTAGTTCGTACAAATGCTGATACTCCCCACGATGCAACTGTTGCTCGCAACTTCGGTGCAGTAGGTATCGGTCTCTGCCGTACAGAACACATGTTCTTCGAAGCAGAAAAGATCGTTGCTATGCGCGAAATGATCCTTTCTCAGGATGCTGAAGGTCGCGAAAAGGCACTTGCTAAGATCCTCCCCTACCAGAAGGCTGACTTCGTAGGTATCTTCAAGGCTATGGACGGTTGTCCCGTGAATGTTCGTCTCCTTGACCCCCCTCTCCACGAATTCGTACCCCACGATCTCAAGGGTCAGCAGGAAATGGCTGAAGCTATGGGCGTAACTGTTGAATACATCCAGCAGCGCGTTCACTCTCTCGCTGAAGCTAACCCCATGCTCGGTCACCGTGGTTGCCGTCTCGGTAACACTTATCCCGAAATCACTGCAATGCAGACTCGCGCTATCCTCGGTGCTGCTTGTCAGTTGAAGAAGGAAGGTCTCAATCCTCAGCCCGAAATCATGGTGCCCCTCACAGGTATCCTTTACGAATTCGAAGCTCAGGAAAAGGTTATCCGCGAAACTGCTGCTAAGGTATTTGCTGAAGAAGGCGTAGAAGTTCCCTTCAAGGTTGGTACAATGATCGAAATTCCTCGTGCTGCCCTCACAGCTAACCGTATCGCAAGCCGCGCTGAATACTTCTCATTCGGTACTAACGACTTGACTCAGATGACATTCGGTTACTCTCGTGACGACATCGCTTCATTCCTCCCCGTATACCTCGAAAAGAAGATCTTGAAGGTAGACCCCTTCCAGGTTCTCGACCAGAACGGTGTAGGTCAGCTTGTTGAAATGGCAGTTGAAAAGGGTCGTCAGGTTCGTCCCGAACTCAAGTGCGGTATCTGTGGTGAACACGGTGGTGAACCCACTTCTGTTAAGTTCTGCCACAAGGTTGGTCTCAACTACGTATCTTGCTCACCCTTCCGCGTGCCCATCGCTCGCCTCGCTGCGGCTCAAGCTGCTGTGGAAGAAGCTAAGTAATTCCAATAATTACAGCATAAATTTAACCGCTCTCTCAGATTTGAGGGAGCGGTTATTTTTTTATGGCACACAAATTGCAACAATATTTTTCGACAGGAGCGTCACAACGTGGTGTTGATATATATATATGGTATTAATGGCTTAAAAATATTAGTTGAGTTCTGTAGTAGAAGGCGACAACACTGGTACGCCTTCAGAAGTAAAGCTAATAGGTAACCATAGATAACGGCTGTCGGAAGGGCACTTGGGGCGCCAGATATCTGCCATGAACAAGTAGGCGTCTTTACGACCTTTGACGGGGAGTACAAACGTGCCTTGCGCTCCGAAGGTAATTTCTGATTTTTCGCCCACACAAGGGTTGTCGTGCTGCGTCCAAGGTCCCCAAATTGTGGGTGCAGAGAACATACGTGCCGCATTAGGATCCCAACCTGTACATCCAGAGGTAATCATCCAGTAGGTGCCGTTGCGCTTGAAAATGGTTGGAGCTTCGTTCTGTCCTCCAGGTGCCACACGAACGTACTTTCCCGTGTGTGCCGTATAATCCGCAGTGAGTTCTGCGATGTGCAGCGTCAGGTTCTCTTCCGAAGAATAAATATGATAGGCCTTGCCGTCGTCATCCTTGAAGAGCGTCATGTCGCGCGACATTTGCCCTGTGGAGAGGTCACGCTTGAGGTAGAGTCCTTTTTCTACCGCTGTGCGCCACTTCTTGGTCCACCATTTCTTATAATCATTTGGGCGCAGTTGCATCATTTCTCCCCACTGCTTATCAGACATATCTACGGGCAGCACATCGGGATTGACGCGCATGGAGCGCACATAGCGGAACGGTCCCTTAGGACTATCACTCACGGCAACAGCAGTGCGCGCAGCGTTATATCCCTGTCCTTTGAGTTCGAGGTGGAACCACATCACGAACTGCTGGGTCTTCTCATTATAGATAACCTTAGGGCGCTCCATCACGCAACCGCGCTCAATATCCGCACCTATAGAATCCACGACGGGCAAGACCACCCCGCAGTTTTCCCATTGGCGCAAGTGCTTGGAAGCGTAGCAGGTAATGCCTACCATAGCAGCCGTAGTAAAGTCACTCTTGTACTCGCCATACCAATAATACTTCCCTTGGTGGTAAAGCACTCCCCCGCCATGGGCATTGATAGGATTTCCCTGCGTATCCATCCACTCGTTGCCATCACACAACACTCCGAAAGCCGCAGGAGTTGCACAAGAGATAAAACACGTGAGCAGGCACATCACACATGCCCCCGCAAACGTTTTAGATAAGATTTTTTTAAAATACATATAAGTTCCGTTTCTAATTTGCCTGCGAAATTACGCAAAATGGGCGACAAACCGCTGTCTGTCGCCCATAATTTATGTTAAGATTGGGTTCATGTATTACTTGAAACCCAACTTCTTAGCAATCTTCTTGGGAAGTGAATCCTTTTGGATAGCGATACCCAACTTCTCAGCAATCTCCTTGGGAAGTGCATCCTTGTGGATAACGATGTTCATAGTCTTGTAAGCAACGAATGCCTTTGTAGCGTAGAACTTCCCCTTGTAAGGACCGTATTCACCCCATGAGTTCTTCACCATGAAGTATTCCTTACCGTTCTGATCCTTAGCGAGACCGTAGATCTGCATACCGTGGTCGTCAGTAGTTTCCCAGTTGTCGTAAGCCACCTGACGCATTTCCTGAGTGATTGTCATTTCGTCGTCACCACCAGAGATTGTAGCGCCCTTGAAGTTGTCACCAGTCCAACGAGCAGCGTCAGAACCAGTCTTGTCGTTTGCCTTACCGTTTGAGGGAACACTTGCAACACCTGTGCGAGCGTTGAAGCCCTTTTCACTTACGTCAGAACCCCAAGCGAAAGTATAACCGTTGCGAACAGCCTCGTCCATTACCTGCATGAATTCATCGAGGGGAAGGTTGTAGCTTTCAGCCCAACGCCAGTTGTCCTGAATTTCGAGAACAAACTTTTCGTGGAAGGGCTGGTGCATGTAGCTTGTGAGAGAAACATAATCATCGGGGTTCAAACCGAGTTCTGCAGCATAAGACTTAGGAGTGAACTTCTTACCATCCACTTCAAACTCTGTGGGGAGCGCACCGAAGTAGTTCGTGTAGATAGCGTTCAAGTCCTTGCGCCAAACGGGATTGATCTTCTTAAGCTTACCCTTTGCGAGTGCTTCAACATACGCAGTAGTTACAGCGTCGAGCTGGTTTGCGTTGAAGAGAGAGTCACCGTAAGGAGTACCAGGAGCGGGCATTGCTGACTGGGGAACGAGACCGTAGTTCTTCAAACAGTAGATAGCATCGTAGAAATAACCACCCTGTGAGAAAGATGCATCACCGTGAGTACGGATAGCCTTGTCAGCACGATCCATATACGTGTTGTACACGAGGAAAGATTCGCAGAGGTCAACTTCACCCTTACCCATACGGAGGATTTCAGATTCAAAGAATGCGAATGCAGAGTACGACCAACAAGTACCGCTCTGATTCTGGTCCTTGATAGGAGTAATCGCATTTTCCTTAATAACTTCGTACACAACAGAATCCTTCTTCTCTTGTGCAGTAGCACCTACTGCCAAAGCAGCGAGTGCGAGAGTTAAAAATTTCTTCATTTGTTAATTATTTAATTAGGTTTTGAGTTCTAAGGTTTGAGGTTTTAAGGTTGAAGACATTAAAGGTTTTGTGACTCCAAGAACGCTTCCACTTCCGCCGTGTGGTAAGGAATACGTTCGTCACCGAGGAAGCGACAACCGTCGGCAGTGATGAGTACATCATCCTCAATACGGATACCGCCAAAGTCCTTATAAGTGTCGATCACATCGAAGTTGAGGAAGTCCTTGTTAATGCCTTCCTTGCGCCAAAGGTCGATGAGGTCGGGAATGAAGTAGATGCCGGGTTCGTCAGTCACTACAAAACCTTCTTCCAAGCGACGTCCGAAGCGCAAACTTGCTGTACCGAACTGACTGCTGGGGCGTGTTTCTGCATCGTAACCCACGTGGATTTGTCCGAGACCTTCCATATCGTGCACATCCATACCCATCATGTGTCCGAGTCCGTGGGGCAAGAAGAGGGCATGAGCACCTGCCTGAACAGCATCTTCTGTATTGCCCTTCATAAGACCAAGCGACTTCAAGCGTTCTGTCATCAAGCGACACACATCCATGTGCACATCGTAATAACGCACACCAGGACGACAGTGCGTGAGTGCCAAGTCGTGGCAGTCCACCACAATGTCATAAATATCCTTCTGTCGCTGCGTAAACTTACCAGAAATAGGAGTGGTACGCGTATGGTCTGAGCAATAATGGTTCACCGTTTCTGCGCCTGCATCTACGAGCAATAAGCGTCCTGCTTCCAACTCGCGATTTGAGGGATAGCCGTGGAGCACTTCGCCGTGCATGGAAACGATGCTCTGGAACGAACAAATCGCCCCGTGTGAAGCAGCAATACCGTCGAGCACACCACCGATGTAGCGCTCTGTAACGCCTGGTTTTGCCATTGACATCGCTGCCGTGTGCATCAAGTAACCGATGTGACTTGCACGCTCCATTTCTGCTATTTCTTCTGCCGACTTCTTTGAGCGCAACTTCACCACCGCATTGATCAACGCCAACGATGCTTCTGCCTTCTGCTGCGAAGGATGAATCCCCGTAAGGTCCATCAACTGAATCATCGTGTCGTGACGATAAGGGGGCAAGAAGTGCACCTTTCTACCCTGTGCCTTTGCAGCTGCAACGAGTTCTGCCAACTTTGCCATAGGCGCCGTTTCGGCAACACCACTCTGCTGTGCCATTTCCACAACAGAAGTCACACTACCGTACCAAACGATGTCGTCAATATCAATTTCATCGCCCACAAGGGTTTCCACACCGCTTTCGCAGTCAATCACCCCTACGAGACCATCGCGGTGTTGACCAAAGAAGTAAAGGAAACTACTGTCCTGACGGAACTTGTAAGCATTGGCAGGATAATTCATCGGTGCATCATTGTTACCGAAAAGAAGGATCAAACCTTCACCCACCAACTGGCGCAACGCAGCACGGCGCTCAACGTATGTTTCTCTTGAAAAAAGCATAGTAACTTAAAAACTTTGCCTCATAATACGCCCTTATCAATGGGGCATAGAAAGGCATTTTATAAACTTCTTGCAAAGTTACATAAAATTACTGAATTACGGGAGCGCGTCGCTCGTATTTACCCAAAAATCTTTAACTTTGCCTTGCATAAATAACTCTTCTTATTTGCAATGGGAAATAACATCAACCATAATAAAGAATTACTGCGCAATGCCGGACTCGTGTTAGAGGGGGGCGGTATGCGTGGCGTTTTCACAGCAGGCGTGTTAGACTATATGCTTGATGCGAAGATTTACCTACCCTACGGGGTGGGCGTTTCGGCGGGTGCGTGCCACGGTCTCTCCTACATGAGCCGTCAGCGCGAACGTGCTCGAAAATCTACGCTTGACATTATGTACACTCGCTCGTATGTAGGTCTCAAATACTGGCGCAAGCAGCGCAGTATCCTCGACATGGACTTCCTTTACAACACGTTGCCGCGCGAAATTTATCCCTACGATTACGATACCTATTTTGCCAATCCTGCCACCTACGAGATTGTAACAACCAACTGCTTGACAGGAGAACCCAACTACTTCACGGATAAGGAGAGCGAAGACCGCATTCTCACCCTTGCCCGCGCTACGAGCAGTCTGCCTTACATCAGCCCGATGGTGGAAGTTGACGGTGTGCCCATGCTCGACGGGGGCATTTCCGACAGTATTCCCTTGCAGCGCGCCATAGATTGCGGGCACGACTTCAACGTAGTAGTGCTCACCCGCAACGCAGGTTTCCGTTTCAACTCAGGATTTTACCGTCGCACCGCCTTCATTTATCGCAAATATCCCAAGTTGCGTAAAACCCTCGCTCGCCGCAACGAGATGTATAACGCGCAGATGGAATTGGTTGAGAAATTAGAACGCGAAGGCAAGATTCTTGTCATCCGCCCCGAGCGCCCTTTGGAAGTAGGTCGCCTTTGCAAGGACCCTGAAAAGATGCGCCGCCTTTATGATGAGGGGTATGAGGTAGCGAAGCGCACGTTTGAGCGTTTTTTAGGTTGATGGTACACTGCGACGCTGTCGCAGCGAAGAGGACAAACACCTTTTTCATTGCCCACTTTCATCCCCTTTCTCCATCCTCATTTCTTCTCTCTCCTTTCCCCCAGATGGTGCTCCACATATTTAACCCCTCACACGACGAGGCCCTTGGTTTTGGTTCTCCGTACTACGTTCCCACGAAAGCGGCTATGCTGCTTGCGCGGGAACGTTGTACTTTGCCCGAACTTTGGGCAAAACCTGGGGATGCGATACTTTTAACAGACGATAGGGAGCGCCCTGTTGCCAACGATACGGACAAGCCCTTCCTATATGTGTATAAGCGCGAACTTACCCCAAAGTTCATCCATAAAATCACGCGCATTGAACCCTGGGGATGGAACGCTTACCTGCGCCACACCCTGCGCCGACTCGGCATTCCCGACACACTTTTACCCACCGATGAAGAACTGGAACACCGCCGCCGTTTGAGCAGTCGAGAAACCGCCATCACCCTACTCCACCGCCTAACGGCAAAAGATGAAACACTTGCAGGGCGCGCCACCTGGTGCACCACGATTGAAGACGCTTGGCAAGCGGTCCGCACATACGGCAGGGCGATGGCAAAATCCCCTTGGTCGAGCAGCGGACGAGGAGTGTTTCGCGTTGAAGCAGAGGACAATGTAATCCCCGCCGACGCCCGTATGCGCAACATTATTAAGCAGTATGGCGGGATAGCCATTGAGGAATTTTGCGACCGCGTGCAAGACTTCGCCTTAGAGTTTTACGCCCACACGGACGGCACCGTGATTTACGCAGGACTCTCTGTGTTCAACACCTCTGTGGGCGGTAATTACATGGGGCAAGTAGAGGGCACGCAAGCAGAGTTGCAAACCCTGCTCAGCGCGCTCATCCCCTGGGAGGCTATCGAACGCTGCACCCAACGCCTCATCCACCACCTGCAAGTACTGATTAACGGCAATTACTCTGGGCCACTGGGTGTAGACCTAATGGTCGTGAGAAAAGAAGGACAACTCCTGCTCCACCCCTGCGTAGAAATCAACCTCCGCAATACGATGGGACACGTAGCCCTACTGCTCAGCAAGTCTTAACCCCACTGGGGCGCACATTTATTATAATAAAGGAACCGGATGATACGCACCGCCTAAACTCGGGCAGAAGGCGTATCATCCGGTTCTATTTTTTTGTTTTTTTCTCAGGCAAAAATCGCATCACAAAATAGTGTTTTTTACCCCCGAAATAGTTGTCTGAAAAACTAAACCTATTGTAGTGAAAATTATTAGTAACCTAAAAAAAATTATTAGTAACATATTTTAAAATACATTACTAATAATTTTGAGCATCGTAACCCTCTGATTATCAGATAGGATTTCAAGGCGAAAAATATGTGCTAATTAAAGGGGTTCAACTCTTCTCGACGCTCGGTGCGCGGGGTGTTGATGACCTCCTCGGGATAGTAGCCCTTGATGAAGTAACCCTTGTCGCGCGTTTCGCCGTCAACGATGTCGCCCACCCCACCCTTTTGCGTCTGGCGGTAGAGTTGTTCGTAGTCGCGGGTATAGTCGGGGTCGGGCACTACGTTTACAATGAAACTAAGTTTCTTCATGCCGTTGGGTTCGATATTTCCATAGATGCGCACGCTGTGCATGACCTCGCCCACGTTCTTCTGACTGTTGTAATTGAGGTGCAAGTACGTGTGTCCCTCTGGGGGCACGAGGCGCTTGGCATCTTGCTCAAGGATTACGCATCCGCAGGAGGTGTGGATGTCTTGTATCATGAGCGGGGCGTCACCCGTATTTTCTACCTTGTAGAGAATGCTGAGTTGCTCGCCTTGTCGGATGGGAAAGTAGTGACGGATGGAGTCTTCCACATAGACTGTGGTGTTACTAATCTGTCGTTTACATCCCGAAGTGCCAAGCAGGGCGCCGACTATGGTTATGAGGAATAAGAGCCTTTTCATCGTGGTTATTTTGTTAAGAATAGTTCATCAATAGCAATGTGATAATTGCCCGAAGCGTAGAGTTTGAGTGTGAGATTTCCGCTTGCCTTACCCTTCAAATCAACCTCCCATCGCGTCTGAAAGGCACCGTCACGCAGGGGAGTATCCAACTTTTCCAAGTGAATGAGTCGCCCGCCAGAATAGACCTCAATGCGTGAGGGCAGTTGGATGCGGTGGCGAATGTAAGAGAAGAAATTCATGGCAAGTCGGTTACCACCTTTCGCAGGAAGGGTAACGGAGAGTTCGCGATAGGGAAGAATGTTCCAACCGTAATAATAATTTACGGGAAGTCCGAGTTCGCCGTCCGTAAGTCCGGGTGTGGGCAACGTACCTTCGCTACACACCACCGAAAGCGGCGTTTCAAACAGCAGACTTGTAAATTTCTTCGGCTTCAGCAAGTATTGCTTCCACCCTTCAACATAGTCTGCACTGGGGTCTCCCGACTCATTGATTGCACTCAGGTTAAAGACCTTATAGTCGTCGTTGAAAACCTCCAGCCATTCATAAACCTCTTCATTTACCACCATCGTGTTGCCCTCAAGAGTGGCAAAACCAAAAGGACGATACCCCATGTGGCGCGCCAACTCAAGACGCGTGTAAGAAAGAGTGGTGATGAGGCGACGCAAGAGGTAAGCCTCTTCCTCATCAGCCTGACGCTTGAGGCGGATAATCTTGTTGTAGAACGCCACAAACTTCTCGGGGTTCAGATACACCGAAACCTTGTCGCTAATACCGCCGTAATAAGGCATAACCTTACCGCTCTCGCTCCACTGAGTAAGCATGTCTAAATAATAATCCGCGAGGGTGGTTCCCGCTACGGGATACATGCGTTCAAAGTAGTTGCGGATGAGCGTTTCTACGTCGAGGTTGATGTTCATCATCAGTTGCGCAAGCACGCACGTCTCCATGTCGGAGAAGGTAGAGTAGTCGTAGCCACTACCGTTGAGGAAGACGCCCTCAATGCCCTGCTGCTTGTAAAACTTAAAGCGGTCTTGCATTGCCCAAAGGATGGGGTAAGGCGTAAAGTAGTCGTCGTAGTTGTTGATGTAGTCCCAGATGTAAATGTGCTTCGTTACCTGTTGCCAATTCGTGAGCATCTGCTCCAACTCTTGCTTCTGGCGGTCGTTCGCCTTACGGTTGGGTTGCCAGTCAATCACACTGACGATAACACCTACGTTGTCAGGGAGTTTTTCTGTGCTCGCCACCTTCGTAGTCAAGTAGGCAGAAGTAAAAAACTTGTGCTGCTTAAAGCGCTGTGCCAATCGCTTGATCATAGAAGTAACCGCCGGCGTAGCGTTCGTAGCAGTGTTGCCCTCGGCCTTACAACCCGGACACTGACATACGAGACTGTTGTCGTTAGGCAAGATGGCGAAGTTCATCGAATCGCCTTCCGTGCGGCTAAAATTCGCGGCGATATATTTCTCAATATAGTGGTAGAGTTTCTCTGAGGTGAAGCAATACTGGTCACTATTGCGCACACCCTTAATAGAGGCGTAGATGCTTTGGTCGCTCTTGTCGAGCACGGTAATACCGATGTTGTGCCCCCAAATGCCCCAACTTTCGTCAATGCAATTCAGGTCGAGCACCCCGCGCAAGTCTTCGTTCAAACTGGGCGGCGCATAGATGTCGCGGTAGTTAAAGGAGTAATCGCCCACAGTATCGGCAAAACTAAGGATTGCCGCCGGCAGGTCATTTACCGGGAAACGGTCGTCGGCATCCCCAATGTGGCGCATATATTGATGGAGCAACCACACCATATTGCTGACATTCGGAGCGGTAAGATACAAGTTATCGTCTTCATTCTTGACCACAAAGTCATGCCCAAGGTCTTTGTCAAGATGCACATAGACCTTGTGACAACCCTTTGCCTTAACATCGTAAAAGACAGGGGCATCTTCTCCACCTCGTTTCAAAAGATGGGTGTGAAGGTACTCCGACCATTTCAGGTCTGCCTTGCTGTCGTAGTCATAAGGGTAAATGACATATTTCTCTCCCTCAATGTCGTCAGGATTTACCCCGAAGCATCCCGTACAAATCGTAACGAGAACACCCAAATAGAGGGAGGAGAAAAATAGTTTAGAACGAGATGAAAATTTGAACATGCGTATTGTAGAGGTTCCTGTATTGCGTTGCTACTGTGCCGTCGGCGGCTAACTTTTGGTCATAAATTGTGTTCCACACGCCAAGCAAACCGATGGAGAGGTTAGGTGTGATGAGATACTGCCCTCCAAGACTTACAAAGGTGTTCATGTGAGAGAACGAACCCGACAAGGAATAGAGGTCGATAATATTCAATTCGGGCGCCGTACCTATCCCCGCAGCAGCGGTAATAGAGGTGCGCGAATCTGCGAGTGGTGTGTAGCGCGCTTTGGTATGCAGGTTGAAAAACAACTCGGAGTTAAAGACAATCGCCCCACCTCCGACGGTCAATAACCAAGAGGGAAGTTCCTTGCTCCCTGCTGCCGAAAGGCTCAAGAGATTTCCGTTGTCGCGCAAGTGACGGAAACCTACGCTGCCGTCCACATACCAATCATTGTCAAAGTAATACGTTGCACCCAGATTGGCAATAAACTTGGGGAAGTAACTACCTCCTGCACCGAGAGAGGCATTTCCAGTCCAGCGCTTGTTAAACTTGTGAGTGGCACCGAGAATCAGTTGAATGCCTGTGCCACCATTGTCAATCGCAGCACCGCCCTCTACATCATTCCAGAAGAGGTCGCCATTACGCCCTGAGTAATTGAGGCGCGCAGAATAGGTGTTGTCACCCTGAAGGCGTGAGTAACCGATGCTTGCCACACTCGTAATGACATCTGCCTCACTAAAGCGCGCCTGCATGTATTCTACATCCACATGGTTCTTATTTGCCTTAAAGAGGAAACCTTTCATCTTGCTGACATACTCAGGAGTCTCGAGCACAGAAGGTTCAAAGTAGCGCTGGTAATAGTAAGCAGAGTCATACTGCTGCGCTCTTTCATACACGAGTCCCTTGGTATAGAGTAACGTCTTGTTATTTGGACTGTACTTCAAGGCATTGTCGAGCGTGAGAATGGCATCCGCGTGCTTATCCTCCTTACTTTGTTGCAACGCCAAGAGTTCGCTGCTCGCCACGTAGGCATTGATGAAATCTGTGTTGCCACTATACTGTTGCAACTTCTCAGAAATCAGCCCCACCGACTGTTCGTATTCGCCATTTCTGTCGTGAATAGCAGCCTGCTTTATTGTAAATACGTAGTCGTTGGGATATGCTGCCGCCGCCAAGCGGGTGTATTTGTCGAAGTCCTCATGCTTACCCAAGTGCCCTGCTAAATTGATGGAGTAAAGCAGACCGTAGTAATTGATGTAGTCATACTTCAACAACTGCTGTGCTACGCCATAGGCCTTTTCGTATTGCCCCGTCTCGGTGAGTTCTTTTACGTAGGGCACAGCCAATTCTTCGGCTCCCGCCAAGTAATATTCGCGCGCCGAGGTGCCCGCGTTGAGCGTATCCACATGGTCTATGGCGTTGTAAATGCGCTGGAGTGCCTCGTCTTTCTTTCCCATACCGCTGAGCAACATACTTTCTTTCAAAACAGCCTCTTCAACGGTGAGCGAAGGGCGGATAAATTCAAACACTTCCGCAGCCTCGTCGTACATTTCAAGTTGGAGCAAACACGCAAACAGCTTTTGTTGCGTTGCCTGCGTGAGTTCGGGGTCTACATTGACGGTTTCCGCCTTGCGCAGTTCTACAAGCGCCTCCTTATAGTTACCTGCCGTCATCAGCAAGTCACTCTTCTCCAACTTTCCGCAACAATAGAGGTAGGCAATGTCATAATCTTCGGGAAAATCCTGATACAATTTGTCGAGCAAGGCATTGGCGTGACGCACGTCTCCGCGAGCGCGGTAGAAGTCATACTCCTTATAGCGAATCTTCTTATCATTCAACCCATACACACGCTTTCCCTCGCGCAGGTAATAGATGGCGTCTTGGTCGTAACGCTGAGTGATGGCGGTGTTAATAAGAAAGTCGAGCGCTTCACGGTTGTTTTTATCACGCGCAAAGATTTGACCGTAAACTACGTAGGGATCATTCTGACGCCCCTTGCGCGCGGTGATAATCATCAACTCGTTGTAGAGTTTTTGTGCCTCGGGCGTGTTGTAACCATTATTCATAAACGCCTTTACGCGCTCGATTGCCACATTGTGCTGACCGTTTTCTTCAAGGATGCCTACCTTCTTACGCAGAAGGGTAATGTTGCCCGGATTTTCAGCCAACGCCACCGAAGCCTGGTCTATCGCGCGCTGCATCAAGTTGGTATTATAATAGTGGTTAATCAATGCCAACTGATATTCCACATTTTTAGGGTCAAGCGTAACCAATTCGCGAAGCACTTCCCCCTTTGCTATGAGGTTGCCTTCCTTAGAAAATTTCGCATACTCCTGTTCCAATTCATAGTAATAGGCGTCTTTGATTTCCTGGTTCTTGGGATAGATTTGCTGCAAGCGCTTAAAGAGGCGCGTAGCCTCATAAGTGTTGCCCTGCTTCTTGTAAAGTTCAATTTTCTTGCGCCAAAGCCCCTCCCAATAGGGATTGATTTCGAGCAGTTCGTTGATGTAGCAAATTGCCGAAGAGTAGTTGCCCGTAATGTCTTCGATAGACACCAACATCTGCTTGGCTTCTACATTATTATAATACTGGTTGACGGCCTTGACAAGGTGGAAACGCGCCTTGTCATAGTTTTCCAAATGCAACCAATACTTACCTGCAAGGGTATGGAGGTTTGTATCGTCGGGGAAACGCTTCAGCCCCGCATCAACATATTCCTTACCTTTGTTCCATTGCTGCTTACCATATTCGCGCTGCGCCTTTTCGTAATACTCCTGTGGCAGCGTCAAAATGTCGTCTTCTGCTGCCTGTGTAGCACAAGGCGCCATGAGCAACGTCAGGCAGAGCAGCAGGATACGGCAAAAGTTATTTTTGTAAACATTCATTGTATGCGTCAGAGTTTGGTTTTTGATACAGAATTGATGATTGTTTGAAGCAAAAAAACGGCGGGTGCGCAACCCCAAAATGGACGTGCTAAAAACTATAAGTATTTTAGCAAAAATTATTAGTAACATAATTTAAATTATTAGTAACCTTTTTTAAAATATGTTACTAATAATTTTCGCCATTCGTAACACGCTGATAATTAAGCAGTAACAGTGTTGTGATTTTGTCTCATTTTTTCGCTCCCATGCGGGAATGATTTTTGCCTACATTCCCCATGCGGACGAGTTTATTTCTCTGCCTCGCCCGCCGTTGAGGTAGCATCGTCGTTTGCCGCCTCAGGCGTCATGCCCTGCTCCGTCTGCTGGATGGTTGCTTCCGCCTCCTTCTTAAAGCCCTTACGCTTCATTTCACCCCACTTAAATTCCCCCGTACTGATGTAACTCCAGTATCCCTTGAGGGCAAAGATGACGGTGAGCGGGTGGTAAATGAAGGCCTCGAGCGCAGCCGGGATGAAGAGGAACAGATACCAACGGCGCTTGCTGTATACGCGCTCTACGTAGTTGTCGTAGTTGATACACATGGTGTTTACCACCATCATAAACATGTAGACCGTAGTGAGCAGCAACCAGAAGGTAGTCCAGTTAATCGCATTATTTATAATGAGGCAGAGGAGCACGATGAAACCTACAGCCTCAACAATGGGTCCCAAGAACTCAAAGATGAAGAGGTAAGGCAGGGTCACCATGCCGTAAACGCCGTAGCGGCGGTTGAAGACGATGTCCCAATAGAGGTGGAACACCTGGAAGAGCCCGCGCCCCCAACGTGTGCGCTGGCGGTTGAAAATCGTGAGCGTCGAGGGTCCTTCTGTCCAACACACGGTTTGAGGCACCTGTGTCACCTTGTAAGGTGTGTTCGTGTGATACATATATGCGGTCATGCGGGCTATCATGTCCATGTCTTCAGCCATAGATTGTCCGTGGTAACCGCCTACGCGGATGGCAATGTCGGTATCAAAGAGTCCGAACCCACCCGACACGTTGGGCATACCGCCGATGGCTGCCCACCAGGTCTTACCTATGAGGAACGAACGCATATATTCCAACTCCTGGAACATGGGAAGGAATGCACCAGGAGGGCGGCTGTAACTCAACTTACCATTCTTGAGCGTACAACTATTCGCCATGCGCATCGTAGCGCTCACCGCGATGACACGTTCCTTTGAGGAAAGCACATCCCAAATGAGGTAGTAAAGTCCTTGAGGGTTAAGCAAGCAGTCTACGTCCGTACAAACGAAATAAGGATACTGCGCCACGTTCACACCTGCGTTTGAGGCGTCGGCCTTCGTACCCCCGTTTTCCTTATCCACCACAACAAGGCGCTTATACAACTCGTTCGTACTCTTAAACAAGCGCTTGAAGGGCTTCGTCTTAATGTGCTCAATATAATTATAGGGCACCTCAACGAGGTCAAAGTTTTCGATCAACTGCTCAAGCGTCTTGTCTTTCGAACCGTCGTTGATGATGATAATTTCAAACGTCGGGTAGTCCATATCGAGGAGCGAGCGCACATTGTCTACGACCGTCGTTTCCTCGTTATACGCAGGAGCTACGATAGAAATACCGGGCGTCGTGGGCGAGTTCAAAAGGATACGCTTTATGTACTCCGCCGAGTAATATTTCTTACGTTTATAAATCTGAAAAAAGGAAGTTACTGTCATGAGGAAATAGGACAGGATAAGCCCTGCACTATAAAATATCATGAAGTAATTAAAGAAGGTAAACAGCCAATTATTCATCGTTCGTAGGCTCTATCATTTGTAATGGGATTCATAATGTGTGCGAAGCGCTTCTTTTCAGATTCGGGCGCTGTGCTTTCAAGTTCTGAAAAGGCCAGTCTTCCCTCTGCGCCACAGTTATAAAGCGCATCGAGCACGGTCATTGCTTCATTCTCTCGGCGTGCTTTGGCGTAGGCTTTCTTAAAGAAGTCTACCACTTCGGCACCGCGCACCCCAAGGTCGCGGAGGGCGGCGATGATAGAGACACGCAAGAAACCTTGAGCGCTGTTGAAGATGTCGTAAAGGTCATTCTCTACCTTGCGATACCCAATCTGTCCCAACACACGAATAGCATTGCCCTTCACGATGGGGTCTTTCGTCTCGTGCATATAGGCATAAAGTTCGTCGTATTCCTCTTCCTTTTTGAAGTACAGGATTTCGGTGATACTAAAGAGGCGCAACTTATTGGTAGGTTGGTCCAATTTTATCCAATCCATGAAGTTGGGCATCATGAGTCCGTTGTCGTGGCGATACATCAAGATGTCGTGAAGGATGGGTCCGTCGCTATCCATGTAGACATAGTCGTGGTTTCCCTCTACATAGCGATAAGGGTCTTCCTTATTGGTGAGCATGTACGTAATACGCGCCACCTTACGCAGGTGTAAGTCCTTGTGATACGCAAAACGGGCAGAAACCGAACCGCGCAAGGGGCAGTCCAACACCTGAGCCAGATTGAAGGCTTCGATACAGCGCTTCACGCCCTTCTTTTCAATCGTGTCTTCCAACCATCCCGCCACGTTGAGCACGGTCAAGATTTGCTGATAGTTGTTACGGTTGATCTTCTTGCGGTTATACTCCTGCACCTTCTCCTTCAGGATTTGCGTGAGCAGGTTCAACTCGTCGTTCGTAAACTTTGCCTCCGCCCGCTTGCCACGCTTCTCTGAAATCATCTCACGCACGCGCTCCGCCGAAAGGTCGTTCTCGTCAGTGAGAATCTTGCGGAAGGTTTCGAGATACATCTTACGCGCCTTCTCCAACTTTCTCAAGTGGCGCTGGATAAGGTGGTTGCGCACCACAAGCACAATGCAGCTCGTGGGGATGATTAAGAAAAGGAGGGTCAATATCACCGAGCACACGCGTACCATCAAGGGATATTCCAAAAAGTCATAGTAGAGCGAATAGAGGAAATACCAGTAATACTCTATATAGCCCAACTCGTAAAAGCCGTAATAGTTGTCCATAAAGTTGTTAGTTTTAGAAAGACGAAATGTCTTCTTGAGGGCGATTGGCAGAGCGTTCAAATTACGTGGGATAGCAAGCTCGGCGCTTAAAAAATCCGACGCTTCACTCCCTTAATTTGAAATCGACAAACCCACTTTTTACAAGTTGCAAATATACCGATAATCTTGGAGTGTCAAAACGTTAAAATTAAAAAATAGTCTATCCTACGGGAAATTAAATATTTATTAACTAAATCAGGGGCTGGAAGACGAAAACAGAGGGGTTACACTACGAGTTTCAGCACCAAAATATGGAGCATTAAAACTACGAAAATAAAGACCAAATCCATTGTCCGAAAAACTAAACCTATTGTAGTAAAAATTATTAGTAACCTAAAAAAAATTATTAGTAACATATTTTAAATTACATTACTAATAATTTTCACCTTCTTAACCCCTTGATTATCAACATGCTTTTAAGATACGAAAATTTAAGGCCGATTAACAGATTTTAACAAATAAACAAAAAGTAGCAAGCCACCCCCGCTCTGCCCAATATTTTTCCTTAACTTAGTGCCCGAATTAACATTTCTAATAACTTCTAATATTATGGAACACACTTTGTTTTGGCTCATCCCGGCAGCGTCGTTGCTGGCGTTGTGCTTCGCGTGGTTCTTCTACGCACAAATGAAAAAGACTTCTGAAGGTACGGAACGCATGGCGTATATCGCAGCTGCGGTTCGTTCGGGAGCAATGTCTTATTTGAAGCAACAGTATAAGGTGGTGGGTATTGTATTTATCTGCCTCGCTTTGTTGTTTGCCATCATGGCGTATGGGTTTAACCTTCAGAATGCTTGGGTGCCCGTAGCCTTCTTGACGGGTGGATTCTTCTCAGGTTTGGCAGGCTTCTTAGGCATGAAGACGGCAACTGCTGCCTCTGCGCGCACGGCTAATGCCGCTCGTGAATCGCTCAATGGCGGATTGCGCATCGCCTTCCGTAGTGGTGCGGTGATGGGTCTCGTAGTTGTAGGTCTCGGTTTGTTGGACATTTCCTTCTGGTACTTACTCCTTGATGCCTTTGTGGATATTGATGAAAATTCTACGGCGAAGTTGTGCATGATTACCACTACGATGCTCACCTTTGGTATGGGTGCTTCCACTCAGGCGCTCTTTGCGCGTGTCGGTGGGGGTATT
>JAGBYW010000041.1 GCA_017628555.1 Bacteroidaceae bacterium | reverse complement strand
GTTAGGAGTTAGGAGTATGCCTTGCGGGGTGTATTCTGCACCCCCTCACCAGCAAGCTGATCCCCTCCCCCTATGAACAGGGGGAGAGCGCCGTCCGGTACTTTTTTCTACACAATTTAAGTCAGTCTATTTATTCTATCAAAACATCTGCCTTACCCTATCCAACGCCTTGACGAAGGCATCGATCTCTTCCTTTGACGTATAAAGCGCGAAGGAGGCGCGCGCCATGCTTTCTACGCCGTAGCGCTGCATGAGGGGTTGGGCGCAGTGGTGGCCCGTGCGGATGGCAACACCAAGGCGGTCAAGGAGTGTGCCGAGGTCAAGGGGGTGAATATTGCCGATGTTGAACGCCACAACGGCGTCTTTCTCAGGAGCGGTTCCGAAAAAGCGGAGGTCGGGGATGGCACTCATCTGCTCCATGGCGTAACGTGTGATTTCGCGTTCGTGAGCAGATATTTTGTCCATACCAATGGCGCTCACGTAATTCAGTGCCGTTGCCAAGGCATGCGTACCTACATAATCAGGAGTACCTGCTTCAAACTTGAAGGGCAAGCGCTCGTAAGTCGTTTTCTCAAACGTCACGCGCGCAATCATTTCTCCACCACCATGATAAGGGGGCATTTCGTTGAGCAGCGCTTCTTTGCCATAGAGCACGCCGATGCCTGTGGGACCATACACCTTATGACCACTGAACACAAAGAAATCGCAGTCGATATCTTGCACATCCACAGCAAAATGCGGGGTACTCTGCGCACCATCAACAAGAATTTTTGCCCCGTGTTCGTGGGCAATGCGCGCAAGTTCTTTAACGGGGTTCACCGTACCGAGCACGTTACTTACGTGCGCCACACTCACCAATTTTGTGCGCTCAGTGAAAAGATTTTTATAGGCATCGAGGTCTAAGCACCCTTCTTCTGTAATAGGAATTACTTTAAGGACAATTCCCTTGCGGTCGCGCAACAACTGCCAGGGCACAATATTGGAATGGTGCTCCATGGTGCTGACAATCACCTCGTCGCCCTCACGCAGAAACGCCTCACCAAAACTATGCGCCACAAGATTGATGCTCTCCGTGGTGCCACGCGTGAAAATAATTTCTGGTACGGATTTTGCATTTATAAATTGGCGCACCACCTCGCGGGCTGCCTCGTGGCGGTCCGTAGCCTTTTGTGACAGGTAATGCACACCGCGGTGAACATTCGCATTCACACAACTGTACATCTCGGAAATGGCATCAATCACGCACTGCGGTTTCTGCGTGGTTGCGGCATTATCGAGATACACCAGCGGACGGTTGTAGATGAGTTGGGAGAGTATGGGAAAATCTTCTCTGTTCATGAATGGGAATCGTTACTTACACATTTTGCAACCCTCGCACTTTTGCAAGGCTCCACGAAAACGGAGTTCCACAAGGTGAGCGAGGCGGTCGCGCAAGTGTTCGGGTTCGATGCGTTGGAGGACTTCATTTACGAACGCGTGTTGCAAGAGCAAGCGTGCCTCACTCTCGGAAATGCCACGCTGACGCATGTAAAAAAGCGCGTTTTCATCGAGTTTTCCGATGGTAGAACCGTGGTTACACTTCACGTCGTCGGCATAGATTTCAAGCATGGGTTGCGAGAACGCACGTGCCTCGGGAGACGCACAGAGGTTGGCATTCGTTTGTTGCGAAGTAGTTTTCTGCGCATCCTGACGAACAAGCACTTTCCCCGCAAATGCGCCTACACTTTCGCCATCCAGCACATACTTGAAGAGCATATCGCTATTGCAGTTGGGGGCAATGTGTTCCACCACCAAGTGGTTGTCCACACGCTCTTTACCGCCCGTAATTACCGCACCAGCCGTATGACTCTCTGCGTATTCACCGAGCAAGCGCACGCGAACGCGGTTGCAGGTGCGCCCCGTGTGGAGCGTCACACCGTTCATCGTCACGCGGCTGTTCGCCTGTTGGTCAATATAGTAATGCGCAAACTTATCGTGGTTGTCGCCATTTTCCTCAATAGTGCAAAGGTCAATCTTCGAATCTTTGGCAGCAAAGATCTCTGTCACCATGGTAGTGAGGTACGCTGCCGTACCCGCTGTGTGGTCGCAAAGAATGATTTGCGCCTCAGCACCTTCCTCTGCAACAACCAAGAGGCGGCGGTTGGAGAGCATGGGATGCTGGGCATCACACACATTGACAATCTGAATGGGGTGCTTCAAGGCGGTGTGGGCAGGGAGGTAAATCAGTAAACCATCCTGCGCAAGCATCGTATTGAGCGCAGCAATGCCGTCTTCATTATCCACCGTACGGTTGTAAAAATCCTCGATGAAATCGCCACTTTCTGCAAGTCGCTGAATACACACACCCTCGGGGAGATGCGTATTCTCAGGCAAGGAGATGGGCGTGTCGTTCACCACAAAAAGGAGGGTGGTGCTCAAGTTGGGGACATTACACTTGTAGGTGGCGTAAGCATCCACGTTTGGAGCAAGGCGCTGCAAGTTCACCCCGTAATCAGGAGCGAAGGCCGCCTGCACGTCGGTGTAGCGGTACTCCTCCGTGCGCTTGGTGGGGAGTCCCTTTTCTTCAAGCGTTACAGCCGCACCTTCGCGTGCAGCATTCATCACTGCGCAACTACCTTTATCGAGCAGGGCGCGGTGATCCTTGAAAAGTTGTATGTATTGTTTTGAGTTGGGCATAGGTAGGAAAAGGAGAAAGGAGAAAGGAGAACGAAGAAAGAAGAACCGGTTGGCGCTCTCCCCCTGTTTATAGGGGGAGGGGACCAGCTTTGCTGGTGAGGGGGTGCTAAAGACACTTACCCCAAAAGAGTATTCTTATCGTAATATCGTTTTCGGCACCCCCTCACCACTGCGTGGTCCCCTCCCCCTCTAAACAGGGGGAGAGCGCCATCCGGGTTGGGAAGTAGCCAACAAACTTTGGGTTAGGATTCAGCGTTCATTACCTCTTCCTTAATCCAGTCGAAGCCACGCTCTTCAATTTCATAGCCAAGCGCTGCCGTACCTTCCTTCACAATGCGACCGTTTACGAGCACGTGTACGAAGTCGGGCTTGAGGTAATCGAGCATGCGCTGGTAGTGGGTAATCACCATGGCGCTGGTCTTCTCCGTGCGAAGCATGTTGAAACCTTCAGCCACAATACGCAACGCATCTACATCAAGACCAGAGTCGGTCTCGTCAAGAATAGAGAAACAAGGTTCAAGCACCGCCATCTGGAAGATTTCATTGCGCTTGCGCTCACCGCCCGAAAATCCCTCGTTCACACCGCGACTCATAAAGTGAGCATCCAGCCCCACAAGTTTACGCTTCTCTTTCAGAAGTTTCAAGAAGTCGCCCGCAGGAATAGTGGGTTCACCAAAATAAGCACGCTTGGCGTTAATAGCAGCGCGCATAAAGTTGGTCATGGATACACCCGGGATTTCCGTAGGTGCCTGGAAGGACATAAAAATACCCTCGTGCGCACGATCTTCGGGCGAAAGCGCCAAGAGGTCTTTGCCGTTAAAGGTGATAGAACCCTCAGTGACGGTATATTTAGGGTTCCCCACAAGCACATTACTCAACGTACTCTTTCCCGAACCGTTCGGTCCCATCAACACGTGAACTTCACCATCACCAATGGTGAGATTCACACCCTTGAGTATTTCCTTGCCCTCAACAGAGGCGTGTAAGTTTTTTATTTCAAGCATAATGATTTGATTGTTCTAATTGTAACGGGCAAAATTACTTATTTATTTTTACACGCGAAAGAGAGGAGTAGGGAAATGAGAAAGGAAAAAGGAGAACCGACGCCAAACCGAGTGCAATCAAGCTTGCTTGAATTGCCGAG
>JAGBYW010000040.1 GCA_017628555.1 Bacteroidaceae bacterium | reverse complement strand
TAAGCCAATCCCAAAATGAGCACCGTAAAGATGAGTCCTACGGAGAGGATATTTGCCCACATAGCCTTGTCAATGATAAAGTCTTCGCGCTTGCGGGGTGCATCCTTCATCACCGTCATTGAAGGCGGAAGCGAAGCGAGGGCCATAGCCGCAAAGGTGTCCATAATGAGGTTCACCCAAAGCATCTGCGTCACGGTGAGGGGTGTTTCCATACCGAGAAGGGCACTGATGAGCACGATAAAACATGCCGCCATAGTGACCGTCATTTGGAAGAGAATGAAGCGCTGGATGTTGCGATAAAGCGAGCGTCCCCACATCACGGCACGCGTAATGCTTGCGAATGAATTATCGACAATCGTGATGTCACTGGCTTCCTTGGCAACGCTGGTGCCGTCGCCCATAGAGAGACCTACGTGAGCCGCCTTAAGCGCGGGAGCATCGTTTGTACCATCACCCGTCACGGCAACCACTTGACCGAGGCGCTGAAGCGTTTCTACGAGGCGCTTCTTATCCATGGGACGTGCACGCGCAATAATGCGGAGGTCGAGGATGCGCTCTTCGAGTTCGGCATCGGTGAGTTCGGCAAATTCAGGACCTGTAATGAGGTTGCGTTCGGTTGACTTTTCCGTCCAAATACCAATTTGGCGACCAATTTCGCGCGCCGTACCGGGAGTGTCACCCGTCACAATAGTCACGTTAATACCCGCACTCAAGCAATCGCCTACGGCGGCGGGAACATCGCTACGAACGGGGTCGGCAATCGCTACAACACCGAGGAAGGTGAGGTTCTTCGCTTCCACCACCTTATCATTAAAGGTAGCATCTCCCTCTTCCAACACCTGGTAAGCGAAACCAAGCGTACGCATGGCGAGGTTCTGATAGTTGAGGAGCATGGCGTCAAGCGTCTCCTTCGTCACATTGCCAAGACTCTGCTTACACAAAGCAAAGACGTATTCGGGAGCACCCTTTACATAGAGCACTTTCTTGTTCAACTTTGAAGAATGCACCACGGTAGCCATATACTTGCGCTCCGTAGAGAAGGGCAATTCGGCAACGTACTCAGCATCTGAACGCAACTTCATAAAGTCAACGCCCTGGGCGCGGAGCCAAAGGATGAGTGCGCCTTCCGTAGGATTACCAAGCGCACGGGGCTTTTCGCCCGTGAGGTCGAGCGTTGCGGTAGAGTTAACTGCAATACCTTCGGCAATGATTTCCGACATTTCATCGGTGCCTAATTGCTGAGCTTCGGGAAGACCGAAGAAGCGTGTTTCGTGAATCTGCATGAGGTTTTGCGTGAGCGTACCCGTCTTGTCGGTACAAATCACGGTCGTAGCCCCCATCGTTTCACATGCATGCATCTTGCGCACCAAGTTATTGGTCTTCAACATGCGGCGCATGCTATAAGCAAGACTCAACGTCACCGCCATAGGAAGACCTTCGGGCACCGCCGCTACAACGAGCGTCACCGCCACCATGAGTGTTTCGAGCATGTGGCTGAGGAAGAGCATCATATTAAAATCACCACCCCAAGGGAAGGCCGCAAGGCGTGCGATAAGGATGATACCCGCAAAGGTGTAACTGATTTTTGAAATCTTATTTGCGAGTCCGTCGAGCTGCTCATTGAGGGGCGTCTTCACGCTATTGTCAATCTGTGCGGCCACAAACACCTTACCGTTCTCCGTATGGTCACCCACGGCAAACACACGAGCCACGCCGTGACCTTCCATCACCGTTGTGCCACGCATTACGTGGTTAGAGGGGAAGGTGGCTTCGTCATCAAATTCCTCCTTGAGGATGGTCTTTCGGCAAAGGGGTTCGCCCGTAAGCGTTGATTCGTTGAGCGCCATTGCGGATGCTTCAAGCAATTCGGCATCAGCAGGCACTTCGTTACCCGTTGAGAGCACGATGATGTCGCCCACCACGATGTCCTTCTTTGCCACCTCCGTAGTGTTGCCACCACGAATAACCTGCACGGGTTCGTCGTCGTTCACCTGATTGAGCAATTCAAATTCCTTGTCGGCCTTCATTTCGAAGTAGAAAGAAAGTCCTGTGGCAAGGAGAATGGCTACGATGATACCGATGGGTTCGAGGAACACTTCCATTCCCGTTCCTTCATGACCGAAGAATTCGTAGAAGGAAATACCTACCGACACTACCGCCGCCACGATAAGAATGCGAATGAGGGGGTCGGCAAACTTGCCGAGGAACTTCACCCAAAGCGACTCCTTGGCGGGAGGCGTCAAAATATTTGCGCCGTGCTTGGCGCGACTCTCTGCCACTTCGGCTTCAGAGAGCCCTTTGTAGATTTCTTTTTCTTGCATAGATTATTGTGTGGTTAGTAGACGAGTAAACGAGGTACGAGTAGACGAGATGGTTTGTAAGTTAAACGATTGGGTATCATGTCTATTAATCAAGGAAAGAGCGGACATGACGTTCCAACTTACAAGCGTTTAACTCTGATTATATCTCGTTTACTCGTACCTAAAAACTCGTCAACTATTAAAAATTACTTTTCTCAAGAATAGCCGCCATTTCCTGCTGGAGTTCGCGTGCCTTTTCGCCCGCTACTTCCGCAAAGCGCTCTGTTGTGTCGGCATAGATGATGCCACGGCTTGAGTTGACGAGCAAACCGCAATCCTTTGTCATACCGTACTTGCACACATCCTCGAGCGAACCGCCCTGTGCGCCTACACCAGGCACGAGGAGGAAGTGGTTGGGGGCAATCTTACGGATGTCTTCAAAGAGTTTGCCCTGAGTAGCACCTACGACATACATCATCTGCTCGTCGTTTGCCCATTGCTGAGAGGTGCGCAACACCTTTTCAAAGAGGCGTTCGCCTTCAGCGTCCTGCATGAGTTGGAAGTCGTGAGAACCCTTGTTGCTTGTGAGCGCCAAGAGAATCACCCACTTGCCTTCATACTGGAGGAAGGGAGTCACAGAGTCTTCGCCCATGTAGGGAGCCACGGTGAGCGAATCGATATCCATTTCTTCGAAGAAGCAACGCGCATACATCGCTGAAGTGTTACCGATGTCACCACGCTTTGCATCTGCAATGATGAACTGATCGGGGTAGTTCTGCTTGATGTAGTTTACGGTCTTTTCAAACGCAATCCAACCCTGAAGGCCGAAGCATTCGTAGAACGCCAAGTTGGGCTTATACGCCACGGTGTAGGGAGCAGTAGCGTCGATAATCGCCTTATTAAACTCGAAGATGGGGTCTTCAGCGTCCAAGAGGTGCTTGGGCATCTTCTTCAAGTCAGTGTCGAGACCTACGCAAAGGAAAGACTTCTTCGCGCGAATGTTGTCGATAAGTTGTTGCTTAGTCATCGCAATAAAGGTTTTATCGGTTCACACACAAGGGGTGAACGCGTCGTTATACATTGTTATTTTTATAATATTGAGTGCAAATGTACAAATATATCTGCGCGTAGGGAAAGAATCTGTGGAAAAATCTGTAAGTTTGCGGTAATTTTAACAACGTGAAGACAAACGTACAACTAACAGCGTACAGCGTACAACTCCGTACGGACTGTAGTCACTTGAATTTATCCAGCAGTCAGTTTGGCGCATCGCCATCTGAATCCAGTTGCTCATGGTAGTTGTATCAGTATTCTTTCATCTTTACTCTAAAATTCATCCGCATGGCAGTTGTACGCTGTACTCTGTTAACTGTACTCTAAAAAACTATGTCAAAAAAACAAGATTACCTCCGCGCTAACCAAGAATTTCTCATCGCGAAAGCGCAAGAAGAGGGCGTAAAGTCGCTCCCAAAAGGCATACTCTATAAAGTCATTGCTGAAGGCACTGGCACCACCTGCCCCACCCTGCGTAGCATCGTTTGTGTGCACTATCGTGGCACGCTCACGAATGGACGCGAATTTGACAATAGTTACGACCGTGGTTACCCCGAAGCCTTCCGCTTAAACGAGGTTATTGAGGGGTGGCAAATAGCCTTGAGCAAGATGCATGCGGGCGATAAGTGGGAGATTTACATCCCCGCCGAAATGGGCTACGGCAAGCGCTCGTCAGGACCTATCCCGGGCGGTTCTACGCTTATTTTTGAAGTGGAACTTTTGAGCATCTCATAACTTCATTATGACAATTATATACAAGCACTTACAAAAGTTTACTCTATATTTTATCCATATGTCACCTCATCCTCTCATCCCACACGTTCGCTTCGTCCCGAAGGGTTATTTCTCCGTACTCCTTTCTGCGTTCTGCTTTCTCATTCTCCTCTCCTCCTGCCGCACCTCTTCCCCCACCATGACCTACGGCGACGGCATTGATATTTCCCACCACCAGGGGCGGATAAATTGGAAAAAGGTTGCACGCCAAAAGAACCTCCAGTTCGTTTACATCAAAGCCACCGAGGGTGGCACGTATCAAGATCCCCGCTATGCTCATAACCTCAAACAGGCGCGCCGTCGTGGCATGAAGGTGGGGAGTTACCACTTTATGCGCACCACGAGTAGTGTGTGGCTCCAATTTCTCAACTTCATGAGTCATGTAGACCCCAAGAAGCAAGACCTCGTTCCCATGATCGATGTGGAAGAATGCAAAAATTGGTCGTCACAACAACTCGCGGATAGTGTCAACCTCCTCTCCCGACTTTTTGAGAAAGTTTACGGACAGAAGCCTATCATTTACACGGGGCAACATTTCTACAACAAGCGTCTATACAATCGACTCCCCCATCACCCACTCTGGATAGCCTGCTATAGCAACACGCCACCCGCGGTCAACTCCCCCTACATCATCTGGCAATTCACCCAGCGCGCAAAACTCCCAGGCATCCCCACCGCCGTGGACCTCAACCAGTTTATGCCTGGAGGAAGCATTGAAATGTTAGAGTTGGAGTGAATATTTGACAACTAACAACAGACAATCGTCAAGAGACAACGGACAACAGTCTTATCATCTGGGTTTGAACTGTTGTCCGTTGTTTTATTTACAACCGTTCCACCAACCGTTTACCACATACTATATAAAAACTCCCTCACTCGCTTGTCGCTTCAATAATAATTTGTATATTTGCGCCTTAAAAGAAAATAGAAACTAAAAACTAAATTATCCACTTCCTATTTTTGCGGAGCAGCAGAGCGCTATTCTCTCTTGTTTGCCAAGCAAAATGTAAAGAAGGTTATACTGACTATGAAATTTCAAGAACGCCAAGGACTCAACCTCTTTGAGGTGAATCGTGAGGTGCTTGCCGAATGGGACAAGCAGGATCTCTTCCATAAGTCTATGTCGGAGCGCGAAGGGCAGAAGGAATATGTTTTCTTCGAAGGTCCTCCCTCGGCTAACGGACACCCCGGTATCCACCACGTTATGGCACGTACGATTAAGGACGTGTTCTGCCGCTACAAGACCATGCAAGGTTTCCTCGTGAAGCGTAAGGCGGGTTGGGATACTCACGGGCTCCCCGTTGAACTCGGTGTGGAAAAGGAACTCGGCATCACAAAGGAAGACATCGGTAAGACCATCAGCATTGAGGACTATAACGCACAATGCCGTCGCAACGTGATGATGTTTACCGAGGAATGGGCTGACCTCAGCCACTTGATGGGTTATTGGGTGGATATGGAGCATCCCTACATCACGTACGAAAACTCGTATATCGAAACGCTTTGGTGGCTCTTGAAGCAACTCTACAATAAGGACCTCCTCTATAAGGGTTACACCATTCAGCCCTACTCTCCCGGTGCGGGTACAGGTCTTTCAAGTCACGAATTGAACCAACCCGGTTGTTACCGCGACGTGAAGGACACAACGGTTACGGCGCAGTTTGAAATCACCGACGCTCCCGAAGCATGGAGCGCTTGGGGCACACCCGTGTTCTTGGCTTGGACAACAACCCCCTGGACCCTCCCCTCAAACACGGCACTCTGCGTAGGTCCCGCTATTGACTATGTGGTGGTGAAGACTTATAACCCCTATACGGCAAGTCCTGTGACGGCGGTTATGGCAAAGAGCCGTTTGAACGCTTACTTGAAGGCTGAAGGTGCCGAACTCGCACTTGCCGACTATAAGGCGGGCGACAAGGTAATCCCCTACGAAATCATTGCCGAACTGAAGGGTACAGACCTCGTAGGCATGCACTACAAGCAACTCATGCCTTGGGTGAAGCCTTTGGAAAAGATGGGTCACTTGGCGGCGGACTTCGTAAACGAATACGCACAGGCACATCCCGAGAAGGTATTTGCAGTTGGCGCAGATCAGTTCGTTGAACTCTCTGAATTGGCATTCCGCGTGATTGCCGGCGACTATGTAACTACGGACGACGGTACGGGTATCGTACACATCGCTCCCACGTTTGGTGCGGACGACGCCAAGGTGGCACGCGATGCACAAATCCCCTCGCTCTTCATGATCAACACAAAGGGCGAAACCCGCCCCATGGTGGACCTCACGGGTAAGTATTATGTAGAAGCAGAACTCGCTCCTGAATTTAAGGCGGCATGCCTCGATACTTCTTACTCACACCACGCTGGTGACTATGTAAAGAATGCGTATGCGCCCGAATTTAACGTAGGCGGTAAGTATGATGCGGCAGCCGCTGAAAAGGCGGAAGACCTCAACATCGTCATCTGCATGGAAATGAAGCAGGAGGGTTCGGCGTTCAAGATTGAAAAGCACGTCCACAATTACCCCCACTGCTGGCGTACGGACAAACCCGTGCTTTACTACCCCCTCGACTCTTGGTTTATCCGTTCAAGCGCCGTTAAGGAGCGCATGATGGAACTCAATAAGACCATCCTTTGGAAGCCCGAATCTACGGGTACTGGTCGCTTCGGTAAGTGGCTTGAAAACCTCAACGACTGGAACTTGAGTCGCTCACGCTATTGGGGTACTCCCCTTCCCATTTGGCGCAATGCCGAAAGCCGCGAAGAGATTTGCATCGGTTCGGTAGAAGAACTCTATAACGAAATTGAAAAAGCAGTTGCGGCAGGTGTGATGACCGAAAATCCCTTGAAGGCAAAAGGCTTCGTGCCTGGCAACTACGACAAGGCCAACTACGACCTCATCGACCTTCACCGCCCCTATGTGGACAACATCAAGCTTGTCAGCGAATCGGGCAAGGTGCTCACACGCGAACTCGACCTCATCGATGTATGGTTTGACTCAGGTGCAATGCCTTACGCACAGATTCACTACCCCTTCGAAAACAAGGAAGCACTTGATAACCGCACTTGTTATCCCGCCGACTTCATTGCGGAAGGTGTTGACCAAACACGCGGTTGGTTCTATACGCTCCACGCTATCGCAACGATGGTGTTCGACAATGTAGCCTTCAAGGCAGTTATCTCTAACGGTCTTGTGCTTGACAAGTTCGGTCAGAAGATGTCAAAGCGCCTCGGCAACGGTATCGACCCCTTCGAATGCATTAAGGAATTTGGTTCTGACCCCGTTCGTTGGTACATGATTACCAACTCTGCACCTTGGGACAACCTCAAGTTTGACAAGGACGGTGTGAAGGAAGTGGCACGTAGCTTCTTCGCAAAGCTCTTCCAGAGTTATAGCTTCTTTGCGATGTACGCAAATGTGGATGGCTTTGACAATAGCGTGGCACAAGTGCCTTATGCGCAACGTCCCGAAATTGACCGTTGGATTCTCTCCGAACTCCAAACGCTCATCCAGGGTGTTACGGCGGCGTATGAAGAATACGAACCCACACGTGCGGGTCGCTTGATTGAAACATTCGTGGCGGACAACCTCTCTAACTGGTATGTGCGCTTGAACCGCAAACGCTTCTGGGCGGGCGAAATGACCGAGGATAAGATTTCGGCATATCAAACGCTTTATGAATGCCTCCTCACCGTGAGTCACCTTATGGCGCCCATTGCTCCCTACTATGCTGACCGTCTCTATCGCGACCTTACGGCGGTGGTGAGCGAAAAGGCTGAAAGTGTGCATCTCGCACTCTTCCCCAAGGCTGATGAAGCACTCATTGACAAGAACCTTGAGCAGCAGATGCAACTCGCACAAAAGGTGACTTCAATGGTACTTTCATTGCGTAAGAAGGAACGCATCATCGTGCGTCAACCCCTCCAGCGCATCTCTATTCCCGTGAACGATGCTACGATGAAGGCGAACCTCGAAGCGGTGAAGCAGCTCATCCTTGACGAGGTGAACGTGAAGCAGCTTGAATTCGTGGAAGGTGATATGCTCGAAAAGAAGGTGAAGTGTAACTTCCGCATTATGGGTAAGAAGTTCGGCAAGATGATGAAGGCCGTAGCGGCGGCTTGTGAAGCCCTCACGAAGGAACAAATCGCACAACTCGAGCAGGGTCAACTCTCACTCGAAGTCGAAGCTACACCCATCGTTATTGAACGCGAAGATGTAGAAATCATTTCTGAAGACATGCCCGGATGGACGGTAACTAACGAAGGTGCACTCACCGTAGCGCTCGACCTCACCATCACCGACGAACTTCGTAAGGAAGGTTGGGCACGTGAAGTGGTGAAGCGCATTCAGAACTTCCGCAAGGAAAGTGGTTTTGAAATCACCGACCGCATCTGCATCACCGTTCAACCTCACGAACAGCTCACTCCCGCCATTGAAGACTATCGCGAATATATCTGCGCACAGGTGCTTGCCGACGCACTTGAAATTGCCGACAACGGCGGCGTAGAGTTCGACTTTGAAGACTTCAAGGTAAACGTAACGATTACAAAGAAATAAATTATATGATAGGAAGTAAGGTTATGAGGTTTTAAGGTTATAAGGCCATTCGGCTTGTATCGTTAGAATCACGAAGTGTCAGGCGCACCTTAAGACCTCAAAACCTTACCCCTAATTTTCACAAATCTCATTTCTCACCATGGATAACAACCGCCCCAGATACTCTGACGAAGACCTCCAAGAGTTTCGCGAAATTATTGAAAAGAAAATTGCCCTTGCTCAGCGTGATTACGATGACATGATGGAAAGTATCAAGAATCCTCATGGCAATGACGTCGTTGATACAATGCCCACTTACAAGGCGCTCGAAGAAGGTAGTCAGACGCAATCTACTGAAGAACTCCAGTTGATGGCTCAACGCCAGTTGAAGTTCATTCAGGGACTTCAAGCGGCACTCGTGCGCATTGAAAACAAGACGTATGGCGTATGCCGCGTAACGGGAAAACTCATTCCCAAGGAACGCCTCCGCGCCGTACCCCACGCTACGCTTTCTATTGAAGCAAAGCAACAGCAGGGTAAGTAAACAAGCATTTAGGATTCAAGTATTTAACGGTCAACGGTCAACAGACAAGGGTTATGATTTGCCTGTTGCCCGTTGTCTGTTGTCTTATTTGCACTCCTAACTTAAAACGACCTTATCGCCTATGCGCGCCCTTATTCCGGCAATTACCATCCCCCTCATTATTATTATTGACCAAGCAACAAAGTTTGCCGTAAAAACCTCTATGTGTCTCTACGAAAAGGTGGAGGTCACCTCGTGGTTTCACATTCTCTTTACCGAAAACAAAGGCATGGCCTTCGGCATGAGTTTTGTGGGCACTATGTTTTTAGCACTCTTTAGAATTGCCGCCACCGCCCTATTTATCTACTTGCTTTACAAGATTGTAAAGGATAAGAAATACCCCAAAGGACTTATCATAGTGGTGTCAATGCTCATTGCAGGTGCTTTAGGGAACCTGGTCGATAATTTCTTCTACGGAATGATTTTCACCGAGAGTCTGCCCACCTACTTTGCACAGGGTCCCGCCCACTTGGTGCCCTTTGGCGAAGGTTACGGCGAGTTTCTTTCTGGGAAGGTGGTAGATATGTTCTACTTCCCCCTCTTTGAATGGCCCGATTGGATGCCTCTCGTTGGTGGCGACGTCTTCTTCGGTGCCATCTTCAATGTGGCTGATGCCGCCATCTCCATCGCCTTTGTTTTGGCACTTTGCTTCTATAGCAAGTACTTTAGTTTCAACTTAAAAGGAGAAAAGAATAAGGAGAATCCAACGTCGGAGACTCAAGAGGCAACACCCCAAGCAGAAAGTGCTAATGCCTAAATCTCTTCATTGATATATGAGGTAAACATCCCCGCATGGTTCTTTCTCATTTCTCATTTCTCATTTCTCATTTCCCTATGCGTACGCTCCTCCCCCTCTTCGCGCTCTTCTCCCTCCTCACCTTTACGGCATGCTCCAACAAGGGCGATGCCAATGCCGTATTGAGTGCTGACGATATGGAAGATGTGCTTTTTGACTATCATTTGGCGCAATCTTTGGTCAATCAGAGCGGAGATAGTGCCGATTTCCGTATTCGTGTCTATGCCGAAGCGGTGTTTAAGAAGCACGAAATCACGGAGGAGCAATTCAACAACTCCCTCCGCTACTACCATCGCCACACCATGGAACTCCATGATATTTACAAGAATATCGAGAAGCGCATGAATTTCTTAGTAGGCGACTTTGCGGAAACGAAGTACACCGCGGAGGGCGACACCGCCAACATTTGGCAGGGTCCCGAGCGCTACCTGTTGAGTGCCGCACTGGGTAATTACGCCACCTTTGTGCAACCCACCGACACACTTCTTGCCGAAGGTGATAAATTGGAACTCAATTTCTCCACTGGATGGCTTTACAAAGAAGGTCAACGCCAAGGCACCGCTGTGCTTGCCATTCATTACGAGGGAGATAGCGTAGTGACCTCTACGCAACACTTCTCGGCAAGTGGTCCCCAGCAGGTAGTCATACGCATCGGCAAGAAGAAGATTGAGGGCATCCGTGGGATGATTTACCAACATACGCCTTGGACTTCGGAACCCAAACTCCTCTTCATCTCCGACATCTCCCTCATCCGCTATCATAGTACAACCCCACGTCGCGAAGCAACACTTCCGCTCCAATCGGATTCGCTAAAAATGCAGCGCCGCAATCACATCACGGATAGCGTACGCAATAGCGATAAGCGGCCGCGCAAACCCTTCCGCGAAGTAGAGCCTCAACCCGTACAACAAAAACAATTCCACCTCGGAAATCGACAATGACAAGGTCGTTAGGTTATAAGGTTAGAGTACAACTGACAGAGTACAGAGTACAACTACCATCCGGATAGTTCTCATAACCTCATAAGGTTGTAAGGCTATACAGGCCGGATGGTTCCTAAAAACCTTAAACCTCATAACCTTAAACCTCATAACCTTAAACCTCATAACCTTCCTCTTATGAAACGCATTGCCTACGCCCAAGTGGAATTGCCTGACGGCACACTACTCAAGCGCCAAGTCGTAGAATTCTCCGAAGGACAATACCTCCGCCACTACCCGCTCACCGAGGAACTCGCGTTTACGGAGTGGCGCAATGAAAAATACATAGTTAGGTTGTAAGGTCATAAGGTCGCTTCGCTTTTAGGTTTTAAGGGCGATGCTGGGTTTGAGAACAACTACCATCCGGATGGTTCTCATAACCTCATAAGGTTGTAAGGACTATGCAGACCGAATGGTTCCTAAAAACCTTATAACCTTATAACCTATCTTAAAACCTCATTTCCCTCATGGTTACAATCAAAGACGAACAACTCCGCATAGCCGCACAAGAGGGCATGGATGCCTTCGTGAAGTGCATTGCCGACGCTATTAAAGAAAGTGTGGGTGGCGAACTCAATATGGAAGCCTTCCAGAAACTTAACGGCGACCAAATCACCCTTTGGGGATATACCATTCTTCACGAAGAACTCATGGACGGTGGGTTTATCCAACTCATTCACAACGGTTATGGTCCCTTCTTTTTCGACAATCCCTTTGCCAAAGCTATGCGCCTTTGGGGACTTAAGGATTTCTCAAAACTCATCTACAAGGCAAAAGAACTTTACGATGAGCACAAAGAGGAACTCACCCGTGATTGCACCGACGAAGAATTCATGGCGCTCTTTGAGCAATATCCCGCCTTCGACAACCTCGACGATGCCTTCATTGAAGATGAAGAAAACATCACGGCACGCATTGCTTGCTATGTAGATGACCACCTCAATGATTTTGTGGAAATTCAATAAGGTTGTAAGGTTATAAGGGCGCTTCGCTTTTAGGTTATAAGGACTATGCAGGTTTAGAGTACATACTGACAGAGTACAGAGTACAACTACCATCCGGATTGACCTCAAAACCTCAGAACCTTATAATCTTATAACCTAACCCTCAGAACCTCCCCCGTTATGTCCAAGAAACTCAAGCCTAAAACCAATATAAATATCAAGAATCGCCGTGCGGAATATGACTATCACATCATTGACCGCTACACGGCGGGCATTGTGCTTACGGGTACGGAAATCAAGAGCATCCGTATCGGTAAGGCGGGACTTGTAGATACTTTCTGCTACATCCACAATGCCGAAGTATGGGTGAAGAATATGTACATCGCCGAATACGAATTCGGAAGTTACAACAACCACCTCACCCGTCGCGACCGCAAACTCCTGCTCAACAAGAAGGAGATTTACAACCTCATGAACGAGACAAAAGCACCTGGTTTCACCCTCGTTCCCCTACGCCTCTACATCGACGAGAACGGACGTGCCAAACTCGTCATCGGTCTTTGCCGTGGTAAGAAGGAATACGACAAACGTGTGTCCATCAAGGAAAAAGAAGACCGCCGAGAAATGGACCGTGCGATGAAACGCTAAATAGATACAATGCTTAACTTTTCCGAATGGTGTACTTTCTTACGATTCATAGTGAGAGCGCCATTCGGATTTTTCTTCTACAAGCAGCAATTACAAATTGATTTCCACCCTATGCTACGCCTTCTATTCCCCCTCCTTTTTGCATTCTTCATCTTCCTCCCCAATCATTCTCAAAAAATCACTCCTATAGCATGGATGAAGCAACTCCCCGACTCCATCCCGCTCTGTCACCTATCCATCCCCGCCACTCACGATAGCGGGGCGCTTGAGGGAGGAGAAGCTTTCCAAACGCAGGACCTTACTTTAGAGGAACAACTTGAACTGGGTGTCCGAGGATTTGACATCCGCCTGAAGGCATGCGACAACAACCTCCTCGGCGTGTACCATAGCATCGTGTTTCAGGATATGTATTGGGAAACCGAGGTGCTCCCGATCTTCATCAACTTTCTTGAAGAGCACCCCTCTGAAACGCTCATCGTATTCGTAAAAAAAGAAGGTGGAAGCAACACCGCGTTTACTGACCTGCTCACGCAAAGCCTTGCCTCACCCCAGAACGCTCCGTATTTCGTAACCCAAGTCTCCAATGACATCACACTCGGCACTTGTCGCGGAAAAATTCTTTTGATCCATCGCGACAACCTACTCACCGACTTCCCTGGCGCCCAATGTCACGGTTGGCAAAACAACACCTCAAGTCTGATTACTCTAAAGGACAGACACGGCAATGAAGTGGAAGCATTCGTTGAAGACCACTACCAATTCCCCACGGCGGAAAGTGCTAAAGAGAAATCCGCCCTTGCATGGTCACACTTGAAGCTATCCATGAATGCAGATAAGCATAATCACAAATGGTTCTTCACCTTTGCCAGCGCCACCGCCCTCCCCGAAGATGGGCCTCAAGCATTTGCCACAATCGTAAATGCCCAACTCGCCCAACGAATGACGAATGCGCCAGCCAACTACGGAATCATCTTCATGGATTTTGCAGGTACAACCGACGGTCGCACGCTTATTCATAAGCTTATCCATGCTAATTTTGGACATTAAAGTAGAAGATAAAATTGGAGGCACTAATATAGGAGTTACTTGAATAACTTTTAGTTGCCGCATCTGGAATTTAGGCGTGCATTGCCCTTCTACAGTTTACCAAAAATGAAATTTTAGGGGTAAATCAAGCAAACATCTCATTCTGTGCAAGTTGCGTCTTAACAATAAGGTAGAAATGCGTTGAAAAAGTGAAATAATGCCCCGTGGTTGCATTATTTCAACTCAATAACTCCATGCGCTGAAAATAACGCATTCTCAGCAACCCAATGGCGCATTTTTTAGGATAGGAAGGCCTGTTAAACTTTAACTTTTATTAAGAAAATTTAACATTCCGGCCGACCTGCAAAAAAATATTCGGCACATAAAAAAATTTATTCGGCACCTATTTTTTACAAGGTGCCGAATAATTTTTATTAAAACCGATGTTCTTTTAGGAACTGAAGAATTTCACATACTGATAATCAAGCACTTAAAAAGGAGGTATTACCTACTGGGTAACACCTCCTTTCCTGCAATGCAAAGATAATACAATTTTAAGCGAAATGCAAATTGCCTTTTTTACGTCGAGGGGACATTTGTGCGAAAAATATTGACAAACCTAAATCCTCAAATAAATTGGTAATAACATAGCAGTTGCTTGGATGCTTCTTCACTCTAATGAGGTGGAAGAACTCTAAAAGAAACTTGGTTCAACCAAAGGTCACGCAAGTAACTCCAATATTGCCTTCATTTATACGCTCCTCGTATTGCCCTAAAAATAGAAACCAGCATTGACGAAGAAGTTCATCTTCTTGGTGTAAGGCGAATATCCCAACAGGGCTTGCAAGGGACCGAGTTTCGTATCCAAGGCATACCCCACGGAACCTCCGTAGATGGGGGCATGGCGGAAAATGGTGTTCACTTCGTACCCAGCAACGGCAATGCTTGCGGAAAGGGTGGCATAGTGGTTCTTCGCAATGCGTTGGCGGAACTTCAGATTGCCCACAAGCGCCGTGCGATCCACCGTCTCTATATGCGTTATCCCATCAAAGGGCAACTGGTGGGGCAATAAGTAACCCGGGCGCTCACCGCCCAAGGCATTGTAATAGAGCGGCGAAGTGTTTTTACCGATTACGGCTCTGCCGTGTACGGAGGGTTGCAACACACTACGACTCCCCAAGCGCACGACGCGCTCCCACGCGGCTTCAACAACGCTGAAGGGGGACTTGCCATCATAGCCGTAAAAATTATCCGTCACTAAGTTATACCCCGCGCTAAACATACTTCCTCGCTTGGGGAAATAACTGCTATCATAGGAATTATAACGGAGGCGGAAGAAGTAGGATACAAACCAAGAGTCGGCAAACAGAGGCGGACGCGTTGCCGTAGGAACCGTGAGCAAATCAATCTGGGTGTAGGCATCGGCACTTATCCCAAGGTCGTAACGGAAATTGCGCCACCACACATTGGAATAGTTCACCTCCACCGTATGTCGGTCGTAAGTAGCATTCAGCAAGCGATCGCCCTTCTGAAAAATGTCGCAATCGCCGTGGTAATACTGATAGGAGCAATTCACGTGCTTCATCAACCCTGGCGTCAAGCGGTAGTCAATGCGCCCCAAGTAGCGCTTCCCCACCCTGCCCGTAAGCGAGAGTCGGGAGGGAACGGGAGTGTTAAAGCGCAAACTGGCATTGAGCATCACCGAGGCTATCTCCTCCGTATCAAAGCGCGCACCCACATTGAGGTTCATCTCCTTCTTTCTTTGGAAAGAGAAATGCAAACGGTGCCCATCGCCCTCGTTGTAAAGTTGATACGTCACATCGGCATACGCCAATTCATCACGCATAATCGCTACCGCCGTTTCTATCTGACTCAACGTGCCACTCTGCCCCTCCTTAAGGCGAGAACGCTTCAGCAAATGCTGTTCTTCGCTGGGCGTAGTGCCCGAGAACGTGATTTTCTTCAAAACGATGCCCTGCTCCGTGGCATACGAAGTGTAGGGGGCAGGAGGTGTCACGCGCTCTTCGGGGTTCAACCCTATTTTCGCGCGCAAAGCTTGAAGGGCATCAAAGTGCTGACGTGCCGTATGCTCGCCAATGATGAGCAACGAATCGACCGCTTCGCGGGAGAAACTCATCGTGGTGTATGGATGGGTATCTACATGGATAAACACATCCGTAAGACCGATGTTCTCCTCTAATTTATCTTGCGACATAAAACTCATCACTCGCATCAGCAAGTCCGACATGTTTGACAAGTCGTCACCCGTTTGCAACTTTTCTTGCACACTCACGCCAATCACAATATCCGCACCCATCGCCCGTGCCACATCGGCGGGATAATTGTTGCGCATACCGCCATCAAGCAACACCATGCTGTCGAGCAACACGGGAGCAAACACCCCAGGGAACGCCATACTCGCCCTTATTGCCGTAGGAAGGTCACCACTCCGAAATACATGCTCACGCCCCGTTTGCATCTCCGTAGCGATACAAGCAAAGGGGCGGGGTAAACTATCAAAATCCAACTGCCCGTGATACCCCACGGTGAGTTCGGAAAAGAGTGTGTTGAGATTTTCTCCGTTAATCAACCCACTGACCTTGGGATGTTTCCGATGGAGGGGCACACTCAACAAATAGTGCTCCGCCTGCTCACGCTCCATAAGGCTCCGCTTTGGGGCTCTCACACGGTCGCTCAACAACACGTCCCACTCCAACTTGCGTGCCATACTATCCAACTGCTCGGGGGTATAACCAATGGAATACAAACCACCAACAATAGCACCGATACTCGTACCCACCACCATATCTACGGGTACACCCGCCTCTTCAATCACCTTGATGGCACCAATATGCGCAGCACCCTTTGCTCCGCCACCGCTCAACACGAGCGCCACCTTCTTACGCTTGCCATCCTCTGCCCTTCCCCTTTGGGGCACAAACATCATCATGCTCACACAAATAAGCAAGCACAAGGCACGAGAGTATATTCTTGAGTACTGCATAACGTTATTCTTTTTTATTTCGGAGCACTTAATAACGCACCCCACATTTGTATAGTTGCAAAAGTATGACTTTTTGAGTAAACAGAAAAGTTTTGGATGTGTACATATCTACGGATATTATTATCTTTGCGGACTCATGATAAATCTTTGGAGTGAGAAACGACTCCAACCATAAAGCAATGCAAAACACCTTATATCATCATTATGACGAACACGAAAGACTATAGCAAGACGAAGTTGGCGTGTTACCTCGGATTTGTAACTCAAGCCATTGTGGCGAATTTCACGCCGCTACTCTTTATTGCGTTTCACCATGAGTACAAGGTTTCGATCGCCAGTTTGGCACTCATTCCTGCGGTGTTTTACATCGTTCAACTAATCACAGACTTGCTTTGCGCCAAGTTTAAGAATTTGGATTACCGAAAGGGCATTATCCTTTCGGAGATTACGGCGGCATTTGGACTTATCGGTTTGGCATTCATCCCCGCCCTTTTCTCCAACCCCATGATTGGGATTCTCATTTGCGTCACCATTTATGCCGTAGGTAGTGGATTGATAGAAGTATTGTGTAGCCCGATTATTGAAGCGTGCCCTTTCCCCAACAAGGAAGGCATGATGAGTCTGCTTCATTCCTTCTATTGCTGGGGTGCCGTGGGCGTTATTATAGGTTCTACCCTCTTCTTTACCGGCTTTGGGTTGGAAAATTGGCGCATTTTGGCATGCCTTTGGGCACTGATTCCGCTCTATAACATTTACAACTTCGCCACGTGCCCCATCGAACCCATTGTAGCGGAAGCCGAGAGTATGAGCATGACGCAATTACTCAAGAACCGCGTATTTTGGATGTTCCTCCTCTTGATGGTTGGCGCTGGTGCCTCGGAAAGTACGATGGCACAATGGACTTCAGCCTTTGCCGAAGCGTCGTTAGGGGTTGATAAAGCAATTGGCGACTTGGCAGGTCCTTGCGGATTTGCATTTTGCATGGGACTCGGACGCTTATGGTACGGCAAGAAGGGTGAAAACCTAAATCTATCGGCATACATGATGGGCGCTGGCGTACTTTGTTTTATCGCCTACTTAATAGCCTCCCTCTCCTCCATCCCTATGATAAGTTTTGCAGGATGTATGATCAGTGGTTTGGCGGTAGGCATCATGTGGCCCGGTTCTATTAGTCTTACCTCGGCACGTATCCCCACGGGAGGCACCGCGCTCTTTGCCCTACTCGCTTTAGGAGGCGACATGGGAGGCACACTCGGTCCTTCACTTGTAGGACTCTGCACAAAATCTGCCGAAAACGATATTCAAAGTGGCATCCTTGCCGCTTCCATCTTCCCCATCCTGCTCGTCGTTTGCCTTCTCTTTATCCGTAGGGAGCAACGCATGAGAAAGCGAGAGGGGAACTAACTCACCAACGAAGGAAAAATAAAGAGGCGAACCAGCAATAGTGTGTGCTATTGTCGGTTCGCCTCATTTATGAAAAAAACAGAAGAGCGATAAGCCGGGTTCTGTGCCCTCAAGAAATTACAGGCGTAACTTCCCTTAAGAGGGTGCTTATCATTTATCCGCACGCACCATCACTGATGCGCTC
>JAGBYW010000039.1 GCA_017628555.1 Bacteroidaceae bacterium | reverse complement strand
GTTGTGAATTGCTTTCAAATTAGTATTTTTGCATAGGTAGAAACAATAGACGTAAGAAATTCTTCTATCAGTGATAGGTTGTGAATTGCTTTCAAATTAGTATTTTTGCATAGGTAGAAACAATACAATCTCTATATAGTGTTGATTGTTAATTGTTTGTGATGCAAATTGGAAAAGAAAAAACACGTACGTTTTTACCTAATAAAAGGACTGCAACATCAGATTTGCAGTCCTTTTTGAGTGCCTATAGGTTAGAACAGTTCTAATTGTACTTCTGGAACTTGAGGTAACTGTGTCTTTTTACCATGGAAGAGTTGAATGGCGCCAAATTGCTTATCGGTAATGGTTAAGATGCCCACTTTTCCATATTCAGGTAGGTAGGACTTTATGCGCTTCACATGAACGTCGGCATTTTCACTACTGGCGCAATGACGAATGTAGATGGAGAATTGAAACATGGTGAATCCATCTTGCATAATCTGTTTCCGAAACTTTGTTGCGACTTTACGGTCGCGAAGCGTTTCGGTAGGGAGGTCAAAGAATACAAGCACCCACATAATACGGTATTCGCTAAATCGGTCCATAAATTTCAGTGTTTTATTTTTCGGGATAAACCACTTTACGAAGTTCTCCGCTAAAGCATTTGTACAAGGAAGCGGTAGTTTGCGTAGCTGCAACCATCAGCGGACTGCGTTTGCCTCCTATATTTACTTCGAGCGTAGGAATTGCAAGAAGTTCGACTTTCCACTCATGTGTTAATTCATCAGGAAGTCCACGGCGTTGAATTAACTTGAAGATATGTTCATCTACATAAGGGCGGTAAGGTTCCATTATATCATCAGCAAGGCAGTAGGCATTATAACGATTATGGTGGTGGATGCCTAATGTGGGAAGCAGTCCGCTGGAAACTAATGCACGCGCAATAATGGCACGCAGGATGGCGTATCCGTAATTAAGCAGATTGTTGGGAGGTACGCCTTCACGGTCACGAATAAACCCATCAATGTGTTCTCCAAAGAGGTGCTTCCAATAATAGGCGGCTGCTCGTCCTTCCAAATTATCTGAATCACCGCTACGGACGTCTTTTGCCCATATGCGCATACAATCCACTCGTGTGCCTCGACATGCTTGCAACACTGTTGCTTGGTTGTTGATTTTACATTGTATGGTTTGTTGCCACAATTGTTTCTTGAGAGGTAATGAAGCTTCAATCTGATGGCGGAAGCGTTCGCTTTGCGTGGTGTTTCCACAAAGGGGGAGCATCAATCCTACGGGGAGTCCTTTGTCGTCGCAAGAGATGAGTGCTGCATTATTTGCAAGCAAAGCCTCTATAGCCCCTGTGGTAATCGTAATGCGTTTATTGTCTAATACTACGACGCCAATATCCTCAATAGGTTTGGTGACTACAGCATCCTTTTTTATGCTTTCCGCAAGTTCGGAATTGCTCTCCACTTCTGGAATCTTGATAACTAATTGCGCATTGCGTAAGGATAAATAAGCGGGGTTGCCAAAATACAAGGTACGTTTCATCATAGCGGTAAGGTTTATAGGTTACGATTATGGGGATACAAAAAGGGATTACTGCACGCGCAATAATCCCTTAAATCTAATGTTAGTATTCTCCAATAGACACAATTTGCCCTATGTGGTTGATGCGGACTTTAATCAATCGGGTCATGGTTGATAATGAAGTAATGCGCTTCCAAGTGATATCTTTCAATTCCTTAGATTCATCTACGTTTGTTTCTAAATGATGTCTAAATACATAACATTTTGAACTTAACTTCTGCACTCTAAATAAATTAGGACTAATCAGCGCATAGTTATTAGGATCCTGCAAATCTATCTCCTTTGGATCAAATCCAGTTGCTTCATTGGGGAATACAAAGTATTCGTTCTGCTTCATAGTGTATAGGAATCTCCACCCATCTTCTCGTTTGAATTCTTTGTCAATAGCAGGTAGTCCTTGGTTGATGCGCGCTACTGCTTTGTAAAATGAAATAACTAGTTCTTCCAAAACCATACATGGACTTCCATCTTCATTTAAGATGGGCAATCCCTTTTTGTCTAATGCTGGTCTTTCGTAGATTGCAACATGGTGGTTCGAATTTGGATCAACAAAATCAACAGGAATAGTTCTGCCGTCTTTATCAAGCATCAGATTACCGTCCTTATCTTTTTTGTCATGTAGCGCTTCTGCATTATTAAATACATAACGAGTCCTTACACGTTTAATTTTGATACCCTGTTCTTGATTCACCCAAATGGGGGCTTCGTCAAGATTAGAAAAAGCCTTTTGAGGGACGCCATCATGCAATGTTAGACGAGTTTTTAATATTTCTCGAATTTTAGAATCAACAACATTCTCTATATTTAATTGGGGAGAGATGTCGTTGCGCTTGGCATAAGATTCAACCAAGGTAACGGTTTTTACCTTTAAGGGAACAACCTTCGTATGTGCATCATTTAACCAAATGGGATTCTTATCCAACGCATTCTTACCCGTGAAGGTTTTCTTGGGATCGCCACTGTTTTGTTGCAAGCGCCAAAGCAACGCCTCGCGGTAAATAGTTTTGCAGACTGTCGCAATTTTGACCTCATTGAAAGAAGCATTTACCACCTCTTCCTTGGTGACATATTCCTTACGACTGCCGTAGATGAATTCTTTATGCAATTTCCCTCGAGGTGTAAGTTGAACCATAACCTCTTTGCTATCCTTCGGGGTACCTCCCTTATTGACACTACGGGTAACTACCTTGTTTTTTGCCTTGATAGACACAAGAATTTCTTCAAGATGGCGTAACGCTTCTGCTCTGAATGTGTGTAATGGCATAGGAGCAATAGCACGACCATTATGGAAATAAGCATTGCGGATGCCATAGAGTTCAGTGCCCTCTTGTTGAGCGGCATTCTTGTTATTAAAATATTGTATAAATGCACGTTTGGTAAATGCCACGGTGAGGGCGTCCATAGCGTGGTGGCGATGGTCGTTGCGCTTGGTCCAGTCGGTGATGCGCCCTATTTGGCGTCCGTCGCGGTCTTGATGGTAAGAAACCTTTCCGAGTGCGGCATATTTATCCCAGTTCAACTCCTTCATGACGTCAATCAATTCCCAGTCCTTACGGAGTTGCTCGGTGATGCTTCCTGACGTCGCCACTACACGTCGGCAGATGGTATGAAGCATTGCCAAGGCACGCTTGGCGATGTATTGCGTATTGCGAAGGTCGCGTTCGATGAAGTCTTCTGGAATTTCCGCTTCGGTCATCTTCAACTTCTTCAACTTGGTCTTTTGTTGAGAGAAGAGCGAAGTACAAACGGAGAGGTAACGCTTTAATCCCTCTTCACCGTAGGCCTCACGCACAAAGTCGTAGGCCGTTTGCTTTCCCTTTCTAATATTCACATCACGGTATTCCAATGTCTTGTTGGAGAATGAATCGTCAAACAAGCGTGCTTGGGGAATGATGTGCTCAATGTCAATTTCTTTGGAGAAGAGCTTTTCGCGTGGAATATAGGTGTCAGAATAAAGGGTTTTATAACCATTCCCCTTAAGTTCTTCGTAAAGGCGGTAGCGGATGGTGTCATTGCGTGAAGGGTGAGATATTCCAAATTCCTTCTGAAGCAATTCGCGCACTTGGTCTTGTTGTTTAGTTGCAGTAGCAATTGCCTTGGTCATCAGCTCACGCTCTTTCTGATTCTTCTTGAGTTCGCGTGCCAGTTCCACACGAATTTCATCGGGGCGTCCGTAGGTGGTGATGATTTCATTGACTACATTCACCATTTGGTTGAGAATCTTCTCCACAACAGGGTTGCGCAAGGAGTTTTTAGGCAACAATTCGAGTTGGTCCAGCAGTTCCTTTTGCTCAATCTCTTCCTTGGTCATGGAACTTGCAGAATGGCGATAACCCGCTTTGGTGCAAGCATCGTCATAAGCGCATCCTTCCTTCATGTAAGGGAGAATATTGCGAATCGCCTTGGCGCTCAAACTACCGTAATCATCCTCAAACACGAGGTCCATGAGTGGACTTACGTAGTCAGTTGGACAATTACAGAGCGACGTTAGTTTTTCCTTCAATTTACTATCCCCAGTTGCCGAGTTGTCACCTTCAAAGGAGTAGAGCAAATGCCAAAGTTGGTAGGAAAGTTGGTCATCTAAAGGTTGGTCAAGATAAACTTGTGTGTCAAGGATTTCGCAGTTCCATCCGAGGGATTCAAATACAGCGTGTGCTTGCTTCTTAAGTTCGGCTGAAGGTTTCTTGAAATCGAGTGGTTCGTGTCCACTCAAATCCATCATGGCGCTAAACGCTTGATAGAACAAGTTTCCTGTAGTGTTGCCCTTTACGGATTCAAAGTTCAGGTCGAGTGAATCTACTTTATCAAATAACAACTTTAGAATTTGCGCTTTCTTCAACTCCGCTTTGATTGAGAGTTCTTCCGCCAAGATTTCTTTCTCTTCCTGCGTGAGGCGTCTTCTGCCTTCGAGTTCTAATGCTTCACTTGCTTCGGTGGCATTGGTGGGCAATGCAACATTTTTCTTTGCACGCTTCTTTTTACCAGAATCATCAACAACGATGACTTCTAAATTATTGAGCGATTGCCAAATCTTGAAATCTTGGAATAGGGGAGAGGAACGTGGGATTACACGACTACCCACCACAATGGTTTTCTTTTTACCATCGCGGAGCACAACCTCTTGATCCTTGCGCTCTAATTCACAGATGCTGATGAGTGATTTTTGACTCTTCAAACGGCGTTGGAAGAAAATAACGACATCGCGAATTTCTGTCTTCAGTTCGGGAGTAAGTTGCGGATGGAATCGTGCTTGACTTTCCCAAATCGCTTCAAACTCATCCATATAGTCCTGACGGTAGAACACAAGATTCTTCAAACTATTATGGCGATTTTCGGAGAGGCGGTTCATCAAGTATTGTCCTACCGTAAGGTGGTTGAAGAACAGGTTCTTGCTTCGGTCACTAATGGCGCCGAGGTATCCGCTGGACTTGTTAATGTCGGCATTGATTTCTTGCAAAACAATGGCCAATTCTTCAGGATGCATTTTTTCAGAAAGAGCCTTGTTGCGCCACGCATAATTCTCCTTTTTCAACTCAATGCCCTTCACTTTTCTGTTGGGTTTGGTGAGTTGAAAAGTAACGTCTATAACTTCGTTTTGCGCCAACTCCTCATTCCACGACTGGCGTTGTTCTGTCCAAACAAAGTGCTTGGACAGCGTGTCCCATGTTTGAGATGCGTTTTTGCCAGCGAGGGCATCCTTTAAATCATCGGTTAGGACTTGAGGATAAAATTGAGTTTGGAACTCCCAAACACGATTGAACTCTTCTTGCAAGTCCGAACGATAGAAATCAGGTAGCGCCTTCTTTCCATCACTCAAAATTTGAAAGCATAATTGTCCAGGGGTAAGGTTTTCATCATAAAGTTTTTTCGCAACGGTCATTCCGTCAATCAACTTACCATCCTCACCACTTTTGGCTTTACGACTGCTCTTATACCCGCGTTTCTTATTGATCATAAGGAGCACGCGTGCAAATTCTTCCAAAGAGATTGGCTCTGTAACCGCTTTTGCGCGTAAATTGTAAGTTTCGTAAGTAGAGTTTTCGCCGTTTTCAGAAAGTAGCGTTTCATCGGTGATAAAACCATGCTTCTTGAGTATGCTCAATAGGGTGTCACGACGTTGCTTGTAGCGTTGAAGATTGCGGTGAGCACTACGTTTTTGGCGTCTAACTTGATTGGTTTCGACTGCCTTACCCTTTTCATAGTTTGAGGATTCATCAACGGTTAAGGGATTCACACGTACCCCTAATTTTATAATGGAAGACTGTTCGGATTCGTGCTCTGCTTCGTTCACCAAAGCCCAACCAATACTCGTTGTTCCAAGGTCAAGACCTAATATGCGTTTCATAGTATGTGAGATTTTCTGTTTAATATTTTTGTATGCCAAAGTTAAATAATAAAAAGTTTCCCACAAAATGTTTTGTCGTTTCATAATAAAGTACTTACTTTGCAAGTACTAATTTGAAGCAATTCTCAATAAGGATTTAGTTCCGTTGTGAAAACACAGGTCGCCTCGTCCTAAAACGGGGCATTTTTTGTGCCCGTAGGTTTATAGTCAAACATAAACAATTCGCCCGTAACACTTGATGGTGCTACGGGCGAATTTCTGTATTTATTCTCTGTGGAGACGCCATAATATGACGTCTCTACGTTGGCATTCCGCACGGCTGTTGTCCAGGGTGTTGCCCTTCGCTGGTAGATTATATTCCTTTCAGGGAAAACACCCCGCAAGGTATCTTTACACTTTTAAGTTGACAAGTTAACGAGGTACGAGTAGACAAGATGGTCAGCGAGATAAACGAGTGATGTTCCGCATGGTCTACTCACTACTAACTCCTCACTCCTCACCGATACCGTCCCGCAAGGTATCTTTACTCTTTTATCTTTACTCTATCAGCAGTACTCTATCAGTTGTACTCTCTCCTCATCGTGTCAACTTGAACTTTATCGTCACGCCGAAGTCCTGAGTAGTTGTGGGGTAGGACGACGAGGTCAGGAGGGGTTCGTTAAACTGGCGGTCGTAGTAGGCCGTCATGGTGATGAACTTTGAGAAGGCGTAGTCGGCAGAGAGGCTGATTTGGAGGGCCTTGTTGCCAGAGGTTGCTTCAGAGCGCATCGTGAGGATGTCACGGTTGATGGCCGACTGGTTGCGGAGCGAGAAGTCGCAACGGATGTTGAGGCTTTGGGCAAAACCCTTGGCATTGGTCTTCGACCCGCTGGACTTCGTTTCGCCCTCTTCCGTGCGCTGCGTCGTGCGGCTCTTTACCTTGCGCACCTTGCGCTTGGGGACAAAGAGGTTGATGTCGGCAATCTTGTAACCCATACCGATGACGAAATCGTTAGAACTGGTTTCGTTGATCTGCTGCGCCGTCATAGAGAGGTTTACAACGCGCGTCTTGCGGTATTCAACCTTTACCGTCATGCCATTCTTAAAGGCCATATCTACACCGAGAAGGGGAGAGAAGGCTTCGTTGATGCTTACGGTAGAGATGTCGAAGGGACAAGACGGGACGGGATTGCCCGTGGCAACGTCGTTAATGAAACCGATGCCTCCCATGTATTCGCAATAACTGCTGAAACTACTGTACGAACCGATGCTGTAGATGCTCTTGTAACCGTGGTTGATGTTGAAACTCTTGAAGTAGCGCTTCATAAAGTCAATCTTTCCAAGACCGGAATAGGTGACGTTCCAGTTGGGAAGGATGGCCGAGAGGGCGGGGAAGAGTCCCAAATCTTTCTTACCCGTATAGGCTTCAAGGAAGGCGGGAATCATGACTTCTGAAGAGTAGCGGTCGACCACTCCGTTTTCGGGATTATAAGGCTGACCTGCAAGGACTGTTCCTGCGGGATAAACGGCACCTTCGTACTTTGCCTGGGCACGTGCTTGATAGGTGTCAAGCAGGCCGACAAACTTGTCAAAGGTGGCGCTCTTAAACCCATTGTTGGCAGAACCGCTGCCTTCGAATGCCGAACCAATAGAGATGGTGGTCATGGAGAATGAACCTGAAGCATTCGTGGGCATGCCGTCGAACATATATTGGATGCTGTTCGACTTGTTGCGGTTGCGCGAAGCCGTGAGGTCAATCTTGAAGTCGCGGAAGGGTTCGAGTGTTGCCTTGAGTTGGAAGTCCTCGGTCTGACTGGAAGTAGCGGGAGTAACGATACTATCAGAGCAGAGTAACCATCCGCGGTCTACTGCCTTGGTGATATAGTCGTCGCCCACAAGACCGAAGGCAAAATCAAGACCTGGTGCCATACCGCCACCCGTGCGCTGACCAAACATATCGCCCACATTGGGAAGGAACCCAGGAACGGAGAGGTTGTAGGTGTTCTTATAACTTACGTTGACGCGGCGGAGCATCATGAGGAAGCGTGAACCGTGTTCTGCAACCTTGTACCACCATTGTTCTTCAGCACGCTTCTTGGGTGCCACGACAAGTTTGATGCGTGCCGTATCGCGTGTGAGGATTTCAATACGGTTATTGTCGAGCACCTTATACTTCACCAGATATTTTGAACCATCGGGACGAAGAGCGGTTACGCGCAACTTCTTGGAGCGTTGGTTGTGGATAACGGTAAAGGTGGTATCCATCTTGAGCGTGTACTCCTTGACAAAGGATTTTTTCTCGTTGCCCGTGTCCTTCTTCTTGGTCTTGCTGGAAGAGGCAAACTTCTTATTGACTTCCTTCAAGAACTTCGAGTGGTTGTAAAGGGTTTCCATGTTCAACCCACTCGTGAAGTTGACGTTACGCGAGTTGGCAATCGTATTGCCCAAAGAAGTTCCATCGTCGAGGTCGGCACCACGCGTCCAGTTGTAGGTGGCATTGTAGGTGACGCTCGTCTTCTGAATCCAGTCGAAGATGGGGAGTTTGTTGATGGGCAGGTTGAAGGTGATATTCGTCTGTTGCTGATACGTCAGCGGTGTACCCATGTGCTTGAGACTGGTCCAAACAGAGTCTTTCCACGCCGTGTATTCATCGGGGTAAAGATGTTTGTTGACGGGCGTATAAGGCTGTTGTACTTCAGCATTTGTAGCAGATGAGAAGTTCATCTGAATGTTCTTCGTGAGGTCCCAACGGAGCGAGAAGTTGCGGTTGAAGAAGAAGTCGCTTGACCATGTGAGGGGCAATGAGTGGTTGTCGAGGTTTTCCATGTCGCGCTCTTGTTGCTCGTAGTAGCTACGAGTGATGTCGGTGTTGAACGTGACATTCTGGGGCATGTAATTCAAACTGAACTCCTTGAGAATCTTATACCACCCTGAGCGACTCTTGATGCTCTTGAAGGGTTCGAAGGGCTTGAAGTTGGGCGAGTAGTTGTAGTTGAAGTTAAACTTCCAGTCCTGATCCTTTTCCCATACGGTCGTTTCGCCCGTAGTGTTTCTCGAATTGTAGGCGTAGGAGAACGAGAAGTTGGCGGGGTCGTAGGGCATGGGCGTGCTCTTCGTAGCGATGTTGAAGCGCAAACCAGAGATGGAGAAGTTCGTTGTTTCAACCACGCGCTCGGCGATGTTGCGGATGGAGTCGGCTTCGGCAGCAGTTGCTCCAGCGAGGGCGTCGTCCATCGTCATGTCGGTGTCGAGCGGATTGTACTTGGGTGAGGTCACCTGCTTGCTGTAACTGTAGTAGAGCGGAGCGGTGAGTTTCACCTTTTCGGGGAGGAGGCGTCCGAGTTGCACATTGGTCGTGATGCTGTATTCCTTGAGGTCGTCATCACGGCGCTGCGCAACGGTTTCTTCAAGTCCACCGAAACCTACGGTCTCGATATGTCCCATGGCATTGACCGTGGCAACGTCGGAGAGTTGGAGGTTGACCGTTCCGCGTGCTGCCCAACCGCCCTCGTTGCTGTATTGCTGGAGGCGGAGTTCGTTGGCCCACACTTCTACGCTCTTGACGCTGCGTGAGTTGTTGCGCACACCAATCATGACGGTGCGCACTTCGCCGAGTGAGGGATTACCCATGACGCTCACCTTATTGTTGGGGTTGTTGGCGTCGTATTCAGAGTAGAGTTCGGAATAACTGGTGAGTCCCATGGCGCGTCCACGGTTGCGGTTGCGCTTGGCATTGGTAAGCACGCTGAGGTCGATGTCGAGCATGTTGGCTGCGGGCCATACGGCTTCGCGACCTTGCGTTGAGGAAGAATAGATACCGGCAGGGGTGACGGTAAGGGGAATTTCGTATTCGTAGAAGTTATTCTTATAGTCAGAACCGAGGCGCACGAAGAGGCTGACGTCGCCGTTCTGCAAACTTTCATCTCCCACGAGCGCATTGGCATGGGTGAACATCTGAAGGTGGCGGTAGCGACGGAGGTCGAGGGCGGTGTTCTTATACACTGCACGGGCATCTCCCGTAGCGAGGTTTTCAACGGTCATCGCCAAGGCCTGTTCGTTGTTTTGAAGCAGTTGCTCCTGACCAGGGTCAATAACGCGGGAGATACCCGGAGGAAGGACGTAGTTGACGGGAGTCTTTTCGTTGTTTTCCTCAAAGTTTACGGCAGAAACGGCAAGGGTGCCACTGGCGTCGGGAGACTTGCCGGCATAGAGTGCTTGTTCGTACACACGCCAGTCGCCACGCACAAGGTTGAGCGTTGCGAAGCGGAGTACAACGGGATGCTCAAAACCAGTCATGAACATACGCATGAAGCGGATGCTGGAGAAGTCGGAGATGTTGCCCTGACGCTTTTCGTATTCAGAAAGGGGAATGCGGAACTGGTACCATGCTACTTCGCGGGTAACACCATCGCGCATCTTGACAGAAGCGACACGCTTGTCGACAATATAGTTCTGACCAACCTGCATCTGTGAGGGTTCGATGCGCACACGATACTGGAAATACTTTTCGTATTCGTTGAGGGTGTAGTCCTGGTTGATGTCTTCAACGTCGGGAGTGGTCTTATACGTTGTGCTGTAAGATTCGGGCGACTGGTCGGTAGCTACGGAGTTGCCGTTGGGGTTGTTAATCCACTTGTAGCGGTCCTTGATGCTCATCTGTACGGCGTCGAAATCGGAACCACGGAAGTAGTGGTACTTATCGCCAGAGGGGGACTTCAGGATGGAGTCGTAGACTTCGGGGCGCACGCGAGGTTGCACCTGCTGGAGGTAATCGCGGTAGATGCCCCATTCGCGCTCTTCGTCAGAGGTAAGACCGTTGTAACCCACGTCTTGAAGGTGGCGCGTATTGCCCGAAGAGTTAAATGCATAGGTCACGCTATTGGCGGTAGGTACGCGTCCCCAGTTGGTTTCAATATAACTTGCAGAACCGTCGGTTGGCATGCTACTTTCGGTGAATTTCTTGCCGTCGTGGAGCACGTCTTCCGACACTTCACCGAGGTTGAAATAGAGGTCTCCCGAACAGTCCAATCCGTTTTCACGCGCCTTGATGAAGGGGTCCATCATCCAGAATTCGATGTACTCG
>JAGBYW010000038.1 GCA_017628555.1 Bacteroidaceae bacterium | reverse complement strand
CTCACTCCTCTCTCCTAACTCCTCACTAACCAAAATAGTGTTGCATTCTGCTTGACAACAGCGTTTCCACCTCTGCAATGGAGCGCTTAATCAACTCCTTCTGCTTCTCTATCGCCGCTATCTTTGTGGCAAAGGATTGTTGGAGGGGGAGAGGAGGGAGAATTATTGGCAAACTCTTTACCATAGGAACTGTTAATTGTGGAATTGCTCCTCCCGTACCTTTTAAGTCCATTGCATTTAATATAAATTTCAATACCACGGCATCAATATCATCATGGGGGGTAGCGACTATTAATCTCACCACAGGAAAAAATGGGGGTGTTCTTAATTCACAATATCCGATTGTGCCCCTACCCGATATTGTCAAACTAACATCTTCGACTCGACTAATATTTGTATAACCATACAGAGCTTTATCTCCAACACCATTAGAGTATATTGGAATATTATACTCATCCGTTTCTTGTGGAGAGAAGTTTTCTTTCGGTACATCTCCTCCAGCAAATAATTTCTTACACACGTTCTCTAACTTCCTAACCTCCCACCCCTTTTCATTAGTCACGGGGTCTCCGAACATGTGATAGAAGATGGATTGTGCGAGTGCGTCGAGTTCCTTGATTTGCTCCTGCTTCTTCTCCAGGATTCCATTGATGCAATCCAATTCGGATACGATACGCTCTTGCTCGGGGAGAGGGGGGATGGGGATATTTATTTCCTTTAGTAATTTATAATGTCTAGAATACCCCAAACTAGGAATATCATACCATGTCAAAAAGTGGTAAAAGTATTTAGCATTTAAGTTCTCAGTAGGAATCAATATCTTGACCCCATCTGCTCCTACAACGAAATCAAAATCCACATACTTCAAGATTCTTGTATGATCCCCAAATATAACTACAGGATTCTGCACACGATAAACAAACTCCTCCATATCTGTATAACCAGAAATCATACTTGCTTCTTGAGAAACAATAGGATATTTGCCTTCTGACATATAATCAGAAGTTTTTAACTGTTGTGGTTTAGGAATCTTGCCTATACAGCACTCAAACTTCTTTATTTCCCAACCATCTTTCATACTATCCTTATTCAATGTTTGATTAAATTTATTTCCAAGCAGGAATCCACTTGGCGGTACGGACGCACGGCGCTGCCCCAAAAATCGGGGGCGAGATGAGCGCGTTTTTTCACCCGCGTAACCACCTGATAATCAGTAGCGCTTTTATACCAAAAATTATTAGTAAGATAATTTAAAATATGTTACTAATAATTTTTTTTAGGTTACTAATAATTTTTACGAAAATAGGTATAGTTTTTCGCACAACTATTTCTACCCTCCATAAGCCGCATTTTCTTCTCACGCAAAGGCGCAAAGCATCGCTAAGATTATCCATTATTACCACCACAACTTCGCGCAACTTTGCGGCTTTGCGTGAGGCAAAAAGTCTCCGAATATTTTTCTTGCACGCAAAGGCGCAATGGGCGCAAAGGTTCTTACAACCACCTCACAAACTTTATACCGAACTTTATACCGAACTTTATACCGAACTTTATACCGAACTCGATTGGTGTTTTAGTTGCTCACAACCTTCCAGAATCCGCTTTTGCGACTGCCTTGTCGCTCTATTATTCCTGCATCCTTAAGTCGCTTCATCAGTTTTTCCACACCACGTTGCGTCATACTTGTTCGCACGGAAATTTCTTGAACAGTAAGCGATGGGTTAGCATTGAGCAGGAGGAGGAGTTGCTTTTCATTTGCACTTAGTTTTTGACCAAACTCATTTCCAAACTTTACTCTAAACTCTTTATCCAAAATAGATTCTTCGGATGCTTGCTTTGTCTCCAACGTGGCATCTGCTATCTGATTTTTGTTTAGTGTGTTGAGTAGTTCCCCAAGCATAAATTCAATAAAAGGTCCTGATTGCCCCAAGTTGGAACTCTGAGTGATGGCGTCGTAATAAGCTTGTTGGTTGGAGTAAACCATGTTTTCCACGGGGAGATGTTCAAACAAAGGGTGTAGTCTTCCCAAAATCAGCGACTGCCACAAACGCCCCATACGCCCATTTCCATCCATGAAGGGGTGAATGAATTCAAACTCATAATGAAATACGCATGAGCGAATCAGCAGATGGTCTTCTGACTTATTGAGCCATTGAAAAAGTTCATCCATAAGGTAGGGGACTTTTTCTGCCGGTGGTGCCATGTGAACGAGACCTTTTTCGCTAAACACCCCTACTCCTGTGCGTCTGAAACTACCAGGATTGTCAACCAATGCTTCCATCATTACCCCGTGCGCCTTTAGCAAATCTTTGACATCAAAGGGATTCAAACTTTGATACAGTTCGTAGGTTCGAATCGCATTCTTTACCTCTTGAATTTGCTTAATGGGCGCCACAACACTCTTGCCATCAAGAATATCCGCCACTTCCCCCTCAGTCAAAGTATTACCTTCAATCGCCAAAGAGGAATGTATGGTTTTTATACGATTGGCTTTTCTCAACATCAATGCATCTGGTTGCTCCATGCGGATGGCATAGCGCTCAATCTTAGCAGAAATCTCGGCTATGAGATTTATGGCTTTTGAGGTTAATGTGAAAGGCGGTATGTAATACATGATTGTTTATCTGAATTTAGGAATTAAGGCATTGACCACATCAAATAGCAATGAACCTTTGAGTTGCACCCTTGAAACCTTCGCGCAACTTTGCGGCTTTGCGTGAGACAAGATTTTTGGGTTACTTTTTAGGTTACCCCCTCTGAAGTATTACACCATTTGCTTCAACTCTTCAAAGGTGGCATGTATCTCGCCCTCCAACTGCGCTATGCGCTCCATGATGACTTCGGGCGCATCATAAACTACGACTTCGCGCTCCACTTCCTTATACTTGTTGATGGAGAGGTCGTAGTCTTTCTCGCGGATTTCGGCTACGGGCACGAGGAAGGATTGGTCCTTGCGGGTGCGAGCGGCTTCGGCGTCGCGGTTGTGGAAACGCTGGATGAGGTCAGGGATATCGTTGTCGCTGACTTCACTACGCTTTTGGTCGAGAGAGAAACCGTCGGCCTTCATGTCGTAGAACCACACCTTGTCGGTGCCTCCGACATTCGTCTTGGTGAAGATAAGGATGGCGGTGCTCACGCCCGAGTAAGGTTGGAACACGCCCGAGGGCATGGAGATGACGGCCTCAAGGCGGTGATTGTCGATGAGGGTTTTGCGGATGGACTTGTGACCCGTGCTGTTGCCGAAGAGCACTCCGTCGGGCACGATGCTGGCACAGCGACCGCCCGTTTGGAGCATGCGCACGAAGAGGGCGAGGAAGAGGAGTTCGGTCTTCTTCGTCTTGGTGATGGCCAGGAGTGACTTGCTCACGGCTTCGTTGTCCAGACTTCCCGTGAAGGGCGGGTTGGCAAGGCAGAGGGAGTAGCGCTCCTCGTCAGTATTGTCGGTAGAGAGGCTATCGCGGTAGGCAATGCCGGGATTGTCTACGCCGTGGAGCATGAGGTTCATCGCACCGATACGGAGCATCGTGGCGTCGGTGTCGAATCCGTAGAGCATGCCGCTCTTGTAATGGTCGGCGTGTTCCTTCTTCAGCAAGTCCTGCTTATAGTGTTGCTGAATGTATTTTGCCGCCTCCACGATAAAGCCTGCGGAACCCATAGCGGGGTCGCAGATGGTGTCTTTGAGGGTGGGTTGCATGAGTTCTACCATCATGCGGATGATGTGGCGGGGTGTGCGGAACTGTCCGTTATTTCCCGACGCCGCCATCTTGCCCAAGACGTACTCATAGACGTCGCCCATCGTGTCGCGGTTGTTCATGTCAAGCGCATTGATGCCTTCGACAATCTTCACCAGGGTGCGCGGACTCTGAATCATGAATGTGGCATTCGCCATGAAGCGGCTGTACGCACTTTCCTTGCCACTGTTGAGCGTCTTGATAAAAACAAAGACGTCCTTGCTGATGATGCGGTACATCGCCTCAGCCTCCATATTGCGGAAGATGCTCCAGCGCAAGTGTTCGTAAGGCACGTCGCGGTCGGTTTCAGGGTTGTGCCAAAGACCTTCTTTAAAGGTAGGGTCTTTCACGGTCACACCCATAATACTTGCATTTGCCTCCTTCGTCTTCTGTGCATCATCAAGCATCTTCATGAAGAAGAGGTAGGTCATCTGCTCAAGAATTGTAATAGAATTGGTGATACCCCCTGTCCAGAAGGTATCCCATATCCCGTCAATGCGGGTTTTAATTTCGCCGGTAATCATTGTTTGAGGTTGGAGGTTATGAGGTTGTGAGGTTGCTCCGGACGGCGCTCTCCCCCTGTTTATAGGGGGAGGGGACCGCCTTGGCGGTGAGGGGGTGCATTTTTTTAGTCAGAAGTTAGGAGTGGGTAGTTAGGAGGATGCCATGCGGTACATATTCTGCACCCCCTCACCACTTCGTGGTCCCCTCCCCCTATAAACAGGGGGAGAGCGCCATCCGGAGTAATCCCCACCTACTTCATCCCCGCGCGATATTTTCCTTCTTCTTTATCCTCCAACATAGAGAGGTAAGAAGCGTAGCGACTGGGGGCGAGTTGGTGATTTTCGAGGGCTTCGAGGACGGCGCAACCGGGTTCGTTGATGTGCATGCAGTTGTTGAAACGGCAGTTGTGGGAGATTTCGAAGATGTCGCGGAAGTAGTGGGCTACTTCTTCGGGGTCCATGTTGAAGGTGCCAAATCCCTTGATGCCGGGAATGTCGATGATGCTGCCGCCGAAGGGAAGGTCGCGGAGTTCGCTGAAGGTGGTCGTGTGCATCCCTGCACCGTGGGCGTCGGAGATTGCGGCTGTCTTGACATTCGCACCAGGAATAAGTACGTTCATGAGCGTGCTCTTCCCTACTCCGGAATGTCCAGCGAGCAGGGTGGTCTTATCCTTCATAATTTCACGGAGGGCGTCAATGCCTTCTTCTCGAAGTGCAGAAACGGCGTAGCAGTCGTAACCCACCAAGCGATACATCGCCATGAGGTAATCAGCCACACTGCGTTCCTCCTCCGTAAGGTCGTCCATCTTATTAAAGAGCAACACTACGGGCACGCGGTAAGCCTCGGCAGAAGCCAAGAAGCGGTCGATAAAAGTAGTGGTCGTTTCGGGGCGCGCAATGGTAATTACCAACACGGCAAGATCTACGTTTGCCGCCAAGATATGACTTTGCTTCGAAAGGTTGGATGCCTTACGGATGATGTAGTTACGGCGCTCGTCAATCTCTGTGATAAACGCCGCTTCGCCCGCCGCACCTTCACGCACCGTTACCCCATCACCAACGGCAACGGGGTTTGTAGAGCGAATGCCACGCAGGCGGAAATTGCCCTTAACTTTACATTCCAGAATGCGCCCATCGTCTGTGCGCACTTCATACCAAGAACCGGTATTACGAATTACTTTTCCGTGCATAAAACAAAAGGGGAACGGGGAACGAAAACCGGATGGCGCTCTCCCCCTGTTTATAGGGGGAACCGACGCACGAAGTAAGCGCAGAGGACAAACTTGTTTGTACTATGCCTTACGAGAAGGAGGAAGATGAGCGAAGCGAAATCAATTGGGACCACGTAGTGGTGAGGGGGTGCCGAAAGCAGTGAGGAGACTATAGTTTGAAGTTATGCCATACGGTGCGTATTCTGCACCCCCTCACCGCCAAGGCGGTCCCCTCCCCCTATAAACAGGGGGAGAGCGCCATCCGGTCTTTACTCGTACCTATCAACTTTTTTGAAGAAAGGAGAAAGGAGAAAGTTGCTGGCGCAATATGCCCCGCATGGTTTTCTCCTTTCTCCTTTTTCATTTCTCATTTCAAACTTACACTGTCATAATTTCCTTGCTCTTTTCAGCGAGCAATTCTTCGACCTTCTTGACCATCTTATCGTGGATCTTCTGAAGGGTTGCTTCAGCATCTTTTTCAAGGTCTTCAGAAAGTCCGTCCTTCACTGCCTTCTTCATCTTTTCGATACCGTCACGGCGCACGTTGCGGATGGCAATCTTTGCTTCTTCACCGTGAGCGTTACACTGCTTTGTGAGGTCGCGACGGCGCTCTTCGGTGAGAGGAGGAATACCGAGGCGGATAACTTCACCATTATTTTCGGGCATGATACCCACGTTAGAGTCAATAATCGCCTTTTCGATGTGGTGGAACATTGACTTATCCCAAGGCTTGATGGCGATAGTGCGCGCATCGGGAGTAGTTACGGCAGCCACATTGTTGATGGGCACCATAGAACCGTAAGAGTTTACACGAATTTCATCAAGGATATGCACATTTGCCTTACCTGCACGGATGTGAGAAAGGGTTTCTTCAAGGTGCATTACGCTCATTTCCATTTTTTCCTCGCACTGAGCAAGGCAATCTTTCACGTCAAACATTGTGATAATATCTTTATAGTTTAAAATTCTGAACGACTACGGTATCCAAATGCTTATCGCCACCCGTAAATCTACCTTGCAAAGGTAAGGATAAATCATTGAATAACGAAATATTTTGTTAAATACTAATGTGTCTCGCCCCACGAAAACGGGGATGCACCCCTTACGGAACACATCCCCTTCACTATTAAAACTATGATTTGCACAAAGTGCTATTATTTCTTTGCCTTGTCGCACTTAGGTGCGTCACACTTCTTTGCTTTGTCACACTTGGGTGCGTCACACTTCTGTGCCTTGTCGCACTTCTGCATCTTACCACACTTGCCAGCCTTCATACCGTGCATCTTGCCGTGCTTCATACCAGGTTTACCCATCATGTGGCGCTTGCCCTGCGGTGCCTTACCCTTTTCGCAGAAGATAACCTTGAGCTGCTTCGCATTGAGCTTTGCCTTAAACTTCTTGAGGTAAGTGCTCTTTACGCCAGCAATGTCTTCCTGACACTTAATCTTGTTTTCCAACTGCTTGAGGATTTCAGCATCTGTACACTGTGAGCAATCCTTCTTATCCTTCTTGCAAGCATACTTTGTGCGAGTATCCTTCAACTTCTGCTGATATTCTGCGAAGAGAGGCTTAAACCACTGTGCTGTAGCATCGTCGAGTTTCATTTCCTGCACGAGGCGGTCGGCACACTTCACGGCCTTTTCCGCACATGCCTTGGGAGCATCACACTTCTTACCCTGCGTGGGGCACTGAGCAAATGTTGTTGTTGCACTTACAGCAAGAACAACGAGAGATAGAATGAACTTCTTCATGATAAATTAGTTTACTGTGTTAATAACTATACGCTATGCAAATGTTTTTACAAATTGCATTTTTGATATTGCAAATATACGCCTTTATTAGGAAACTACAATACAATAACGGTGGTAATTCTGTAGCTTTCGACGAATACCCCGTTTTTATAGATAATCCGCAAGGGACGCTTAAGAATTTAAGATTCATTAAGAAGTCCCTTGCGGAAATAAAGTGGGGGTGGCACCCGAAATCACCTACTCGGATTGGTGTAGGCATTTATATACTAACAACTTAAAAATTGGGTTCGCCACCACCCCATTGTCCACCTCCGTGACCGCCAAACGAGCGTTCACCTCTGGGAAAACCACCGCGCTGTCCGCCTTGTCCTTGGCGATTCATGCGGGGCATAAATACACTTCGCAACTGTTGAGGAGTCAATTTCTCTTGGAACTTAAGGAAGTAGGTGCGCTTTACTGCGACTTCCTCTTCTGCACGTGAGAAACTATTGACGATAGATTCCAAAATCTCGGCATCGTCGAGTTCTTTCTTTTCCACACGGTACTTATGAGCTACGACGAAGAGCGCCATGTTATACTCTTTATAGAGGGGTTTAAACCATGCAGCGGTTTCATCGTCTAACTTGAGTTCAGTCGCCTTACGCTCAATCATTTTATTGAGGCGTTCTTCTGCCTTTTCACGGTCAAATTCCTGAGCAAAACCTGCTCCCATACCTACTACCATGAGTAGCAAGAGGGTCATAAATTTCTTCATGATTTTATACTGTTTAAGGTAAATACTCAAACACTTTAGCGGTAAGAAAAATCACACCAACTTGTGTTTTCAGGAGCAAAATTAGAATCTTCATGCGCTTCCACAAAGCATTCCACAAATTTTGAAGTTCCCCACTCGACCAACTCCCCAATTTTATAGATGAAATTCCAAACGGCAGTTTGTGGATATATAAAAAAATCCCCTACGCCACTTTCAAGGTAGCACAGGGGAAACACTCAATTATCATTATGGGTTACTGAAAGACTTTTCAGCAAGATACCGATGTCGCATCGGCAATATGTTTATTCCGTAACTTCAAACACTTCCTTGCCCATACCGCAAAGGGGGCACACCCAATCTTCGGGGAGTTCTTCAAAGGAAGTTCCGGGAGCGATACCTGCTTCGGGATCGCCGAGTTCGGGGTTATAAACGTAGTCACAAACGGTGCAAAGATACTTTTCCATAGTTGTTATCATTTTAAGTTGTTATGTTTTTCTGTTCTACAAACCCATCGGAATCAACTTCCGTAGGTTTACAGTGCAAAAGTACAATGCTTTTCTAAACCAAACAAACAGAAATTATTTATAGCACTATAGACGAAAATTATACCGTCTCATTGTCAAGATATTGAGAAGCGAAAAAGCAGATTACCCACAAGCATTATTTTTCTACTCTTAACATCAACTCCACTTTACAAAATTTACACATAACAAGTGGTGTGCGCGCCTAAGGTTGCGGAAAATGCCCTTTTTCATTGGGCAGGTTGCTCAAAAGTAGTAATTTTGTGCAGTGAATACATATATTATATATCATATATAGATTATGGCAAACAATATTTTGAAAGGTAAGCGCGGTATTATCTTTGGCGCGCTCAACGAACAGTCTATTGCTTGGAAAGTAGCAGAAAAGGCTGTTGAAGAAGGTGCAATTATCACACTCAGCAATACTCCCATTGCATTGCGCATGGGCGAACTCGATGGTCTTTCCCAGAAGCTCAATGCTCCCGTTATTCCTGCGGACGCTACAAGCGTGGAAGACTTGAAGATGGTATTCGAACAGTCAATGGAATTGCTTGGTGGCAAGATCGACTTCGTGCTCCACTCTATCGGCATGAGTCCCAACGTGCGCAAGCAACGCACTTACGACGACCTTGATTACAACTTCCTCGATAAGACACTCGACGTTTCTGCGATTTCTTTCCACAAGATGTTGCAGGTAGCTAAGAAGATGGACGCGATTGCAGAATACGGTTCAGTAATTGCCCTCTCTTACGTAGCAGCTCAGCGCACATTCTTCGGTTACAACGACATGGCAGATGCAAAGAGCCTTCTCGAAAGCATCGCTCGTAGCTTCGGTTACATCTATGGTCGTGAAAAGCACGTGCGTGTCAATACGATTTCTCAGTCGCCCACTCCCACTACTGCAGGTAACGGCGTGAAGGGTATGCACGACTTGATGTCGTTCGCCAACAAGATGTCTCCCCTCGGCAATGCCTCAGCTGACGACTGTGCAGACTACTGCGTGATGATGTTCTCCGACTACACACGCAAGGTAACCATGCAAAACCTCTTCCACGACGGCGGTTTCTCAAGCATGGGCATGAGTCTTCGCGCCATGAACCAGTACTCTAAGGACACTGAAGCCTTTGAGGACGAAAATGGTAAGATTATTTACGGATAACTTTTTAAGATAGTAAGGTCTTTAAGGTCCTTAAAGTCTTTTAAGTCTCTAACGACGCTAAAGACCCTAAAGACCTTAAAGACCTTTATTTTTTAGTCATGCTCACTCAAGCAAAAAAACTTCTCAGCGACAACCAACCCGTTGCCGCCATTGCCTTGCTGACGCAATTACTTACAACGAATCCTGAAAACGAGGAGGCGCTCACGCTGCGTGCAGTAACATTGGTGCAGATGGGACAAACGAAGGAGGCACTCACTGATGTTGACACCCTCATCACGCTTCAACCCACACAACTCGCCTACCCCTTGCTACGCGCCGACCTTTTGGCAATCGATGGTCAGACGGAGAATGCCATAGCCGCCTACCACAGCATCCTTGCGCAGAAACCCGAAGCCGGCAATGTAGTGCTCCGCCTCGGCAACCTGCTCCAACAAGCGAAGCGTTGGGAAGAAGCCCTCACCATCTACTCTAACGCTATCGAAGCCCTGCCCGACTTCGCCGAAGCCTACATGGCGCGCGGAGCAGTCAAGCATCACCTCAAAGACCTTGCCGGAGCAGCGGAAGACCTCAAGCAAGCCCTCACGCTCAAGCCCGAATTGGCGGATCAGTTTGAGGGAAGCGTGACTACGATTGACAAAAAAGGGTGCCATTAAACCCTGGTGATTATATAAGAGTACAAATAACTTCACATAATGAAAGCAACACACATCTTTACCACCCTATTATTTGTCCTGATTTCCGCATTGGGAGCAACCGCACAAAATACTGCTACGACGATTTCCGACTCTGAAAAAGAGATATTGGAAACTTGCTTCAACAATGAGGACTGGGATCGCGTCATTCAACTTGCTCAAGAATTTCAAAACAGGATTGAAGCAAGCACCGACCGTACGCATGCAACAGGAGTGGCATATCTTGAGTATGCAAAAAAAATCCTCAAAGGCCAAATGCTCAAAGGCGATAGTGCTATAGTTGGTCCTACTATTAAAACTATGTTGCAAAAGTATGACGAACTTAAGTTTACCACAACTTCAAATATTGAATCTCTTATCATAGAAGCCTACAAATTAGACATCATAAAAGTCTTCCAGTTCTTAGGATTGTGGGAGGATTACATTTCTTACGGAGAAAAGGGGATGAACAGATTATCATCACTCGCCTTTCTTGTTGGTGCTGAACAAAACCAGGCAACGACTTCTTCACTGCAAACACTCATGGGAGCTGCTTGCAATCAGTCAGGATTAGCGTATGTGAAACAGAACAACCTTGCCGGAGCCAAACATTACTGGAACACGATCAACTTGGTATGTCCTACATTCTACAATGTCTTTCGCTCTGAAAAATCTAACGACTTCTACAAGACCTTTTCACCACTGAATCTGGACAGCATCCCCCGCGGATTCTACTATGTGAAAAAAATCAGATGGCAGGGGCAAGAATTTAAGGATTCTGTAATTTACAACACCATCCACTTAGGAGAAGATAACATTTCTCACAACATTGTCTTCTACGAAATCAACAATAGTGCGATTTACTCCATCCATCAAAACAATTTGTTGCCCACTCGTATTGACTCATGCGGTTTTACCAGCACCTGGATCAACCCCAATCAAGGCGGAACCATACCGTTTGGGGCAGAGGTTGAGATTGATTACAAAAAGGTCTCTCACACAGAAGTGCCCTTGCTTCAAAAACTACACACATTCTTACACGCTGAGAATAGCAGTACAGAAAACAAACTCATTGGCACTTGGAGAGCTGTTTCAGAATCCAAAGGTATAACGTTAGATCCCAATGCCCTGCCTTACGTTAAGGTTTACCGCCCCGAGTCTCGCGTTGTTATCCATGGGAAAAAGATTCTTTTAAATCTGCCCTTCTTCCCTGGGAATTACACGTCTGAAATCCGCATCGATTCCGTAGACTACTTGCCCGACGGCAACACGCGCGAGGGAGGAAATCCATGCACCATTGTATGGCTCAACGAAAACACTCATAAGTTGCAATACAAAGATGCACGAGGACAGCTTCGTGAGGAAATATGGGAGCGTTGCGAATTGCCGGATTACCTTAAAATGATTAAATAAACCTTTCCACAAAAAACTACATCCGACTTTCTGAAAATTATTAGTAACATAAAAAAAATTATTAGTAACATAATTTAAAATAAGTTACTAATAATTTTAGGCATATCTAAACTGCTGATTATCAGTAATAATACCGTGCGAAAAATTGTTACATTTTTAGGAACACTCATACATATCTTTACACCCACCATGGGATGGAATAAAACGAAGTCCGAGATAATTTTATTTATCTCGGACTTCGTTTTTCTGATTAGAGGTTTGTAAAAAAGTTTAGCCCAACAAATACTGTTTAAGTGCGTCAAGCGTGGGCGCCATGGGGATGCTCTGCTTTTCGCCCTTCATAAATTCCTGAAGCTTTGCGGGGATTTCGATTTCCTCGCCGATAATGCGCTCAATCGTGTCTTTGAACTTCGCGGGGTGTGCCGTTTCGAGGAACACACCGACCTCGCCGTCCCGCAAACCTTCCTTCAATGCTTGATAACCACAAGCGCCGTGGGGGTCGAGCAAGTAGCCTTCTTCCGCCCAAACCTGCTTCACGCAATCTGCAATCTGTGCGTCGCTATAAGCTGCACCACTGAGGTCCTTACAAATCGCTTCGTGGCTCTCACCGTAGAAATCGAGGATGCGCGCAAAGTTGCTGGGATTGCCCACGTCCATAGCGTTGGCAATGGTGCAGACAGAGGCGCGAGGTTCGTACTTACCCGTTTGCAGATACTTGTAAACGATGTCATTACTGTTGTTGGCAGCGATGAAACGCTTGATGGGGAGTCCCATGTGCTTACCAAAGAGACCTGCTGTAAGGTTGCCGAAGTTACCACTCGGCACTGCCACCACCATTTCCTGCTCCTTGCCCATGCGCTTCAACTGCGCGTAGGCATTAAAGTAGTAAAACGCCTGAGGGAGGAAGCGAGCGATGTTAATAGAGTTCGCACTGGTGAGTTTCATGCGCTTGTTGAGTTCTTCATCCATGAAAGCCGCCTTCACGAGTGCCTGACAATCGTCAAAACAACCGTCCACCTCAATCGCCGTAATGTTCTGACCGAGTGTCGTAAACTGCTTTTCCTGAATTTCACTCACCATGCCCTTGGGGTAGAACACGTAAACGTGAATGCCCGGCACACCGAGGAAACCATTCGCCACGGCGCTACCCGTATCGCCCGAAGTAGCGACAAGCACATTGACTTGCTTCTCCGCATTGCCCTGAATGAAGTGAGAAAGGAGGCGCGCCATGAAGCGACCGCCCACGTCCTTAAACGCCAAAGTAGGACCGTGGAACAATTCAAGGGCATAGATATTTTCACTGACGGGAACGACGGGAGTGTCAAAGCTGAGCGTGTCGTCAACAATGGCACGGAGTTTATCAGCAGGCACATCTTCGCCAAAGAATGCCTCAGCCACGCGGAAGGCTATCTCCTGAAAACTCATTTCGTGGATATGATCGTAAAACTCCTGGGGAAGGGGTTTCAACATTCGGGGCATATACAAGCCGCGGTCGGCAGCAAGACCCGTTACAACGGCTTCTTCGAGTGCGACGTCGGCTACTTGTTTGTTGGTGCTATAGTAATTCATAAGGATGTGAGGGTGTGAGGTTATAAGGTTTTGAGGTTGTAAGGTCGTTAAGGTATTTAGGGGCATTAGAACCGTTAGGAATATTATGGTCTGCATAGCCCTTAAAACCTAAAAGCGAAGCGACCTCATAACCTAAGACCTAAAATTATTTACTCATAAACGCCTGAATAAATTCGTCCTTTTGCAAGAGGCCGTACGAGCCGTGGAGGGCAGAAACTTCGTCGAAGGTTTCTACGTTGTCGGGCTGAATTTCAGGATTCCAGATAAGGAAAGGCACGGGTTCGGAAGTGTGCGTGCGCAAGCTGCAGGGCGTGGGATGGTCAGGGAGAATAGCGATAGAAACAGGTTCGTCCCAATCCTTCACCGCCTCATAAATGGGGCGCACTACGCGATTGTCGAGGTCTTCAATCGTGCGCTTCTTCAAGTCCATGTTTCCCTCGTGACCCGCTTCGTCGCTGGCTTCGATATGCAAGTAAACGAAGTCCTGCTTGCGGAGGGCGTCGAGCGCCACACTGACTTTGTTTTCGTAGTTTGTATCGTAAAGTCCTGTAGCTCCCTCAACTTCGGGCGTTTCAAAACCTGCGTAATGACCAATACCGCGAATGAGGTCGACGGCTGAGATTACCGTACCCGACTTTACCTCGGGGAATTTTTCGCTCAGGAGTTCCATCTGCGGACGGAAGCCTCCGCCCCAAGGCCAAATGCTATTCGCAGGATCCTTGCCCTGCTCCATACGGCGAAGATTGACGGGATGATTCTTGAGCACCTCTTGCGAGCGCAAGATAAGGTCGTTGATAAGGTCGGCAGTTTCCTGCGCCTCGGGAACATTGGCGCGCACCATTCTGGGGCGGAAGGGCTGACCGGGAACGTCGTGAGGGGGAGTGCAGGAAATGCGCTTGTCGCCACCCTTAATGACGAGCAAATGGCGGTATTGGATACCCGTGTGGAAACGTACGCGGTCGTTGCCAAGAGTTGCCTGAAGCGCTTGGATAAGTTCGTCGGCTTCCTCTGTAGAAATATGTCCCGCAGAGTGGTTCTTAATGCACTCTTCTGCGATACAAATGATGTTGCAACGAAGGGCGAGTTCGCCGGGTTGGAGTTCTACACCGATACTTGCAGCTTCGAGCGGGCCGCGACCTTCATACACTTTGTCCAAATCATAACCGAGCACAGACATATTTGCCACCTCGCTACCGGGATGAAATCCGGGCGCCACGGTCATCAAGCGCCCCGTGCGCCCCTTGCGTGCCAACTCGTTCATAAAAGGAGTATACGCCGCCTGCAAAAGGGTTTGTCCGTTTAGAGCTTTGATAGGCCAACCGGCCATGCCATCACCAAGAATAATTATGTGCTTCATAGTTATGATTATTTAAGCGCCAGCCGTGCCCCGTAGCACGCTTGGCGGGATAATTAAAATAGGGATACAACAAGAAAGGCGCACCTCGCACAGAAATGTGCTTGAGGTGTAACATGTTCCTACAGGTGCAGGAGAAATTTGTTTACAGGAAACAATACAAGTGTACGAATAAGGTGTTTCTATTTGAAACACGAGTAAAAGCCCCTACCCTCGATGGGTAGTGGATGTCCCGACGCCGGATGCACAAGTCGCGATATGTAAAAAGAATGCGATCATAAAAATTGCTGCGGTTGGGGATTAAGGTTCGTAAGCCTTAGCTGCGGGGTGAGCCTCCAAAGGAGAACTGCACCACCCGCCTCAGCCGTTTAGTTGTTTGTGTTGTGTAAATAAATCTCGTAAGCCTTCGCGCGTCACGAAGTAACTTACCTTTCTTAGTCTGATTGCAAATGTATAAAGAAAACCATTACCTCCAATACTTTTTGCTATAAATTTTAAAAATCTGCTAACTTTTTATCATTTGAGCGGCAAGAAGTACTCCATTATTACACAAATACGCCCGAAGTGTGCAAATTATCTCCTGTCCACCTCATTTCGGGGTGCTCCACCCGCAAATTCAACAATTTTTCATGTGAAAATTGCGCCCGAATATTATTGCAAAAAATTGCGCACTACGCGCGTCGAAGTTCGCCTCTTTTATGAGCGCCACGAAATTAGCGCTAATGCTTTGACAACGTGATATTTACGCTCTCAAATCTAACCCACCAAAAACTATATTACTTTTCGTAAAAATTATTAGTAACCTTTTTTAAAATATGTTACTAATATTTTTTTTTAGGTTACTAATAATTTTCGCTACAAAAGACCCCGTTTTTAGCAGGTGAAATTTTGTGACAAAAAAGCGGCATTTTATTGTCACAATTTTTCCCCTCACGCGCGCTATTATATATAAATGTGGGAGCGCCAAGGTTTGACGCTCCCACATTTATCGT
>JAGBYW010000037.1 GCA_017628555.1 Bacteroidaceae bacterium | reverse complement strand
TTTATAATGAGCACAATAATAAAGTTGATGTTGTTCAATGGATGTATGTAAAACTTCTCTTTAATTATGATGTAGCATGCCTTCTGAGAGAATTTTGGAAGCATAAACACTTTAGCGATATTGACTTTGTCGAATCTGTAGGTCATAGAGGATGGCTTGTTGTAAAAGACAGGTACAAAAAATGGTGCATGACAGATATGTCCACATTAAAGCCAGTTGATGGTTTCAAAACATATGATTCATTTTGGTCATTTGATGAATATGGACTTTGTATGGTTAGATTAGATCTACACTCGGGATATTTATATGGCTATGTCAATGAACAGGGAGTAGAACAAATTCCGGTTGAATATGAGTATATATATCGTTTCGAGGATGGTATCACCATTGCAAAAAAGGATGGAAGATATGGTGCTGTAGATTTAGAGAACAACATTGTTATCCCCTTCGGATTACCATATGCTGAAGTGCGTGGTTTCCGCAATGGTCGTGCTGCAGTGAAAGACCACCATGGCAAGTGGGGAGTCATCGACACTGAAGGCAATCTGATTGCACCTTGCACGAGTGATGGCATCGTTTTATAAACCTTTTGTTCTGGCCTGAAGATCTCAAATGTTTATTATATCAATGGCGACTGCTCGTGTGGGTGGTCGCCATTGTTTTCGGCATTAGGAGAATCTATTGTAAGCATCCTTTTGCACTTTCTCAACTTTTCATAGGTGATAATTGGCGTATAGTCAAATTGCAGGATGGAATTTCAGGTATATGTTTTGATGATTTTTTAATTTTGTAATGCAATCTGAAGCATAGCGCTCTGCTAGGGAGCAACTCTGTGAGGAATAGGATTGCTAGAAACGATAAGCAAGAAGCAGGAGCGTTATGTTCCTGCTTTTTTTCTTGCTAGGAGTTTACTTCCATGCCAAGAAAACCCACATATAAACCATTTACGGTTTTTTTCTCTCATACCACTATGATTGTTTAAATTCTTCTTAAGATCTGTAAACAGTCCTTCGAGTTTATTGTTTGTATTTGGCATACCCTCACACCCTGGTTCTTGATAGGTAAATAGGTATGGCAAATAGTAATCTATGCTGTTCATAGCAGACCTTAACCTCCTATGTCTATAGCGAGATTTGCCATTCTTTAATACAGAACGTTTTGAGATTGTTGCTTGATGAGTTTCTTTCCAATTAGAGTAATCTTTTTCAAACGACTCTCTATTGGTATGTGATAATCCCAATATCAACCTTTGAAGTTCTCGCGCTGCTAACAACCTGGGATTCTGCGTAATATTCCTTTTGATAATCTGTATCATATGAAAATGACACATTTGTATTTTGTATGAAGAAAACTGGATGAACAAACTTTTAAGACCATCTATAACTATCCCTCGGATTTCATAATTCCGTCTTGTTATGCTCTCAATCGCATGCTCATAATCCGCAACCTTTTCATGTTTAATAAAGGACAAATAAAGGATCTTGCTTGTTTGACTATCCAATGCTACTATGATACCAGAATTACGCCCCCAATAAGTAGCATCTAGGTGTACAAATCCTCCACAATTAAGTTCCGGTTGTACCCATTTTATAGATATATTACGAAGTTGTCGTTTGATGGTAGAGGGACTAACTTTGTGTGTTGCTGCAAGTTCATGTATAGTCTGTTTGTTTTGCAAATATTGAGACCAGATTTGCTCGTCAGATGCCAATTTGTTACTCCGGAATTGATACCCACAATCAGCACATTTATATATCTGAGTACCGTTACGTTTTCCATTCTTTACTGTGTGAAGAGATTTACAAACAGGACAGGATTTCTTGTTCATACTAACGTGTTTTAGAGATTTTCAATTACTCCAAAAGTTAGTATTTATCGAGGAAGTTGATATGTTTTATCCTGCAATTTGACCTATTGAACAGTTTTGATGCCCAATTTTGTTCCTGAAAATTTTGAAACCCTCAAACATACTGTGTTTATCGGGGGACTCTCCATGTCTTATCCTGCAATTTGACCCATAGGTCAATAATTTTTCTTAGGTTACTAATAATTTTCACTACAATTGGTTTAGTTTTTTCGAGCATTATTATTTTACATTGAAATATTTTTTACCTTTGTAAGAGATTAAATATTGTTGTTGCCATGAAATTTATTTTAACCCCATACTCTTACTCTGTATCGGAAGAAGAACTAATAGATGAACTTAAAAAAATTTCATCTCTGATTAGCGATGAATATTTGTCAATTTCAAAATATAAAAAATTAGGAGGTAAACACAGCGAAGCGACTTTTGCTAAATACTTTGGTTCATGGTTAAATGCACTTTCAAAAGCGGGACTAAGGACTTCTCGCAACGAGAAAGAAATGAAACGCATTTCCGATGAAGCATTGATAAACGATGTTATACGAGTCGCAGAAGAATTAAAGACAGAAACAATAACATCCTCACAATATGAAGAACTTGGAAAAGTCTCACTATGGACTATCACCAACAGACTTGGAACATGGGACGAAATTCTTCATAAATCTGGACTAAAATCTACAGGACATAAAACCAATATCTCTGACATAGAACTACTAAACGAGATAGAACGCATTTGGATTATATTAGGAAAGCAACCTACTACTGATGATATGAAAAAAGGTATCTCGAAGTTCCATTTATGTACATTTACACGTAGATTTGGAGGGTGGAGAAAGGCTTTAGAGGAATTTGTCAAATACATAAATGGAGAAGTTATTTACAAGGAAGTCGATAATAAAGACATCCCTAAAGTGAGTGATGTTAAACCTTCTACGAACAACACAAAATATAAAAGTCGTAAAACTCCACGAGAACCAAGTAATAGATTAAAAGTGCAAGTTCTAATGCGTGATGGTAATAGATGTAGGTTGTGTGGGGTAGAGTGTAATGATGGTTTACACAATATTCATTTCGATCATATTATTCCTTGGTCTAAAGGAGGAGAAACAGTATTGGAAAACTTGCAAGTATTATGCAATGATTGCAATTTAGCAAAAGGTAATATTTGACAAGGTACTCTCAATAGTAAGCCAAAAGGTATCTATATTATCAATTAAAAAGTTACTCACCACCGATGAGATTTTGAGACAGATTGAGGAGTTGGAAGGGAAAATATAGTTAAACAATAAAGCGTGTAACACCCCACTCGGGGTTGTTACACGCTTAAATTTACGAAATAACATAGCTGTTAACCAAATGTATTTATAACACGTTTGTATCAGATGTTTAATCACTCATAATGCCCCCCGTAGGAAGGCATACTTGCCAAACCGCGGGTGAGCAAGGTGAACCTAAGGAGGTTGACGACAAACGAATAAATGTATCAATCTCCATAGGAGAACCCACAGCACTCGGATATGTTGTAACGTTGCTTTATCCTGTTGTTGTGGGGTCTCCCACGGGGACAGATAGAGAAATTCGGTTGTCCCCAATCAGACTCCCCCCCCTAAACCACGACCTTTTTACCCTCGGCAAGAAAATTTCTGGATTATTTTGTAGTTTTGCTGACACCCTATGCGTCTAATGGGCAAAAAGACATTTTAAATGAAATTGATTTTATGAAAGCACTGGAACAAGAATTTGAACTCTTGGTGCGCAGGCACAAAAGCACCATCTACACGGTGTGCTTCATGTTCTCAAAAGACTCCGATGAGGTGGACGACCTCTTTCAAGAGGTACTCATCAACCTATGGCGGGGATTTTCTACCTTCAAAGGGGAGAGCAAAGTGGAGACTTGGATTTGGCGCGTGAGTTTTAACACCTGCATTTCGCAGGAGCGCAAGAAGAAGCGCACTTCGCGCATTCCGCTTGAAATGGGTATCGATCTCTTCCACGACAAGGATGAAGACACGCGACAAATTCAGATGCTCTACCAACGCATTCACCAACTCAAGCCCTTTGACCGCGCCATCGTACTGCTTTGGCTCGAAGGGATGCACTACGACGAGATTGCCGCTATTGTGGGTATCACCGTGAAAAACGTGTCCGTGCGCCTCTTCCGCATCAAGGAAGAACTCAAGAAAATGTCTAACCACTAAACCTTGCCCATTATGAATAACACAATTGACTCTAAGGAATTGCAGGAAATGAAAGTGCAACTCGAACTCCTTACCAAGAAGCTGGAGCGGGAAACGATTGTCAACGAACGCTTGATTCGCAGTTCTATGAAAGAGAAAGCCCATTACTTACGCCGAGGCATAATTTTAGAGAGTCTGGTTTGCTTCATTATGATACCCTTCTTTGTTTGGATATTACCCAAATTCAGCAGTCCTCACTCCATATACTTCTGTACCTTCTGCACAGCTTTCATGGTACTCGCCCTATGTTATAATTATTATATGTATCGTGAGTTCCACACCAAAGATTTTGCAGAAGTAAACCTCATTGAAGCACGCAAGGCAACTTTGAAGTTCAAGCGACTCACTCAGAGATGGACCTTCTGCATCGGCATCCCCTTCTTGATGGTTTTCATTCCCTGGTTTGTATATGAAAACGCATTAGTTTATAAGGGCGAAATGCTCCAAGTCCCACTAATTTCTGCCGCCATCGGCCTGCTTATTGGTGGCGTCATCGGAATTTATCAATTCAACAAGACACTCCGCACTACCGACGAAATCCTGATGCAGATTGAGGAGTTGGAGGAGCAAGCATAACAGAATTTATCTCACATACAGAAATAGAACCGAGGCGCCACACTGTAGTATGGCGCCTCGGTTTTATTTAGGAGATTATTTAGCATCAATATCCCACATCCTCGTGCACACGACTTACCTCAAATTCTCCCGTCATGGGTTTGCACCACAAAACAGAAAGTCCTCTGCAAATGCGTTCGGGGCTGTTGCAATTATAGCATCGGTCAGCCTTTATGGCACAGGGAGTTTTCACACCTAATCTTCTTGCGTTCTGAGGGGCAGCAATATTCCGCGCGCGATACAAGGCGCTGTCATAGTCCTTCTCTATCTTGTTTTCACCAATGACAAAATAGACCTTTTCGTGGCCATAGAATATGGAGGCGACACGATTACAATTCGCATCGATATTCACAATCTCCCCACTTTCAGCAATTCCGTTTACCGAGGTAATATAGATAGACGCAGCATTCGCTTGCACACGCACCTCCTTACTTGTTTTTCCCTCAGGAATTCGCTGATGCCAGTGCACCTCATTGTGCGCACTCAAACATTCATAAAGTCCCATTTTCTCTAAAGTCATGGAACCTGCAAACCCAACCGTCTGATGATGAATTTGAGCATCTAAATACTGCGCCGCTTCCTCTGCAGTGTCAAAGCAACTTACGGTATAACCTAACGCAATCAGGTTTTTCTTTAATATACTAAAATCCTTATGTTCCATAGTCTCCTCAAATTTATAAATAATTACAATAATATAGCGGTTGCCAAAAAAAGTTTTCATACCCCCTCCCCTCCTACGGAGGTACTCCCCCTATCTTAACTAATCTTTGTACACATCTCAACTCGGACGGCCTAAAGGGCCAACCTTCCACCAGCCCAGGGCAGAGCGACGAAGGAGCGGCACCCTGGGTACTTAGACCGCATGAATTTCGCCCTGAATGGGCAAAAGCAAAAAGCACTGGAATCAAAGATGTTATTTTTTTGTATGTGGCTTTTGCCCATACAGGGCGTACCATTCGGGGCGTATACCAACCCAGGGTGCCACTCCTGCGTCGCTCTGCCCTGGGCTATTAGCTTTTGCCTCTTCGAGGCGACCTTTTTCCTCTGAAATAAAATGTGTACAAAGATTAGCTATCTTAAGGGGAGAGCACCATGCGGGTTGTGTTCAACTAATTCAGCCAAACATTTCTGGTGAGGTGTTCTGTTAGTAATTTAGCGGAAGCCTCAAACTCTTTTCTCCCCTTAAGATAGGGGGAGTACCGCGTAGCGGGGAGGGGGTATGAAATCCAAATTGCTTAACACTTTGTGTGATTCCTTGGACTCCTACCTATAATATTACCAACAAAAAAGTGCCTTACAACTTCAGGACTGAAGCTATAAGACACTTTTATTTTTATCAACCTATTCGGGCTTCATGTTTGTGTAAACAGTCTGAACGTCGTCGAAGTCTTCGAGCTTTTCAACCATCTTGTCGATAGCTTCGCGCTGTTCGGGAGTAACGTCCTTCACGTCGTTGGGAACGTAAGTAAATTCAGCACCTACTACGTCGAAACCTTGTTCTTCGAGGTGGTTCTGGATTTGAGCGAACGACTTGGGGTCACCGTAGATAGTGATGCTGCCTTCTTCTTCATCTTCATCGTACTCGTCTTCTACGCCGTAGTCGATGAGATCGAGAATCATTTCGTCCATGTCAAGACCGTCCTTCTTCTTGAATGAGAACACACACTTGTGGTCAAAGAGGAAAGCGAGGCTACCCATTGTGCCGAGGTTGCCAGAGAACTTGTTGAACACTGAACGCACGTCGCCTACGGTACGTGTGGGGTTGTCAGTAAGTGTATCCACGAAGATAGCGATACCGTGAGGACCGTATCCTTCGTAAGTCATTGACTTGTAATCACTCTGGTCCTTACCCATTGCGTTCTTGATAGCGCGTTCCACATTGTCCTTAGGCATGTTTTCGCGCTTCGCATTGGCGATGAGGGCACGGAGTGCGGGGTTATTTTCAGGTTCAGGACCGCCAGCCTTTACGGCAATAGCAATCTGCTTACCAATTCTGGTGAAGGTTTTAGCCATGTGGCCCCAGCGCTTCATCTTCGCTGCTTTACGATATTCAAATGCTCTTCCCATAGTAGGTGATTAATATATTTTCTGTAAAATTTCTAATTATCTAAGTTTTGCACCGAGTTGCTTTTCAAGATTCTGAACAATCTTCTGCATGATGTTGTCGGTCTGCTTATCGTTCATCGTCTTGTCTTCATCCTGGAGGGTGAGATTGATGGCATAAGACTTCTTGCCTGCTTCAAGGTTCTTACCTTCGTACACGTCAAAGAGTTCTACCTTCTTGAGGAGTTTCTTATCGGCAGCGAAGCAAACCTTTTCGATTTCGGCGAAGGTCACTTGCTTATCAACGAGCAACGCAAGGTCGCGGCTTACGGCGGGGAACTTGCTGATTTCCTTGAAACTTACCTTTGCGCCACGCACCTTTGAAGTAAGGAGTGTCCAGTTGAGGTCGGCATAATAAACTTCTTGCTCAATGTCAAACGCAGCGAGGATTGCCTTCTTCACAAGACCGAGTTCGAGATATACCTTTCCGTTACGGTCCTTCACTACGATAGACTTCGCAAAGATGTCGTTTTCACCATTCTCAATAAGCAAACCACCCATGGGAAGGCCGATGCGCACGAGGATATTCATCACGTACGCCTTGAGTTCGTAGAATGAAGAATCTTCATTAGGATGTGCCCATGAACCTTCCACACGCTTACCAGTTACCCAAAGTCCGAGGCGCTGGTCTTCGCTATACGCTGAGAGCACCTTTTCGGGATTGCGCTTGCCTTCGTTAAAGTAATAACAATTACCAAATTCAAAGAGGCGGAGGTTGGCATTACGGCGGTTCACATTGTGACGCACCACTTCAAGACCACCAAAGAGGAGCGACTGACGCATTACGTTGAGGTCCGAACTGAGGGGGTTCATGAGGCGCACAAGATTTTCTGACTTGTACGTCTGAAGTCCGTCGTAGTAAGCTTCGCGTGTCAACGAGTTGTTCAAGATTTCGTTGAAACCACAACCTACGAGCTGTTCGCTCACGAGGTTTTCCAACTTGTATGCAGCATCCACATTGCCCTTAATTGTCAAACTTGACTTCACGGCAGTGGGAATTTCCACATTATTATATCCGTAGATGCGGAGAACATCTTCCACCACGTCGGGAGCACGCTGTACGTCCACACGGTAAGCAGGAACTTCAAGCGAGAGACCTTCTGCAGTTTCACTGACAATCTTCATTTCGAGAGAAGTGAGAATTTCCTTTACCACATCACTACCGATGTTCTTACCTATAAGGCTGTAGATATAGTCATAAGTTACATCAACCGAGAACTTCTTCACCAATTCAGGAGCTTCAACATCTACGATTTCCATAGAAATTTCACCACCAGCGAGTTCCTTAATCAACTGCGCCGCACGCTTGAGGGCATAGATTTGTCCGTCGGGATCAATACCGCGTTCGAAGCGGAAAGAAGCGTCTGTCTGAAGTCCGTGACGGCGTGCACTCTTACGAATCCATGTGGGGTGGAAGTATGCACTTTCAATGAGCACGTTCTTCGTAGTTTCATACGTACCTGAACCTTTACCACCGAATACACCAGCAATACACATAGGTGCTACAGCATTGCAGATTGCAAGGTCGCGGTCAGAGAGTTTGTGTTCTACACCATCAAGCGTAACGAAGGGAGTGCCTTCGGGCATAGACTTCACCACCACCTTACCACCTTCAATCATATCTGCATCGAAGCAGTGGAGGGGCTGACCGTAAGCCATCATAATATAATTGGTGATGTCCACAATATTATTGATGGGACGAAGACCGATGATTTCGAGTTTTTCCTTCAACCATTCGGGACTTTCCTTTACTTCCACACCACTGATAGTTACGGCGCAGTAGCGAGGACATGCTTCTGCGTTTTCTACTTCAATCGCGATGGGCAAGTTAGTGCTATCCACCTTGAAGTCGTCAACAGAAGGACGGTGCAACTTGGTTTCGTAACCGTTGCGAACGAGCCACGCATAAAGGTCGCGCGCTACGCCCCAGTGAGAACAAGCATCTGCGCGGTTAGGAGTGATATCTACTTCAATGAGCCAGTCGCTCTGGATGTTGAAGTAGTCTGCCGCCTTCATACCTACGGGTGTATCTTCGGGGAGAACGATAATGCCGTCGTGACTTGTGCCCACACCGATTTCATCTTCCGCGCAAATCATACCGAGACTTTCTACACCACGGAGCTTTGAGCGCTTGATAGTGAAGCATTCGTCGCCAGAGTAGAGCTTTGTACCCAACGTAGCCACGATTACCTTCTGACCTGCGTCTACATTTGCAGCACCGCAAACAATCTGTACGGGTTCGCCCTGACCAAGATCTACTTGGCAAATGTGCATGTGGTCAGAATTGGGGTGTACTTCCATGCTGAGGACATGACCTACAACGAGACCTTCGAGTCCACCCTTAATTGCCTGAACTTCTTCCACGCCACCAACTTCCAAACCAATAGAAGTGAGCGCTACGGCAATTTCTTCTGCTGAGAGGTTTACGTCAACGTATTCCTTCAGCCACTTATAACTGATGTTCATAAAATTTTAGGTTATCAGGTTTGAGGTTTTGAGGTTTTAAGGTTGCTGCGCACCGCAAGGTTCTTGTAGTCTTCGAGCGAAACAATCTAATAACCGCAACCTTATTGTTTGTTACTTTCAAGTTGTTGTTCTTCAGCAGGAGTCTCTTCACTCTCTGTCTCCCACTCCTCTTCATCTTCCTCCTGCATACGTTGCCACTTCTCACGTGCCAACTCCTGCATGTCCGCCACGGTGTCTTTCTCGTCAACGATTTCGTAACCGAGCATGGTTTCAATCACGTCCTCCATCGTTACGATACCGCGCATACAACCGTATTCGTCAAAGATTACAGAGATGTGCTCCTTCTTGGCAAGCATCATTTCCCAGATTTCAGAAACGGAGGTCGATTCTTCAAACTTCAGGATAGGGCGCACGATTTCTGCGAGGCGCATGGAGAACTTGTCTTCGGTGAGTTTCTCAAGCACCGTCTGACGGAGCACATAGCCTGTAATGTAATTGTCATCCTCTTCATAAACAGGGATGCGTGAATACGTGCTAAACTCTTTTTCAAGATAGAACTCCTTCAGCGTCATCTGCTCATCTGCACTCGCAACGACCACACTGGGCGTCATAATCTCATGAGCCGTAATGCTGTCCAGACGAAGCAGGTTTTGAATCATGCGATTCTCTTCCGTTTCAAACACGCCCTCTTCTGCACCTACCTTTACCATGGCCGAAACTTCGTCACGACTCACGCTGACGGGTTGTTCACTGCCCGAGAAGATTTTCATGATGTATTCCGAGAGCACCACAAGAGGATAAGAAATTATCACCATGCCACGAATCACAAAGGCCGCGGGACATGCCAAAGAGCGCCAGTAGCGCGCACCAATGCTTTTGGGAATAATTTCAGAGAACACCAAAATCAAGATGGTAAGTATCGCTGAGATCACTCCGAAATATTCTTCACCAAAAACCTTTGTAGCTTCCGCACCTACGCCTGCCGCACCAATTGTGTGGGCAATCGTGTTCAAACAAAGGATAGCAGAAATTGGACGGTCAATATTTTCCTTAAGTTTCTTAAGCAATTTAGCACCACTAGCATTTTCATCTTCCTTCATCGTCACAAATGACGTCGGTGTAGAAAGCAAGACAGCCTCAAGAATCGAGCAAGTAAAGGATATTGCTATTGCAATTGTAAAGTATAAAATTACTAGACCCATTAAGTTAAGTATATAGTTTAGTTCTTTTTAGGGCGCAAAGATACACATTTTTATAATAATATGCTAATTTTGCACGTATGATTGATAGGATTACCATAGATAAAATTCGCTCGGCGGCTAATATTTACGACATCGTTAAGGAGTTTGTGACGCTTAAGAAAGCTGGCGCAAACTATAAGGGTTTATGTCCGTTCCACGACGAAAAGACGCCCTCGTTCATCGTAAGCCCTTCGAAGCAACTCTTCAAGTGCTTCTCATGTGGCGAAGGTGGCGATGCTGTAGGCTTTATCATGAAGCACGAACAGATGACCTACCCCGAGGCACTGAAGTGGATTGCAAAGCGTTACGGCATTGAGGTCAGAGAAAAGGAGGAGACGGAGGAAGAAAAGAAGGAATCGTCGGAGCGCGAGGCGATGTTTGCCGCCAATCAGTGGGCGCGCGACTACTTTACCGACACCCTTTACAACAATGTGGAGGGCGTGGCTATCGGTATGGCTTATTTCCGCGCCCGTGGTTTTCGCGACGACATCATCAAGAAATTCCAGTTGGGTTTCTGTTTGCCCGAGCGCGACGCTATGGCGCAGGCGGCACTCAAGCGCGGTTATGCCGAAGAATATTTGGTGAAAACGGGACTCTGCGTCAAGACGGAAGACGGCAAACTCCTCGACCGCTACCACGGACGCGTTATTTTCCCCGTGCATACCATTTCCGGACGTGTCGTAGCCTTTGGCGGACGCGTCTTGAACACGGAGAAGCAGAAGAATGTCGGCAAGTACGTCAATTCTCCCGAGTCTTCCATTTACAATAAGAGTCACGAACTCTACGGTCTCTACTTGGCGAAACATGCCATCACGAAGCACGACCGCTGTTTCCTTGTGGAAGGTTACACCGACGTAATCTCCATGCACCAAGCGGGAATTGAGAACGTCGTTTCCAGTTCGGGAACTTCACTGACCGTTGGGCAAATCCGCTTGCTCCGACGCTTTACCCACAACATCACCCTACTCTACGACGGTGACGCAGCCGGCATCAAGGCTTCGCTTCGCGGTATTGACCTGCTCCTTGCCGAAGGGATGAATATCAAGGTGGTACTCCTGCCCGAGGGAGAAGACCCCGACAGCTTTGCACGCAACAACAATGCTCAGAAATATTGGGAGTACATTGAGGCACATCAGACGGACTTTATCCGCTTCAAGACCAACCTCCTTTTGAAGGATGCCGAGAGCGACCCTCAAAAGCGTTCGGAAGTCATTCGCGACATCGTGAACAGCATTGCCGTTATCCCCGATCGCATTGTGCGCCAAACCTACATCTCACAATGTGCCGAACAGGTGAAGATGGAGGAGCGCATTATCGCTGCCGAGGTGGGCAAACAGATGCACCAAAATAACCGCCCCGAGGGCAGTCAGGCGCAAGAGGGCGAACAAGAGGAGCAACCCTCCGTCCCTGCGACCAACACCATTCTTCGCGGAATGGCAGACAGCAGTCAGAAGGAGTTTGAGTTGGTGAAAGCCATCATCCGCCACGGGTCGGCGCTTCTTTTCTCAGAAGAGAGCGAGGACGGCACTACTATGGATTGGACCGTAGCAAACTACATTGCTGCCGACCTTGAAAACGACGGCATAGCCTTGCAAACACCCCTCTACGCCCAAATCCTTTCCGAGGCGCTTCCTCTTGCCGACTCTGAAGAACAGAAATACGTGTCGCTCCACTATTTCATGCAGGCCGAAACGCCTGAGATTCAGCAATTAGCCACTCAAGTAGCGGAGGACAACTATACGCTTTCCAAGAAGCAGTTGGAAGAGCACAACCCCGACGAGAATCGCTTGGTCGAACTCATTCCGCATCTGCTCAACGAGTATAAATTTCACATCGTGGAGTCGCGCCTGAAGGAACTACTCTTAGAGTTGCGCAACCCCGAGGTACTTCAGTCGCCCGAACGCGCTCGCGCCATCATGGAAGAGCATGCGCGCTACAACCAACTCAAGAAGGTGCTCTCGCCCATGATTGGCAAGCGCATCATTACGAGATAGCGCATAAACAGCACCCCTCAAGAGGGGCGTTCAGTCAGTCCTTCCGCACTCCAAATCCGACCTTTGAAAAGCGCTACCCCTTTTGCGTTGCTATCATGTAAATTTCCCAAAAGAGACCAACAAAATTGTTGTCCAAAGGGGCATTTGCAAGCGCAAAAAATGTAACAATTTTTCACCCCGCAATACTCCTGATAATCAACGCTTTAAACCTACCCAAAATTATTAGTAACATATTTTAAATTATCTTACTAATAATTTTTTTTAGGTTACTAATAATTTTTACTACAATAGATATAGTTTTTCTGAGGTCGGTTTCACCCTAAAAAACTCGCTTTTCTGCGTCCAGTTTTAACACCATAACACATATAATAATATGAGAACATCTTTACTCTCCTTGCTCTGCAGCATCAGCGTAGCAACTACAGCCCAGTCGTTCCCCCTCACTCCACTTACAGAGGCGACTCCGCTTAGCGAAAACTATGCGATAAACTTCGCTGCCGACCAGACGTACACCCACGGTTCACGCCATCTCAACGGCATCGCGCTCAACAGTCCCTCCGAAGGGTATCAGAGCGCCGACATCTCAGCATCCTCTAAAGTTTACAACGTCGTTTCCAACCAGCAGTTTTTTGCAAAGCCTGGCGAAACGGTTACTCCTTCGTTCCAATTTTCTGGCAACTGGATGAACGGTTTTATTTACCTCGACCGTGGAAATGATGGCGTCTTTGACGCACTGATTGGCAACGATGGCACCATCTCTGAGGGCAGTGACATTATGTCGTTCTCTTACTTCAACTGCGCCGATGGTTTTGCGTGCAACAGCCAGGGAGCAACCAATTCTAATGGCAACGTGTTGAACCCTCCTGCCTTCACCATCCCTGCAGATTTGCCCTATGGTCTTTACCGCATGCGCTATAAGGTGGATTGGGACTGCATGGACCCTGCAGGTCGCCAGGAAGACGGTAACGGTATTTTGAAGAATGGCGGTGCGATTTGCGACATCCTCGTAAATTTGCACGGCGAAAATTGCAACCTTCAAGCAAGTGCTTCTAATGGTGCAATCCTTAGTGAAAAGGGCGAGGCGCTCAGCGCTACTGTTCCCTTTGGCATGCCCTTGACGCTTTGTGTTTCTCCCAACGATGGCTATGTGTGCGACGGCCTCATCGTTCGCCATGGTTATAACCTCTCTGCCACTGCCGATCTTTACAGTCTCCAACAATGGGAAGAGGAAGTTATCCCTGCTTATTTATTTAAGGATGACAAAGTTACGCTTCCCGCACATTGCATGAACGGCGACGTAAGCATCACGGCTATTTTCGCAGAAAAAATGGGTTCAAGCGAAGTGCAGGGAGATTACCCCTTGAACTTTGATGCATCATTCGCTTTGCCCAACACGGACAATAAATTGACGCGCGCAGAATTCCTCGCTAATGGCACATCGGTCGGAACGATTTCTCCTTCACGCACAAGCACTGCCGTTTATTACGACTTGACGGCCAACGAAGTGCATGTCATTCCCGGCCAGGTACTTTCTGCAAAACTTTCTAAAAAGGGTACCATTCCTCACGTCTATTTCTACATTGACTTTAACCAAGATGGTCAGTTTGCAGCAACACTCAATGCCGACGGTATGCCCACACTCAGTGGCGAACTCGTTAGTTACACCTACCTGAACGGTAAGAACAGCCTTGGCGAAGACGTTACGATTGATGCAAAAGCAACTGAACTTCCTGAAATTACGATTCCCGGTGCATTGCCTACGGGTGTGTATCGCGCACGTCTCAAAGTTGATTACGACAATACCGACCCTGCAGGCAGTGCTACGATTCACGAAGTTGGCGGTTGCGTTGTTGATTTCCTTCTGAACGTTCACAACGCCAAGCACTCACTTGAAGTGCTCACCGAAAATGGTAGCATCAACGGCAGTCAAAACACGGGTCTTCCCCTCGCTATCACGCCTTACACCACATTGGCGATTGTGCCCACTCCTGCGGTTTCTGGTTTCAAAGCAAGTGAAATAATTATCCGCCACGGGCATAACCTTAACGGTCCTGAATTCATTCATGGCAACCGTCAGTGGGAAGAATACACCGTAGCGGCAAAGAATTACACCATTCCTGCGAAGAAAATGAACGGCGATATGGTTATTTCTGCATCCTTCCAACCTACGGAAAACGCGGAGTATGAACTTGTCTTCAGCGACGAATTTAACCTGCCCGATGGTTCTCGTCCCGACGCGTCTAAATGGATCAGTTGCGAGCGTCAGGGTGCTACTTGGAACCGCTGGGTTGCCGACCGTCCCGATGTATATTTCATCCAAGACGGCAAACTTGCTTGTCGTGCTATCCCCAATCCTTATCAAGACGAAGACCCCGTTCCGATGATTACAGGCGGTGTGAAGTCGCAGGGTAAGTTTGCCTTCACTTACGGTAAGGTGGAATGTCGCGCCTTGAGCAATCCTTGGATTGGTAATTTCCCTGCCATTTGGATGATGCCTGCAGACAATAGTAAGGGGTGGCCTAACGCGGGCGAGATTGACATTTGGGAAGTCATCGATACCGACGAACGCAGCTACCACACGATTCACTCTAACTGGACCTACAATCTTCATCAGGGTCCTCAGTCAAGTTTCAACACGCCCGTGAAACTCGACCGCTACCACACCTACGGACTTGAGTGGGATGAAACTTCGCTGAAGTGGTATGTGGATGGTAAACTCGTCGGCACCTATAATAAGTCTACGGATTCCAATGCGCTCAATCAGGGACAATGGCCTTTCAACAAGCACTTCTACCTCATCCTCAATCAGAGCGTAGGTAACGGTGCGTGGGCAGCAAATGCTGACGTCAACCACGTCTATGAAACCACCTTCGACTGGATTCGCGTGTACCAAAAGAAGGGTCAGGAAAACACCAACGGAACCGTTGATATTAAGGAAGTAGCAGGAACTTCCTCTCTCTCTATTAACGTAGTGAAAGGCGGTATTTCTGTGAACAGTACAACTCCTCAAAATGTAAACGTTTACGACTTGAGCGGTCGCCTTATCCTTAACCGCACCATTGTTGGCACAACGCGTCTTTGCCTCAACCAGGGGATTTACTTGGTGAATGACACAAAGGTGGTTGTAAGATAAGATTGGTAAACCTCACCCCCTCACACATGAAAATTCTCATCACCGGCGCCACAGGTTTCGTGGGCAGTCGCTTCGTAGCACGTTGGCAAGGCGAATACACCTTGCTTACGCCCTCGCATGCCGAACTCCCCATTGACAATGCCGAGGCGGCACTCCTCTATGTGGGCACGGCAAAACCCGACGTAGTGCTCCACCTCGCAGCCATTTCTAACACGTGGCATTGTGAGCAACACCCCGACGAAAGTCGGGCTATAAATGTGCTCGGTGCCGTAAACATGGCACAGGCAGCCAAGGCGGTGGGCGCAAAGTTCATCTTCTTCTCCTCCGACCAAATTTACAACGGCAATGAAGAACTCGGTGGACTCCCCGAAACGATTGCCGTACGCCCCGAGAACGTCTACGGGCGCGACAAACTCGAGGCGGAGCGCCTGATTGCCGAGGTGGATGAAGCAGCAGTACTTTTGCGCGCCACATGGATGTACGACGCCGAGCTGGAAGGCATGCGCACGCACCCCAACTTTGTGGTGAACATCGCCAATGCCTTGCGCACACAAACGCCCCTCAGTTTCGCCACACGCGAATACCGCGGCATCACCAACATCCGCGAAGTGGTAGAAATCCTCCCCCACTGCTTCAACATCCCTGGAGGTGTCTATAACTTTGGAGCGGAGAATCCGCTCAACACCTACGACACCGCCCTCGCCTACGCCCGTTTGCTCCAAGAGCAAACTCCCGAAGCGTTCATTAAAGTGATGCCCGAGGAACTCATCCTCCCCGATACCAAGCGCTTCCCCACGCATATCCGCAACATCAGCATCGATATGCATAAACTCCACGCAGTCCTCCCGCACGATGTGCACTTCAGCACAACTATGGAGGGACTTGAAAAGTTCTTAGAGCGAGACACACTGATTTAACACAGGAGAATTCACCAGTAAATTTGAGGTCACACAATCTTTCTATTGTGGAACTCTATATAAAAAGTGGGTGTGTCAATAAATTGGCACACCCACTTTTTATATAGGAGAACATTGTTATCAAGCGACCTGCCCCCAGAGGATTCACTTTTTCATACCCACACCTGCCTCTGCAGCCATTTCATACAAGACATCATCTGCTGTAACATTATACATGTGCACCTTGGATGTCTTCCCAATTCTATTGACATTAGGGCGATAAATTCCATGAACCCCATTCAATTCACATAGAGAAGTTTCCGTGTATGCAACAGACTGGAGTTGCTGCAGATATGCCTCACAAGTTTGTCCCTCTGTTGCTGTCAAACTATTTTTTTCCCAGGCAAAAATCAAACTAGTGCTGTCTGCCGACGGACGTATTGCCTTACCAAGTAACTTTCTGAAATTCTTTTCTACTACAGACTCCATCGTTTCGCCCTCAGTAGGCGTGAGTTCGTAAAAGTGGTAGAGTTTGTCAAACCTTGAGATCAGTTCTTCTCTAAACTTGTGGCGAATCCTTGCTTTGTTCACATCATCTTCACCCTCAACATACTTTGCCAAGACATAGAGAAAGTTAATGTTATAGGTCTGTAACACCAGGGTGTCACGGTCAAAAAGTCGATTGGGAAAATGATAATTAACCAACTTGTTATTGCGATTCTGAAGGTCTGTATCAAATTCAGATTTCAGATAGTCGTTCTCATAATCATAGAGTCCACCTTCCCCCACAGCATTTGCACGAATAAAGAAGTTAGGTACGACATTATATCCCTCGGTCAAGTCATCGCGCATCGATGGTAGATAATCCCTACCCTTTTGAAATAAATTTAAGTTATACTGTATAATGTTTTTGGCGTAAGTAAACTGTTTGTATACCGAATTTTCGCCGAGGTCAGAACTTTCTTTGTAGTATTTACTATCAGCAATGTAATACGTGTTGCCGTTATTTATCAACGAATTATCTTTATAGAGGTGGTCAATAATTTTGCCGTCCTTGTTGTACTTCACTGCGTTCAACTCATTACTACCAACAAGTTGGTCTATCATGTCTTCAAACACATTGTTGAACGAGGTGGCAAGCACACTTTCTTCTAGATAACTCTTCGTAGCAATTTTTTCTGCTTTGTCAAAAAAGACATAGAGCAGGTTCCACAGTTGCACAAGTTCGTCAGTAAAATATTTGTGGCGAATCTTATTCAACATAATGAGCCCCATCTCTGCCTCAAGTATTCCCTCTATTTCGTGGGGTGGAATGAGATTGAAGTGGAGGTTGATGGGGTCGTCAAAGAAGTATTGCTCTTTAAGGTATTCTAGTACAGAGTAGAAAATTACAATCAACTCTTCATCAAAGTTGATATTCTTTTTCTTGT
>JAGBYW010000036.1 GCA_017628555.1 Bacteroidaceae bacterium | reverse complement strand
CTATCAAGTGATACTCCTCTAAACAGGTGTTGGTTATATAGAAGCAATTATACCCTATTCGTACGCCTCAAAAATGTAACAATTTTTCGCATAGCAATATTCTTGATAATCAGCAGGTTAAACCTACCCAAAATTATTAGTAACCTTTTTTAAATTATCTTACTAATAATTTTTTTAGGTTACTAATAATTTTTACGACAAGTAGTATAGTTTTTTGCGCAATGGATTATGGGGAATTTTTCGGGGGTGTAGGGTGGGGAGTGAGGTGGAAAAATTGGGGTGCGTGGGATGGTTTTTCGGAAAGTAGGGGGTATATCCGATAGTTTTTTGGTATTTTTGCTTGTTGTGGCAGTGCGCTTTGTTGCAGGAGTGCTTTGCCGTGTGCGCATCGTTAGGCGCTGGCCGTTTCCCGAGTTGTGGGGAGTGGGGCGCGGGGTGTGCGGGCGTGCCGCCGTTATCTTTTGACTCATGAATGCTACTATATCTCCCTTTGCCCGCCCGCTGTATGTGATGCTCAAGCCCATTGGGGCGCATTGCAACTTGGCGTGTGACTATTGTTATTACCTTGAGAAGGCGAAACTCTATGACGACGTGCCGCGACACGTGATGAGTGAGGAACTTCTTGAGGAATTTGTGCGTCAGTATATTGGGGCGCAGACGATGGGTGAGGTGCTTTTTACGTGGCACGGCGGAGAGACGCTGATGCGCCCACTTACGTTTTACAAACGGGCGATGGAACTGCAGCGCAAGTATGCCGGGGGGCGCAGGATTGACAACTGCATTCAGACGAACGGGACGATGCTCACGGATGAGTGGTGCAGGTTTTTCCGCGAGAATAATTGGTTGGTGGGCGTCTCGATCGACGGGCCGCAGGAGTTTCATGATGAATACAGAAAGAACCGTGCGGGCGCGCCTTCGTTTCACAAGGTGATGCGGGGCATTGAGCTGCTGAACAAGCATGGGGTGGAGTGGAACGCGATGGCGGTGGTGAACGACTTTAATGCGGATTACCCCCTCGACTTCTACCATTTCTTTAAGGAAATCGGTTGCCGCTACATCCAGTTTACGCCCATCGTGGAGCGCATCCGCCGTCATAGCGACGGGCGCCACTTGGCGCACATCAGCGACGGAGAGGAGTGCCCGCTGGCGGACTTTAGCGTGACGCCGGAGCAGTGGGGAAACTTTCTCTGCACGATCTTTGACGAGTGGGTGAGGCATGATGTGGGCGAGGTGTTCGTTCAGATTTTCGACGCTACGTTGTGCAACTGGGTAGGTCACGCTCCGGGCGTTTGCACTATGGCTCGCACGTGCGGACATGCAGCGGTGATGGAATTTAACGGCGATGTGTATTCCTGCGACCACTTTGTATTTCCCGAATATCGCTTGGGCAATATCCGCTCTCAGACACTCACGCAAATGCTTTACTCGCCGCGCCAAGATGAATTTGGGGCGATGAAAATAAACTCCCTGCCGCGCCAATGCCGTGAGTGTAAATACCTCTTTGCCTGCAATGGCGAATGCCCAAAAAACCGTTTTGCAAAAACAGCTGAGGGAGAATCGGGGCTCAATTACCTCTGTGCCGGCTATCGCAAGTATTTCGAACACGTGGCGCCCTATATGGAATTCATGAAAGAGGAACTACGCAATGAGCGTCCGCCTACGAATGTGATGAAAGTGGTTGACGAGTTGGCTGGGCACAAGTAGACGCTCCCAACTCCTAACATCCTCACCCCTCAAAACCTTAAAACCTTAAAACCTCACCCCTCAAAACCTTATAAATGAAATCATTTTACCGCTTCTGTAGCCCCGTGCTTTCTAAAGACTGGTGGCTGACTTGGATTGGTATTATTGTGGGCTGCACAATAATGGCCGCCGGGTTTGTGTTCTTTATCAACCCGTATAATATAGTTCCCGGTGGGGTTTACGGTACGTGTATCGTGTTACACTCACTCTTCCCCTCGGTGCTGGTAGGTACGTTTGGCTACATGCTTGACATCCCGCTCATGCTGTTGTCTCTGCTTTTGCTGGGGGCGAAATTAGGGACGCGCACCGTAGTGGCCGTGCTGATTACGCCTACAATCATGAACCTGCTGACCAGCATTGCCTACCCCACAAAAGAGGCGATGATGACGCTTGACCCTGCGCTGATGCTTGGGGGAGCGCTCGACTTGTCAAACGACCTTATGCTCACCTGCATCATCGGTGCGGTGATGATTGGGATAGGGTGTGGCATCGTGGTGCGTTGTCAAGCAACGACGGGCGGTTCTGACATCGTGGCGATGATACTGCAGAAGTATTGTAACATTAAGTTTAGCAGCGGCATTCTGCTTGTCGATGCCATCGTAGTACTCTTCGGTCTCGTGGTGTTTGGCTTTGGCATCGGTGCGCCTGAAGAAAGTCAGCCTTCGGTACTCCTTTCCTTCTACTCGCTCATTGCAATTTTCGTGTCAGCAAGGGTGCTTGCGTTTGTTATCAATGGTAAGAAAGACGACAAGTTAATCTTTGTCATTTGCAGCAAACCCGTAGAAGATTTGCACCGCTTTATCCTCCACGAACTGGAACGCTCGGCCACCGTTATTAAGAGCAGTGGCCTTTATACGGGAGATGATAAGGAAATGATCTTCCTCGTGGTGAGCTACAAGGAGGTGAACGATGTGAAGCTTAAGATTAAGGAGTGTGACCCGCTCTCATTCGTTGTCGTAACCGACGCCTATGACACGTATGGTGAGGGTTGGAAGACACTGCCTGAGAAGCATGAGTTGCAACCCGAGTAGGGATCGATTTTTAAACACTCCAACATCGCACAACTCGTAGTTCTCGCCCTCGAAACAGTACCTGCGTCGGTGCGTTTACACTTATCCCAACCCAAATGCGTACAGCAATTATTGGTGGTGGTGCTGCCGGATTTTTTGCAGCTATAGCCCTGAAAGAAATATGCCCTTCGGTGCGCGTCACGATATACGAGCGCTCCAAGAAGTGCCTTGCCAAAGTTGAAATCAGCGGTGGCGGGCGTTGCAACTGTACGAATTCGTTTGCCGAGGTGGGAGATTTGAAGAGCGTTTACCCACGTGGTCACAAATTGATGAAGCGTCTGTTTAACGTGTTTGACCATGAGGATGCCTACGCCTGGTTTGAGCGCCACGGAGTGCCCCTCACTACGCAGGACGACCAATGTGTGTTTCCCGTTTCGCAAGACAGTCACAGCATTACGCTTACCCTGCAAAACGAGGCGCGACGTTTGGGCGTGGAGGTCAGAACGCTGCACGAATTAACCGGACTTACGCCTCCCGCTGAGGAGAAGGGCGCATACACACTTGAGTTTCTTGGCCGCCCAAGTGAGACTGCCGAAGTCGTAATTCTCACGGCTGGGGGACAGCCTCGGGCAGACGGACTGCTGGACGTATTGTCACGCCTCGGACTTCCCATTCAGTCGCCACACCCCTCCTTATTTACATTCACCATTGCCCACAAGTCGCTCACAGACCTCATGGGCGTGGTCGTAGAAGGGGCTTCGGTGGCACTGGCAGGCACAAAATTCCGCGCACAAGGGCCCTTGCTCATCACACATTGGGGAATGAGCGGTCCCGCTATACTTAAGCTCTCCTCACATGCCGCCCTCCACCTCGCAGATGCCGATTACCGTAGCGACTTACTCGTAAACTGGACGGGAGACGGCACTCCCGAGTCCGTACTTGCCGACCTGCTCACCCTTGCCGGCACACATCCGCAACGCCAAGTAACGAGCGTGAGGTTAGCAGGGTTGCAAAGTCGCCTGTGGGACTATCTCGTGGCGCGCAGTGGCATCTCGCTCGAACGCCGTTGGGCAGAGGTGGGAAAGAAGGGGTTGAACAAACTCGTCAATACCCTTACCGCCGACGTATATCCCATTGCCGGACGCTACCCTCACCGAGAGGAGTTTGTAACCGCGGGCGGCGTGGCGCTCAGTGCCGTTAATCCCAACACGCTTGAGGCAAAGGCGCTACCGGGTCTCTATTTCGCGGGCGAATTGCTCGACATCGACGCCGTAACTGGGGGATTCAACCTGCAAGCTGCCTGGACCACAGGATTTGTGGCGGGACAAGCGGCGGCACATCACTTTGCGTAACACACAGTTCCCACCCCCGAGGGCAACAACCTCTTTTCTACATTCCCAAACCTCACCTGCCCGCTCCGCACCCTCATGAATGCGTTTCACGAACTCCGCAAGGAAAACATATCCCGCCTTGCCCTGCGCCTTGCTGGGCATCCCGAAGCCGCCTTCCTGCTGCGCCAGGTAGAAGGGTGGCAACGCTTGTCGGTGAAAGTACCCTCGTGGGCAGCGGTTGAGGATTTGCATTACCCCCACCGCTTGGCGTTAGAACAATGTTCGGGCGAGGCCGCCGCACGTTACAAGGCGCAGCTCGTAGGTCGCCTTTTTCCCGACGGCGCTGAGACTATGGCAGACTTGACAGGCGGACTCGGCGTAGATTTCTCTTTCGTAGCGCGCCATTTTAGGCATGCTGCGTATGTAGAACGGCAGGAAGAACTTTGCACATTGGCACTGCACAATTTTCCCTTATTAGGTTTGCACCACGCAACGGTACATCATGCCGACGGCATTACTTACCTGCAACAGATGGCGCCCGTAGATTTGCTCTTCCTCGACCCTGCGCGACGCGATGCGGCGGGTAGAAAGACGGTGCTCCTTGAAGATTGCGAACCCAACGTAGTTGCGCTGCTCCCCCTCTTGCTCGCGAAGTCGCAGGTGTGTATCTTAAAACTCTCCACCATGCTTGACCTGCACCAAGCCTTAACGGCGCTCAGCTGTGTGGCAGAAGTGCACGTCTTTGCCGAACGTGGCGAGTGTAAGGACTTGCTCCTCGTGTTGCGTAAGGATTGCAATAATTTGCAAACGCCACCCGTTATATATTGTGCCGATGATGCCCACCGCTTCGCCTTTACGGCGGAGCAGGAAGTCTTGGCGGCGCCCACTTATACCTCGACGCTCGACACGTACCTCTACGAACCCTCGGCGGCGGTCTTAAAAGCCGGAGCATTTAAGCGACTTGCGGAGCACTACAACTTAAAGAAGCTCCACCCCAACAGTCATCTTTACACCGCGAGTGCCCTTCACGCCGACTTCCCTGGGCGCACGTTCATCATAGAGCGCACCTGCGGATTCGGAAAGCGCGAACTCAAAGCCTTCTGTGCCGACACGGCGCAAGCAAACCTCACCGTGCGCAACTTTCCCGCCACGGTGGCCGACCTGCGCAAGCGTCTCAAGCTCCGCGAGGGCGGTTCGGAATACTGGTTTGCCACAACGCTGGCCGATGAGTCCCACTGCTTGATTGCGTGCCGAAAAGTGGAGCCTCAACGTCACGAATAACGGCAGCCCCAACGCATTTCCTGCGCCCCACCTCGGCACACGTGAAAGCGCTCCGGCGGGCAACATTTCTCCTTTCTCATTTCTGCTTTCTCCTTTCAAACATGAAACTCCTCACCCTCCTTTTCTCCCTTATCCCCTGCCTTATTTTTGCGCAGACATACCCCTCAGTTTCGCCCACCATGCACATCATCAACGAGGATGGCATGGAAGAGGAGGTCACTGAGTACGATGGCGATGCGCCCCTCAAGGCTTTCTTCCGCGCCAACGCTAAAGACGTGGGCGACTACCAACCTGTGTATGAATGGACCCTTACAAAGTCGGGCGAAACGGCACCCTTCATCAAGCGCTACACTGAGGAGATGGACTACGAGTTTGTACAGACGGGCACCTTTATTATCGCGCTTCACACCACCTTTATTCAGGGCACAGACACCCTTGATTTTCAGATGGACACGCCTTTCTCTGTCACCATAACGGAATCTAAACTCGAGGTGCCCAATGCCTTTTCGCCCAATGGCGACGGGATGAACGACGTGCTCAAAGTGAAAGAGGGCTACCGCAGTATCATTTCATTTTCGGCGGCAGTCTTTACGCGCTGGGGTAAGAAGGTGTATGAGTGGACCGACCTCAACGGCGGTTGGGACGGACGCATGGGTGGCAGCTATGCTCCCGATGGCGCCTACTTCCTGAAAATTGATGCGCGCGGGGCAGACGGTAAGAAGTACGAGATTCGCAAGACCATCACCCTGCTGAAGGGCTATAAAGAAGACACAGGAAATTGACGCCGTGGGGCGGAAAAATTGATACAAAATAGACCTTGATTTTCAAGGGTTTATGATGGCGAAAATTATTAGTAATATATTTTAAATTATGTTACTAATAATTTTTTTTAGGTTACTAATAATTTTTACGAAAATAGATATAGTTTTTCAGGCAACTATTTTTGAGGTATTTTTCCCAGCACAAAACAGAGGCGGACAAGCATGCGTTGCTCGTCCGCCTCATATATAATATATAATGTGTACCCTCAGCCGGCGCCTCGCTCTAACAGCCCTTTCCGTCAAGGCTGCATGCCGCGCCCGTAGGCACATCGTCTGCCGCCACGTCCGTTACGGAAACGTCGGTAAGGCGGTCTATCGAGAATACAATACTTCCGTCGGCCTGCACAAAGCAAGGGATGCCAATCGTGCCGCGCTCTTTCACGCGGGCGAAGGCGGGATGCGTGTCGCGCAGGCGCAGAAATTCTTTCAAATTGAGCGGACTCTCGCCGATGTCTATCAGCGTGAAGCGCGCATCGGTCTTTGCTAATTCTTTTATTTGGGTGCAGTCGGGACATCCCGACATAACGTAGACTTTCATAGGGCGTGAGGTTGTTAGGTTTTAAGGTTATGAGGTTTTAAGGGAGGAGGTTCTGAGGTTCTGAAGTTCTGAGGGTTTAAAGTTTTGAGGTTATAAGGTTTAAGGACTTTAGAGTCTTTGGGGTTCTCCTTTCTCATTTCTCCTTTCTCATTTACCCCCGCTTTCCCTTCTTTTCCTTGCCCAGCTTCTTTCCTTTCTTGCTATTCTTCGGCGCAAACACGTTGGGCGCAGGGGTTGAGAAGACGTCAACATCCTCGCCCACAAGCGAGAAGTCGAGAATCTTGCGCTCAAGGTTGGCACGCTCTACGCGGATGCGCACCTTGTCGCCAAGGGCATAGACGCGGCGAGTGCGGCGTCCGACAAGGCAGTAATTGCGTTCGTCAAACTCGTAATAGTCGCCCGTTAAGTCGCGCAAGGGTACCATGCCCTCGCAATTATTTTCGTCCAATTCTACATAGATACCAAACTCCGTCACGCCCGAAATCTTGCCGTCAAACTCCTGTCCGAGGCGGGCGCTCATAAATTCCACTTGCTTGTACTTAATAGACGAGCGTTCGGCAGCAGCTGCCAGTTGCTCCATCTGCGAGCAGTGTTCGCACAGGTTTTCATACTTCGTTTGGCTCACGCTTCTGCCTCCCTCTTCATAGCGCGTGAGGAGGCGGTGAACAAGTGTGTCGGGGTAGCGGCGGATGGGCGATGTGAAGTGCGTATAGTGCTGGAACATAAGGCCGTAGTGGCCAATGTTGTGCGTAGAATACTTTGCCTTCATCATGGCGCGGAGTGCCACGAGTTCAACAACGCCTTCTTCCTTCTTACCCTTGACATCGTCGAGCAACTTGTTGATACTCATTGACACATCCTTCTTCGAACCCTCCGTGCGTAAGCGATAACCGAATTTCGCAATGAAGCTCTGGAGCTTTTCCAACTTCTCGGGGTCAGGAACGTCGTGAATGCGGTAGGGGAGCACCTTGGGCGTCTTGCCCTTAGGCACAAGGGCGATGCTTTCCGCCACCGAGCGGTTGGCAAGCAACATAAATTCTTCCACAAGTTTGTTGGCGTCCTTCGCAATCTTGATGTACGTGCTAATGGGAGTGCCCTTCTCGTCAATTTCAAAGCGCACCTCGGGACGGTCAAAGCCTATCGCACCATTCTTAAAGCGCTTGGCGCGCAGTTGCTTGGCAAGGCGGTTGAGTACAAGGAGTTCGCGGGCATATTCCCCCACAGGATTTTCAAACGAACCCGTAATTTCGGGATGTTCTCCGGGAAGGTTGTAATCTTGCTCAGAAGCCTCGCCGTTTTGCTCAAAGATATGTTGCACTTCCTCGTAAGCAAAGCGTCGGTCGGAACGAATAACGGTGTGGGCAAGGCGCCATTTCAGCACGTCGCCCTTTTCATTCATGCGGAAGATGGCTGAGTAGGTGAGTTTGTCTTCGTCGGGGCGGAGCGAGCAAATGAAATTACAAAGTCTTTCAGGCAGCATGGGAATTGTGCGGTCAACGAGGTACACACTTGTCGCACGCTTTTCTGCCTCGCGGTCAATAATGTCGCCCTCCTTCACATAGTGTGACACGTCGGCGATATGTACGCCCACTTCCCACTCGCCCTTTTCGAGCGGACGGATAGAAATGGCGTCGTCAAAGTCTTTGGCGTCCTTCGGGTCGATAGTTACGGTCAAGACATCGCGCATGTCGAGGCGGCGCGCCACTTCTTCGGGCGTGATACCGGGTTCTATTTTCTCGGCGGCGCGTTCTACGTTGGCGGGATACTTGTAGGGCAAACCGTACTCGGCAAGGATGGCATGCATTTCGGCATTGTTTTCGCCCTGCTTGCCGAGAATGTCAATGACTTTCCCAATGGGACTCTTCGAATCCTCGGGCCATTCCACGATTTGCACTAATGCTTTGTCGCCCGTCTTACCTCCCTTAAGCGCAGTCTTGGGAACGAAAATGTCGGTCGCCAAAGAGCGGCTCTCGGTAATGAGAAAGGCGTAATTCTTTTCCACCTGGAGCTGGCCGACAAACGTATCTTTCACACGCTCAACAATCTCCGTCACCTGCGCCTCTCTTGTATGGCCGTGGCGGCGGGCAAGCATGGTCACTCTGACTCTATCGCCGTCAAGCGCGTGCATCGCATTTCGCTCGCACACTAAGATGTCCTTTCCGCCATCATCGGGAACAAAAATATTGTGCCCATTGCGCTTACGGCGGAAGGTACCTACCATATCATTGCTACGATGAACGCGACGGTAGACTCCCTCTGCGGCACGTGCAAGGTAATCGTCAAACACGAGATCGTCAATCACGTCCATCACCAGCATTTTTGCGCCATGTGTCTTGGCTTGCAGGTGGCGGAAGATGTGCTTTATATCTAAATCCTTGGCAGGATTCATTTCAAACAACGTCAGCAATCCTTCATGGATCTCCTTCTTCGAAAGGCGTGGCGCCTTTTCTTTATTCTTGTTCTTAGCCATGGTAAGTGAGGTTTTTAGTAAACGAGTGGATGAGGTACAAGTAGACGAGAGAGTTACAGAGGTAAACGATTGTTCGCCCTGTGCCCGTATAAAACCATTAGAGCGTACGGAGTACAGAGCAAAAGTAAAGATATTTTTTTCAAGTAGGGGAGGGTTTACGTATTTTATGACTAAAAAACCACAAATTCTTCCTAAATTTGCCCTGTATGAGTCGCGTCAAGTATATAGTTATCGCCATCTTGTTGAGTTGTGGGTTCACGAATGCCACAGCTCAGATTGCCGTGCGCGTAGATTCTGTGGCGTATAACGGCGACACGATTCCGCACATCACCTTCCCCACGCTCCACAAGTATCCGCCCCGACCGTATAAGAGTAAGAGGGCAAAACAGAAGTACGAGCGCCTCGTCTACAACGTAAAGCGCGTTTACCCCTTGGCAAGAATGGTGCGCCAAACCATTTTGGAGACTTACGAACTCTTGCAACTCCTGCCCGAAAGCGAACGCGAGGCGCACTTGAAGCGGGTGGAGAAGGGCTTGATGGAACAATACGGCAAGCAATTCCGAAAGTTGAGCCGCACCCAGGGACGTCTGCTCGTCAAACTCGTCGATCGCGAGTGTAACAATACGGGTTATGCCCTCACCAAGGCATTCTTGGGCCACACGCGGGCAAATGTCTACCAAGGCATCGCCCTCTTGTTTGGTAACAGTTTGAACAAGCACTACGACCCCGAGGGTGAAGACCGCGAGGTGGAACGTATCGTGCTCCTTATCGAAAGTGGGCAAATCTAAACCTCAACACGGCAATTTTTCACGCCCCAAACGGGTGCTCACACCCCCTTTTTTCGCCCCGAAAATAGATCCTGAAAATCAAGGAGTTAGGATAGTCAAAATTATTAGTAACCTAAAAAAAATTATTAGTAACATATTTTAAATTACATTACTAATAATTTTCACAAAGTCGGATATAGTTTTTTCCACCTCCCATATACCCCCTAAAAAATGCCCCAAACGCTCATCCAAACTTTAACCCCGATGCACGGCGCCCAAGAGGCGCGCGCCATTGTCTATGCCCTGCTCGAAGATGTCTTTGGGCTGCGCAAGACGGACGTACTTTTGGGCAGGTTTGAGGCACTCTCGGAGGCAGAAAAGTTGCACTTTGCGGAATGTGCAAGGCGTCTTTCGACGGGCGAACCGCTTCAGTACGTCGTAGGCACAGCGCCCTTTGGCGAGCTCCGCTTTGAGGTGACGCCAGCCACACTTATTCCGCGCCCCGAAACGCTTGAACTTGTGGAGTGGGTAGTGGCGGACGAACTGGTCAGACCTTCGCTCCGCTTGCTCGACATCGGTACCGGTTCGGGCTGTATTGCCATTTCGCTTGCCAAACGTCTCCCTCAGGCAAAGGTTTCGGCATGGGACATTTCGGCAGAAGCCCTCGCCGTAGCCCGTCGTAATGCCGAGCGCAACGGGGTGGCGGTAGACTTCAAGCAGGTAGATGTTCTCAACATTACTGAGGCAGAAACCTACGACTGCATCGTGAGCAATCCGCCCTATATCTGCGAGGCGGAAAAGGCAGATATGACCGACTCCGTCCTGCTTCACGAGCCACATACGGCACTCTTCGTGCCCAACAACGCCCCCCTGCGCTTCTACCGTGCTATTGCTGAACTTGGAATGCGTTGTCTTTCGCCCGGCGGAACTCTTTATTTTGAAATCAACCGTGCCTATGGCGCCGAGGCCTGCAATTTGCTCCGCGACTTGGGATTCCGCGATGTGGAACTCCGCAAGGATTTCTACGGTAACGACCGAATGGTAAAAGCAGGAAAGGAGAAATGAGAAAGAAGAAATGAGAAAGACCATCCGGATGGCGCTCTCCCCCTGTTTATAGGGGGAGGGGACCGCCAAGGGCGGTGAGGGGGTGCAGAATATGCACCGCATGGAGTACTACTCACTCCTCATTCCTAACTACTCACTAAAAAAATGCACCCCCTCACCACTTCGTGGTCCCGATTGATTTCGCTACGCTCTTCTTCCTCCTTCTCGTAAGACATAGTATAAACAAGTTTATCCTCTGTCCTTACTTCGTGCGTCGGTTCCCCCTATACAGGGGGAGAGCGCTATCCAGTCTGTAAAGCATCTCTCGACAATTTTCAACTAAACCTCACACTTATGCAAAAATACATGCTTCGCTGCATCCAACTTGCCCGTCAGGGTGAACAGACTGCCCCTCCAAATCCGATGGTGGGGGCTGTAATTGTGCACAACGACCGCATCATTGGTGAAGGGTACCACGTGCGTTGCGGAGAAGCTCATGCCGAAGTAAATGCCGTGCGCTCCGTGCGCCCCGAAGACCGTCCGTTGCTCCGCGAAAGCACCATATACGTCAGTCTCGAACCCTGCGCGCATTATGGAAAGACGCCGCCCTGCGCAGAGTTGATTATCCGCGAGGGCATCCCCCGTGTTGTGGTGGGGTGTGTAGACCCTTTTGCAAAAGTAAAAGGTAAGGGCATTCAAATGTTACGCGACGCGGGTTGTGAAGTAGTTGTAGGCGTGTGCGAGGCGGAATGTCAAGCGCTCAACAGCCACTTCTTTACTTTTCACACGCACAAGCGCCCCTACATCACCCTGAAATGGGCGCGCAGTGCGGATGGATTTATCGACGCTTGCCGAGAAGACGCTACGCAAGCGCCCCTGCTGATTTCTACGCCTGAAACGCAACTCCGCGCTCACCGCTTGCGCACGACGCATCAAGCCATTCTTGTGGGGCATCGCACCCTGCTGCTCGACAAACCCTCCCTAACGCCCCGCGCTTGGGACGGACCTGCGCCCCTGCGCCTTGTGCTGGGCAACATTCCCGAAGCCGAACACCCCGAAGGTTTTGAAGCCTTTACCGACATTGACACGCTGCTCACCGAGCTCCACCGCCGCAATATTCAAGCCCTGCTCGTAGAGGGCGGCAGGCAGGTGCTGCAAAGTTTCATCGACCGCGGACTTTGGGATGAAGCGTGGGAAGAAATTGGGACTGAAATTCTTAACACAACAGGTATTCCCGCACCGACCATCTCCAATGCCATAGTGACCACCGAAGACTTTGGCGGGCATACGTTTATTCATTATACAAAGAAGTAAGGGTTTGAACTCCCCGCAAGGCGCTCTCCCCCTGTTTATAGGGGGAGGGGACCGCGTAAGCGGTGAGGGGGTGCCTCCCTGTTAGACTTTGCCATCCATTAACTACTTCCCCAGTGAAACACCTCTTTCGCCCCTTCCGTTGGCTCCGCCGCATACGCAAGCGCTGTGGATATAACATCCACTCGCCCTTTGCTTTCAACTTCGTAACCGGTGTGATTTACGAAGCGGGGACGTTTTATGCCTACGCTCCCTTGGAAAGTCGGGGGGTAAACATTCCCCAAAGGGCGCGCGTGAAGGATGATCGCCTTGTATTCCGAGTGGTGAACTTTGCCGAACCGCGTAGCATCGCCGCCGTCGGACCTGACACCGCCGCCTTCCGACATACCTGCGACTACATCCGCGCGGCGCGCAACTGCCCCTTATATATATATAATGAGGAGGGAAAGGGTAGGGGAGAAGTGCCCGATTTTCTCTACGCCGATTGTGATGATTGGCAGCACCACGTAGAAAAACTCTTGCCTCATACACACGACGGCACCGCCCTCCTCATCAAAGGCATCTACCGCTCTAAGGCGTCGCGCGAGGCCTGGAAGCAACTCATCGCTCGCCCTGAGGTACGCGTGAGTTTCGACCTTTACGACTTCGGCATCTGCTTCTTTGAAAAGCGCCTCAACAAGGAGAATTTCACCATCAATTATTATTAGTTGAGCGGGCAGGTTGGGGGAGCGAAAATGGGGTGAAAACGCCCCGAAAATAGTTGCCTGAAAAACTATACCTATTGTAGTGAAAATTATTAGTAACCTAAAAAAAATTATTAGTAACCTTTTTTAAAATATGTTACTAATAATTTTCGCCCTCTTAACCCCTTGATTTTCAGTGGGTAATTTTAAGCAAAAAACGAGTGTCGAAGCAGCGTTGCTTCGGCACTCGTTTTTTAGTTTTTAGGGTAAAAATGCGGGGTGCGTAAGTTTACTTTACGGCAATCACCTGCACCTTAAAAATAAGTGTAGCATAGGGAGGAATGTTGCGGTTGCCGTGCTCGCCATAAGCAAGGTTGTAGGGAATGTAAAGCTCCCACGTAGCACCTTCGGGCATCAACTGGAGCGCTTCAGTCCATCCCTTAATCACCTGAGTAGGCTTGAACGAAGCAGTTTGACCACGCTTGTAACTGCTATCAAAGACCGTGCCGTCGAGGAGTGAGCCTTCGTAGTGCACTTCTACCATGTTGTCGGCCGTTGCTACTTTGCCCTCGCCTTGAGTCAATACCTTATATTGCAAGCCACTTGCTGTGGTCACTACGCCTTCCTTCTGCGCGTTTTCGTCCAACCACTTTTCGCCCTCAAGGCGGAGGCCTTCAGCCACGTATTTCTCTTGGCGCTCCATGAGTGCCATCGCTTCTTCGGCGGTAAGCATACCCGCCTTTCCAGTACCGGCATCAGCGAGCGCCTGGTTCATAAGGTTCAGGTCAAGGTAAACGGTGTCAGCCTTACCTGTAAGTTGGCGGTTAAGGTCTGCCTTCATGCCTTCGTTCATCTTAGCAATTTTAAGACCCGTAGCAAAGGCAATGATGCGGTTGCACTGTTCTGCCGTAAGGTTGGCAGAAAGGGCTGAGAGCGCCTCACCTACGTAGGCAGAATCGATACCTTCGCGCTGCTGCAAGTATTGCATGAGCGAGGGAGCCTGAAGCACGCCCATCGCATAGCTGGCACTGTCGGCAGGAACAGAGGGGAGGGTGTTTACATACGTCTTTGCCTTCTTAGGCGCATTCTTTTTCTTCGTCTTTTGAGCATCCACGCCAGCGCAAAGGCAGAGGGCGAGGAGCATGAGGAGGGTTTTCTTCATAGAAAGTGGAATAGTTTTAGGAGAAAGTCACTTTTTCCGAAACGAAAACAAGCAGATAAGCGGAGGCTGTGCTACCTGCTTATCTGCTTGCCGCAGGGGATTTTATAGACTACTTCTTAGCAGCAGGAGCAACTACGTTGAAGAGTTCTACTTCAAATACAAGCGCTGAGAAAGGCTTGATTGAGGGCATCGAACCGCGTTCGCCGTAAGCGAGTTCCTGAGGAATGTAGATTTCCCACTTGCTGCCTTCAGTCATTTCGGGGATGGCAATCTTCCAACCCTCAATCATGCTTGCGAGGGGGAATTCTACGCTTTCGCTGCTGTCAAATTCTTCGCCGTCAATGGTCATACCCTTGTAGGCAACCTTAATCTTGTCAGTGAGCGCGGGCTTCTTGCCGTTCTTCTTGCCTTCCTTGATTACCTTGTAGAGCACACCGTTTGACAAAGCTACTACGCCTTCTTCCTTAGCCTTTGCAGCGAGGAACTCTTCACCAGCCTGCTTGTTGGGAGCATACTCTACGCGAGCGCGTTCGTTCATCTTGTCCTGCACACGCTGCTGGAGTTCCATCTGTGCCATTTGCTGTGTGATTTCTACAGAGTCTACTACGAGGCGACTCTTGCCTTCGATCATATCCAAGAAGCCTGCGAGGAAGAGTTGTACGTCCAAAGTTTCTTCAGCGCCCTCACCAAAAATCTGCTCTGAGACATTGGCAATCATCTGCTGCTTAGTCTGCATACCGTGTTGCTTACCCAATTCGTAAGCCACGCTCTTTGCATCATCAGAAAGCGCCAAGCCTTCCTTGAAACCCTTGAGGTATTCAGCAACACTTGCAGAGTCGCTACCCATACGCACGAGGAAAGTGGGAAGCATATCTGCGGGAGAAGCAGCCATACCGAGTTCGTAAGCAATAGTGTCAACGTCAGTCTTGATAGTAACGTTGCCTGTCTTGTCACACGCTGTGAAGAGCGCGCCTGCTGCTACGGCAGCCATAAGAATAATCTTTTTCATAATTTTTGAGATTTTGAGGTAATAAGATTATGAGGTTTTAAGGAGACGTCCAGTTCATAAAGCAAGGACGTGAGGCTTAAGGTTAGGTTTTAAGGGGACATTCAGTCCGCAAGGTCCTTAAAACCTTACGACCTCAAAACCTTATACCCTTAATAATTAAAGTACTTCGATAAGTTCTACATCAAAGATGAGCGCTGCGTAGGGAGGAATGCTCTGACCCGCACCGCGTTCGCCATAAGCGAGGTGGTAGGGAATGAAGAAGCGGAACTTTGCGCCTTCGCCCATGAGCTGTACGCCTTCTGTCCAACCTGCGATTACGCCATTGAGGGGGAATACGGCGGGTTCGCCACGGCGGTAACTGCTGTCGAATACTTCGCCTGAGATTAAGCGACCTTCGTAATGACACTTCACCTGGTCTGTTGCCGAGGGCTTCTTGCCTGCGCCTTCAGTGAGCACTGTGTATTGCAAACCGCTGGGGAGCACTACAACATCGTCCTTCTTTGCATTTTCAGCCAAGAATGCTTCGCCTTCTGCGCGAGCTGCCTTGCTGGCTTCGGCTTCTTTTTCCTGCATGTACTTCTGCACGAGCGTCTGCGCCTCAATGTCTGTGAGCGTAGTCTTTTCGCCAGCGAGCACAGCTGCTACGCCTGCAGAAAATTCCTGAGTGTTAAGTCCTTCAATGTTCATACCCTTGAGGTTATGACCGATAATCATACCCAAGGCATAGCTTAATTTTTCCATTTGTGTTATATATTTATATGTGTTTGCGATAAAGTCGGGGGCAAATGTACAACTTTATTTTGAGGTAGGCGAGAATTTAGGATTTTTTACCACTACGGGCGGTGGTTCTTAGGGAAATGCGTAAATTTGTAAGCGAGGTTTTAAGGTTATCAGGTCGCTACGCTTTTAGGTTTTAAGAACCGTGCGGACCGAATGGCACCTTATAACCTTAAAACCTCACTACCTTAAAACCTCATTCATCTTATGGCTACACACATCCGAATTATCACCACCGAGGGCACAATTACCGTGCGCCTTTACGACGAAACGCCGCTCCACCGCGACAATTTTATCAAACTTGTTAAGGAGGGCACGCTCAACGGTACGCTTTTCCACCGCGTCATTAAGGACTTTATGATTCAAGGTGGCGACCCCGACAGCATTGGTGCTCCCGCTGGAAAGATGCTCGGCACGGGCGGACCCGGATATACCATCCCCGCAGAAATAAATGCCTCACAACTTTACCACAAGCGCGGCGCCTTGAGTGCAGCTCGCTTGGGCGACGACATGAATCCCCAGCGCGAGAGCAGCGGCAGCCAGTTCTACATCGTATGGGGCAAAGTGTATAAAGAACCCGAGTTGAAGCAGTTAGAGAAGCAGTTGGCGATGCAACAACAGCAGGCGGCGTTTAACGCACTCACCGTGGAACACAGCGAGACTATCATGAACCTCCGCCGCAACCGCGACCGCGAGGGCCTGCAAGCGTTGCAAGACGAACTCATTGCCCTCAGCAAGAAGCGCTGCCAAGAGATGGGCAGTTGTGAATTTACCGCAGCGCAGCGCGAGGCTTACACCACGCTCGGCGGCACGCCCTTCCTTGACGGGCAATATACCGTGTTCGGCGAAGTAACCGAGGGGCTCGATGTCGTAGAACGCATCCAGGCGTGTGAAACCCTCCGTGGCGACCGCCCAAAGCAAGACGTGAGCATGACCTTTGAGTTGGTGGAGGCATAACTACTCTGCCCACACACTTTGAGTATTAACCTTTAACGATACACCCCCATGAAAAAACTATTTCCAAAAATCAGCGAGACGAAAGCACACCTGCTCAAGTGTTGCACCCTGCTGGGCGTCGCACTCCTATTGGTGCTTGCCCCCATTCCGTTTGTCAAGAATGATTTACCCGACGCTCCTGCCACGTATATTGTGGAAAAGGACTTCACCATCTATTCAGAATTTGACACCGATACTGTTACGACGCGCGTAAGGGCGGGCGAAGCGCTGAAGGTGTATGGTTACAGTCCCTCTACCTCAACGCGCGTGCACCCCTCCCTTTGGGTGGAAACCGCTACGGGGGTGCGTGGCTTCTTGCGTGTGATTGATACCAACTACCCCATTGTGGCAGACAATAAGGATACTGGTACGCTCGACACCGTTGTGGTAAAAGGCGTGGCGGAAGACACCTCTTTCCCCAAATATGCCTGCGCCTTTCCCGACGGTAAGGTGGAAGAATTGGAGTTTGATGAAATCCGCCCCCTGCTTCCCGAGGCTTTCCTTGAGAACGTAATGACCAATAATTCGAATGTCTATCTGTCGCTCCAGAAGTTTGAGAAGCGCTACCTCGGCAACACGTTTGAGGAAAACGATAGCAAGTTTCGCCCTGCTGTATCTGTGGCGATGAAAGACGGACTCATGCGCGCCATATATCCCATTAGAGTTACAGACTTTAAGACGGGCAAGCGCTACAAACCTATTGTGACTTACGACATTACCGGTAAGGCTATCTCGTACACATTAGACCGCGTCTCCTCTAACTCTTCTTGGTTAGTCAGGAGCTACCCTGGCCTGCGCTTCATTATGGACAATCCCTTAGTGGGGATGGTTATTGAAGGCTCGATGTTCCACGAATTTTCGTGGATGTACACCGACGAAGTGGGCAAGTCTTGGAAAGATAAATCAGTGATATTCCTTGTCGGAATACTCATACTGCTCCCCTGCTTGCTCTGGTTGTACCTGCCCTCGGTGATACCCACCCTGCTCATCGGGGCGCTCCTCCACAAGCGCGAGGTGTTCCGAGGAATTGGCAACACGAAGATGATGCTCATCCTCTTACTCGTCACCCTCATTTCTACCTACCTTTGGGCGGGTATGATGATTGCATGGGGAATGATGGATATCTTCGCACTCATCTTGCTGTACGTTGCCTACAAGACCTACTTCATGGTGTTCAAGATATTCGCACACCGTTGCTACGTGTGCGGTAGTTTAGACACCTACGATTATGTAAGTAAGGAAATTGTGCGTCAATATAAGGACTGGCGTAAGTATGCCACGGTTCGAGATACACTGGCGAAGTCAGAAAAGAAGTGGAAGACTTGGACCACTACAAAGTACACCTACAGTAATGGTAACACCTACACCGTTGACCATAACCATAAATTGCACGTCGAAACCACGACCACAAAATTGTACGACGACTACGAAATTTATTACTTGATTACGGAAGAAAAGCACACCTACAAATGCAACGTCTGTGGTGAAGAAGAGTATTTCGACAACACTGATTTTAAGGAGTTAGACCGTAGAGACACTGGACAGCACACCGAAACGCATACCACTACTAAGACTACTGATACCATAAGCTGAACTACACCGTAAGGGAAAAAGTGTCCACATTAGTAGTGGCCGCTAAACTTTCTTATGAGGATGTGGCCTGAAAGGCCTTTTATCCACCAGCCCAGGGTAACACCCTGGGTTTTTTATAGGGGAGGGGTGCGCTCTGAAAGAGCAAAAGCCCTTACGTCCTGTTATTTTTAATCGCTTTTGTCTCGTCAGGGCGCAAGCCTCTTTGTCACAATTTTTCGCAACAAAATTGGGGCGGTCTACTGCGCTGATGTTCAGCAGCGTTACCCTTTGATTTTAAACCACTTACGAGGTAGTAAAAACTATTAGTAATCTTGTGAAAATTATTAGTAACCTAAAAAAAATTATTAGTGAGATAATTTAAAATAGGTTACTAATAATTTTTGGGGTGTCTGAGGTGGCGAAATTTTGTTACGTTTTAGGCACAAAAAAAGCGCACGTTCGCTCTCATAAAAGTGATGACCACTTTGGGAGCGAACGTGCGCCTTTCTGTTAGGGTTATCCCCACACGATTGAGCGCGACTCGTCGTCGTTTACGCGAATGTCTACCCACACGGTGTTACCCGGCAGGAGCTCTTCTACAAGCTCGGGCCATTCGATGAAACACACGGCACCGGAATAGAAGTAGTCTTCGCAACCCATGTCGTAAGCCTCGTCGAGCTTCTTGATACGGTAAAAGTCGAAGTGGTAGATGAGTTCGCCCGTCTCGTCAGAGCGGTATTCGTTGACAATAGCAAAGGTGGGCGAAGTGACCGTTTCGCTCACGCCAAGTACTTCACAGAGCGCCTTGATAAAGGTGGTTTTTCCGGCACCCATTTGTCCGTTAAAGGCAAACACGGTGTCTTCCTGCATGGCAAGACGTACAAATTCTTCGGCTACTGCGCCAATTTCTTCAAGCGAGGTTATTTTGAGTTCCATTACGTAAGGGGATGAGGGTTAGAGTTATTCAAATTCGGCCGGAGGGGCAGTTTTTCACTTTTACGGCAAGCGTTATCTATTTTTCGGAAAGCCGTAAAGTTTTCCGTACCAGGTGCAAAGGTCGGAATATTTTCCCAAATACGCCCTCACTTACCCTACGAGATTTTTGTAATTTTGCATAAAATTTGGCAATGATATAGGAGTTGAACCATCAGAGGGATGCTTGTCATGATAGGCAGACCCCTCCGCCCTACGGGCACCTCCCCTAACTTCGGGGAGGAATTTTGGTCACCTCCATCATTTGTTAATCCCAAATGAAAATCTAAACGAGATAGACTAACTCAAATTGTCCCCTCTAAGTTAGGGGGACGAGCAGCTTGCTGCGGAGGGGGTCTGTTAAAGTTATTGGGGGCAACTTCTATATTATTACCTAAAATTTTTCAGTAATGACACATCAAAAACTGGTTTTACATATCCTCCTGACGCTCTCGGCAGTGATTTGTCTGCCGGGTTGTGACCTGATGGAGTATCACCCTTACGACACGCGCTTCTCTGGTGCGCGCAACATCAATGCTACAAACGTCGAGCGCATTGAGCAGGCCACGGCGGGCAGGAAGCAGCTGTGTTTTGCCGTGATTAGCGACACGCAGCGCTGGTATGACGAGACGCACAAGATAGTTGACCACATCAACGCTACGGAGGGGGTGGACTTTGTCATTCACTGCGGCGACTTGACCGACTTTTCGCTCACGGATGAGTTTGTGTGGATGCGCGACGAGTTGCAACGCCTGCGCGTGCCCTATGTTGTGGCGCTGGGAAACCATGACTGTCTCGGCACGGGGAAGACCGTTTTCAGCGACATGTTTGGGGTGTTTGAATACAGCTTTAATGCGGGCAACACACACTTTGCCGTCATCAATACCAACGGATTGGAGTTTACAGCCGGTGCGGGATTCTTCGGCGCAAGTTTCCTCTACAACAATTATACCTCACTCCCCGCAACGACTGAGCGTACGGTAGTGGTGATGCACGTGCCTCCCGGTAGCGACCAGTTCCCCATGGATCGCACGCATGGCTATTTAGAGGCGCTCGAACCCTATCCCGCTGTGCAGTTTGCGGTATGTGGACACGAGCATAGCACAGTCGTGCGCCACCCCTTCGCCGACGGCGTGCCTTATTATCAGGTAGCCTGCGCCGACAAGCGCTCTTATTTATTGTTCCACCTCAATGCCGATGGCACGTATGATTATGAAGAAATTTTGCTTTAAGTCCGCGCTCGGGAGTCTCCTGCTATTGGCGCTGAGTGTCTGCCCTGCAAACCTTTATGCCACTTCCCCCGAAGCGCCAGAGAAACCTAAGTTTAAGGAACTCCTGAAGCCCAACGTCGTAACGGTGCAGTATGCGGGCGGCATTGGGTGTGTGTCTGCAGGTATGGGGTGGGAGCGTTGCAAGAAGCGTAGCCTGACGGAATTACTGCTGGGTCACGTGCCACATTATCATAAGACGCAAAGTCTTACCACCATTACGCTGCGCCAATATTACACGCCCTGGGAGGTGAAACTCCCCTTGCCCTCAACCTGTAAGGGTGCGCTGAAATTACGTCCCTTGACGGTGGGTGCATACATCAATACCGTGCTCTTTGACGGCGACTTCTGGACACACGAACCCACCTCGCACTACGGGGGTGACTATTACCGCTTCACAACCCGCGTGAGGTTTGCACTCTCCCTGGGGCAGCGCCTCACGTATGAGTTTCCCGAAGAGTGGAAACACTTGGGCGAGGCAGCAGAACTCTATTACGATTTCTCAGCTAACGAACTCAGCATCATTTCTGCCGTCCCCAACAAGCGAGTTACCCTTGCCGACATCCTATCATTAGGCGTGGGCGCACGATGGAAGTTTTAATTTTTACGATCGTACAAAAAAACAAGAGGGTGTGACCACTTTGTCACACCCTCTTGCTGTGTTATATTTTCTCAAGTGTTTTACTTCACGTAAACCTTCTTACCGTTGATAACGTAAATACCCTTCGTGGGATTAGTTACCTTGCGACCATCAAGCGTGTAGGCATCCACCTTACCATTCATAATAATGTTGTTGATACCATCGGGAGCAGCGATAGTGTAAGCAATGCGCACTTCGGGATTGTAAATTGCGCCCCAGTTTACACCAAAGTCTTCTGCGTATTCATCATACTGCTCATTGTAAACAGTAGCTGCGGGAATAACGAGAGTATAAGCACCTGCTTCAGTGATAGGAGTAGCGAGTGTGAACTTAACCGTGTTAGAGTTCCAACCATTTGCCTGAACGATTTCCATAGTTGCTGTAGTTACTACATTACCTTCAGCATCTACAACTGTTACTTCCTTCGTAGCGTCAATACCACCTACAGTCTGTGTCTGTCCGGGGAATTGAGGAGTGTAATTAGGATTACCAAATGTTACATTGATCACATCGAGTTTTTCTACATTACCAGCTGCGGGGTCAGAAGATTCCATTGCGAAGAGGTCTGCCTTGATAGGAGCAGTATATTCAAGTGTGATGTAACCATCAGTTGCATAGTCGGGGTTAGAAGCATACGTTACATACATGTCATTCTTATCAATAACACCGAGCGTGATGTTCATGTTAGGCTGACCTGCAACCAATTCTGCGGGAAGGTTAAGTGTCAATTCCTTACCTGCGATGGTGTAGTCTTCTTCTGTGAAGTTGTAACCGAAGAAACCTGTAGCATTAGTGCGGAGTGAACCAAACTCGAGCGTCTTAATGTCATCAGTGAAAGTAATCTTGAGGCTCGTAGGCATTTCTTCGTAGTGACCACAAGCGGGGTCGATAGACACTACCTTAGCTGTGGGAACAACGGTGTAAGAAAGGAAAATCATACCGGGTTGTTCGCCATAGATTTCGTGGTTGCTGAAGGTTACGTTCTTACCCAGAGCGTCTTCAACCTGAAGCACAATCGTGAGGTCTTGGAAAGTAGCAGCCACTTCGGGAAGTGTAACTGTTACCATGTTGTAATCGATAGCAAATTCGAGGGGAAATTGTTCCAATGATTTTGAAGACTGGAGCACTGCAACATTTACCGCCTTAATTTCCTTATTGAAATACAAGTTGATAGCACTGGGAACCTCAGAAATCTTACCAGGCATAGGAGTGATTTCTACAACTTGAGTGGGAGACACTACTTCATAGTTGAGGCGGATTTCGGGGTTGTAAGTCGCACCGTATTCTACGCCGAAGTCTTCGTAGTACTTGTAGAAACGACCATTGTAAACTGTTGCTTCAGGAATAACAAGTGTGTAAGTGTCGTCAATAGAAATCTCGTCGCTGAGCGTAAACTTCACTGTGTTCGTATTCGTCTTGCCTTCCTTTACAATTTCCATTGTAGCGGTGGCAACCTTGTCTCCCCAACTGTCGAGAAGGTAAACTTCCTTAGAAGCGTCAAAACCACCCACGAAATTCTTGTCAGAAGTATCGTTGGGGTCGCTGAAAGTCACATAGATTTCAGAGAGCTTTTCTACTACACCAGCAGCAGGGTTTGCTGATTCCATAACGAATACGTCAGACTTAACGGGCTCTGAGGGCTTCGTGTAGTAAAGGAAAATCATGCCAGGCTGAGCGAAGTCAGGACTGTTGCTGAACGAAACGGGCTCTCCATTCACATCCACTACTTGAAGGATAACGGTAAGGTCGTTCAACTGCGCAACGAAGTCACCGGGAAGGTTGAGGGTCAAGTTCTTGCCATTGATTTTGTAAGAATCGGGCATGCCCAACAGATCACCGCCACCAGCTGTTGCTGACATTACCTGGAATACGTTAAGCGCCTGAATGTCGTTGCTGAAAGCAATGTTGATTGTTGAAGGAATGGCTTCCACTTCACCGACAACGGGATTCATCCCTTCAATTTCAGTGGTAGCATTCTGAGCTGTTGCTGTAGCGATGCCAAAGAAGGCAAAGCAGAGCATGAGAAGCGTGTAAAATTTCTTCATACTGATTATAGTTTAGTTAATAAAAAAATAAATAGTTTGTTTGTGTTGTGCTTGGGCAAGAAGCAAACCGCTGGTCGTGGCGCTTGCTGAGACGGAAAACTGAGACCGATATATTATATAATATGTGTGTCAGTTTTTAGTTTGAAAATAAAAAAAGCGGTCGTAACCGCTTCGGCGCAAAATTAAACATTTATCTGTTAAACAAGCATTTTTTCTAAAAAAAAGTAAAATTTTTTATAAGTTTTATGTCTTAATGCTCGAAATTTGTGTCGTTTTGTAAAAAAGAGCATTAGGATGTACATAAAAAAGAGTGGGGACGCAAGATGCTACCCCCACTCTTAACAGACTTCAACTTTACTTTGTTTGCGTATGAACCGACAAACGATTACGGCGTGTGGAATTTTCTTGAAAAATGTAACATTTTTTCGCACACCAATACTCTTGATAATCAACACCTTAGATATACCTAAAATTATTAGTAACCTTTTTTAAATTATCTTACTAATAAATTTTTTTAGGTTACTAATAATTTTTACTACAAGTGGTTTAGTTTTTTGCACAATGGATTGCGGGTATATTCCAAGTGCATTTACCCCCCGCCGGTGAGGTTGAAAACGCTTCTTTTCTTGCCCTACGAAATGCGGTACTGCACGCCCACGGTGAAGGTGAACGAGGGTTTGTATCGGTAGGCATTCTTGGTGCTGAACATATTGCTCCAAAAGGCGCGCCAACTGCGGTCTACGAGCTTTGCCTTGTGGTAGTAAACGTATCCGGCATCTGCCTTCAGCGACAGGTGTTTGGCTACGTGGAAGGTGCCTTCCAACGTTGATTTTATTACGTTGTTGGTGTAAACTTTATGCGCCGCGCCCGCCTTTACAACTGCCGAGAAGCGTTCGGCGTCGAAGGGGGATAGCGTTAAGTGGAACTTGGGAGTTATCTGGGTGGACATTCTAAACTCAGGCATTCCGCGCATGTTCAGTTCGTAGTTTATGCGTCCCGACTTCTTCCACGTAATAAACGGTACGGGGATGCAGATGGGTTCGCCATACGCCGTGGTTGCCACAACTCCCACGCCGAGGTTTAAGCCCTGCGTCATGCGGTAAGAAAAGATGGCTCCAGCGGTGAGCGTAAGGCTGTTGGTGCGGATGTAATCCGAAGGGGCGTTCAGACTGATGCCCGTTGTGGCAATTAGGTTCCAGCGGGGCGCAAGGGTGCGTACGTGGGTCAGCATCACGCCCGTGTTGATGATGTCCTTGGGGTTGATTAGAGTGGCGCCTCCTGTGTTATCAAGCGCGGCATACTTCCCGTTTATCGTTGCAAGCCATGTGCGCATGCCGCGAAGGGAATCTCGCTTTATGGATAGGGGGAGCGTGAGGTTTCCTGCAACATACTGCATTCCACCTTCCCCCACCTTCTCCTGATTCTTATTTTCTAAACTGCTGGAAAGAACGTGCCCATATTCGAGGCGTTGTGCTACACCTGAAAATGGAAGGGTGCAACAACACAGCAGGAGTATTCTAAAAAGTATTTGCATAGCGTGCGCAAAGTTAGTAATTTGTGGGCAAACACAAGGCGGAGGCAGCCATTTCGTTTAGGGGTAGGGTGGGGGCTCTGAGGACTCTGAATCTTCTGAGGTCTCTGAGAACTCTGAAATCTCCGAAAACTCTGAGGTCTCTGAAAACTCCGAGTCCTCCGAGTTCTCCAAAACCTCCGACACCTCCTAAAACCTCACAAATTTATTTGTGTATTTCCCAAAAAACTCCGAATTTTGTGCAACCACCGCTAAGTTAGCGGTATGCATTACCTTTACCGACTACTATCGCTTGAGTTTTACACTAAAAATTTCTGACACTATGATAACCTTTACCATCGCCCTCATAGTCCTCGTTCTCGGATATTGGATTTACGGTTCTTACGTGAACCGCGTCTTTGGTCCTGACAACCGCCCAACGCCTGCTACGACGATGGCAGACGGGGTGGATTTTGTGCCCCTGCCGAATTGGAAAATCTTTATGATTCAGTTCCTGAACATTGCAGGGCTCGGTCCCATCTTTGGGGCAATTATGGGTGCGCAGTTTGGCACGGCATCTTATCTCTGGATTGTGTTCGGCACCATCTTTGCAGGGGCGGTGCACGACTTCTTCTCGGGCGCTTTGTCTATCAGAAACGGCGGAGAGAGTCTGCCCGAAATTGTGGGGCGCTATTTGGGAATGCGCACAAAGAAGGTGATGACGGTCTTTACGATGATACTGATGATACTCGTTGGCGCTGTGTTCGTAAGCGGTCCAGCAGAGTTGATTGCCGGAATGACGCCCGACTGGATGGATGCCTATTTCTGGATTATCGTCATCTTCCTTTATTATGTGCTCGCCACATTGATGCCCGTGGATAAGATTATCGGTAAGGTCTATCCGCTCTTTGCCTTCGCCTTGTTGTTTATGGCGGTGGGCGTGTTGGTGATGCTTTATGTGAAGAGTCCCGACCTGCCTGAAATGTGGAACGGATTTGGCGTGAAGTACGAGGCGAGTCCGATATTCCCCATGATGTTCATCTCCATTGCTTGTGGCGCCATCAGCGGTTTCCACGCCACACAATCGCCCCTTATGGCGCGCTGCATGAAGTCGGAAAAACAT
>JAGBYW010000035.1 GCA_017628555.1 Bacteroidaceae bacterium | reverse complement strand
TTGTAAGTAGAACCGTAATTGTCTGTAGTGCGAATAGACTCAATAACCATAGGAACGATGTCTGGACACTTACCAGCAAGTGTACCCCAAAGTGTCAATTGCCAGAAAGGAGCAAGTTTTACGAAGTGGTCGTAGTTACGACTTGTAGTTTTAACTGTTCCTGTGTTCTTACCGTTAGCATCTTGACCCTGAACGGTAATTTCATTAGGAGTTGCGCCATTATAGTCGGGGCCATCCTGCAACTGCCAAGCAACACCCTTACGAATACCTTCTTCAAAGTAAGTTTGGAAGCGACCACCACGCATACCAGAGTAATCATTTACACCAGATACTTCGTCTTCAAGACGGAGACTATGACGATTGCCAGTAAAGTTGAGCTGTGCCCAAGCTGCATAGATATTATTGGTGGTCTCACCACAACCTGACCACTTGAAACCAGGAGTTACCTGATTGTTGTGACCCCATTCGTGACCAACACCCCAAAAATCGAAACGCTTAGAGTCGGGGCACATAATTCCACCAAGACTTGTGTAATTACAGTATGAACCATCGCCACCAGCTGCCATGAAACCATAATTTGTAGCAAAGAAAAGCTGACGGTTCTTCACTTGCTTGCCATAACGTTCCAAACCGAGAATGTCACGTTCTGCCCACTGTACCTGCTGATAGAGCGTCATCGTAGAGTCAACGTTTGTAGGACAATGTTGCAACCATGCGCTAACGGGATAAGCAGTTTGTGCATGCTTTGAGCGCGTGATAATAATAGAATGGTCATCTGCTTTCTTGCCCTTAAGCATTTCAATCCAATCTGCATTTGTCATTGTTTCCTGATCCCAATAACCTTGAACGGGAGCATTGATGAAGTGGAGTTTTACGTTAGGAGCAGTTTCAAAATTTGCTGTGTAGTAATCAACGAATACATTACCTTCAGAGGCTGCTGTTATATAATTGAAACCATTCTTAAGGCCGTATTCGCTAGAGTTTTCATTGGTGTACCAGTTCTTAATCTTCAAACCAACGGCTGAACTTCCGATACCACTAGCAACTACGATGCATGATTCACCTGTCTTAAGGTAAACACCTGTGGGGTTTTCGTAATTATTATACTGGCTGCTTACCTTCAACATATTCTTGAGGGTGCTTGTAGGCATGTAAGCTTCATACTCGCCTACGCGGAACTTCTTGTACGACTCAGCATCTGCAAGAAGATTATCCACAAGCTGCTTAACGTCAGCATCTTCAATTCCTTCGCTTGAAGTAACTTCAGGCTTAAGTTCGCTGTAAAGTTCATCAGCAAAGTAAGTTGCAAATGCCTCACGCTTAGTGTTGTCAATCTGATAAACTTCGATTTCTGCAGCTGAAGCAACGTTGAAATAACCGCGTGAAATCTTAAAACGAATCTGACCGCAATCTACACCACCAAGATCAAATTCACTTGATGCAGACGTGCCATTAGGAGTAAAAGTACCTACAGATTTAAAAGTTGACCCCGTAGTCTTTTCAGAGTACAAAACTTCTACCTGAACCCAATTACCATTCTGATTTCCGTCACAACGAGGCACGTACTTCACATAGTCAACATGTGAAACCTCCTTAAGCTTAACTGTAAACGTCACGGGGAAAGACGTACCGCTGTAAGGACTATGCCACATGGTGCTGTAGTTGCCATCAATGGCATACTTAGCTTCTTCTCCAGGTTGAGAAGCAGATGCTGTTGCCGAAGCTATAGCCACTTTCTTGTCTTGCGCTGACGCACCTAAGAACAGGCACATAGCAAGCATAAAGAATGCAAATCGTTTCATGTTTTTATAATATTGTTATTCTGATATTTATAAACCTTATCAATAGTAATAATATAACACTTTACTTAACTTAAAAGTAGTGTACAGATACGCAAAATTAAGTCTGGGATAAAGTAAAATAAGTCGGGGATACTTCAAACTATCTCCCACTTAAATTTACTCATCATTTTGCAAAGGTAAAACATTTTCACTTAACACAATATGCTTTTTGTTAAAACTTACACAAAATTCCCCATAATGAGCAGGCAATCATCTTATAAAAATCTTCGAAAGATATAACTTACAAGTCTTGAATTACAAGAAAAAAATGTACATTTGCACCTCGTAAATTATCAACAAACCATATTAAACTAAACGATTATGAGAATCTTAACACAATTCAAACATGCTCTTTTACTTGCTTTTGCAAGTGTACTATGGGCTGCAAATGTAACCGCTCAAGGTACTGGAACGAAGGACGACCCTTACATTATGGAAGATGGAGGCAAATATGCCTTTAATGTTTACAAAGATTTTTACGGACAATTTATAGTCCCCGAGGACGTTACCACAGATGGAGTTGTACTTGAACTCGTTGCAGATAACTGGACTGATATTTATGCAGATAAGGAATTAACGCAACATGTTTCAGTAACAACGGGTAACTTTGCTCCCTACACTTCTACGGTAGAAATTGCAAAGGGAACAGCAAAGGGAACCATTTACTATGTTTACTCTGACTTCCCCATGAATAGCGGCTTCGTAAAAGTAAGTTACGGAGGCGGAAGTGCGTTAGAATTAACAAGAGTTACACCTGCTGAAGGTAGCGAACTTTCTGCAGGTGAAAGTTATGTAGGATTGGAATTTTCAAAACCCATTCGCTTCAACCGTTGCACTCTTTATGCTGGCAATGTTACGAAAGAAATTGTAGCCAATCAAGTAGATAGATTTATTTCTATCGAACCTAAGTCAGAACTCATGGATTGTTACAATTCTGGAAGTTTAAAGCAGGGTGACGAAATTTTGTTCGTATTGAGCGACGTTACTTCATACGATGGCAAGAGCAACATCGGAGATGTGGTTGTACGATATAAGGCTGCGCCCAAACCCATCATGCTCTTATCTTCTGTGAACACACCTGAATCGGGAATGCCCAAGATTAAATCATGGATGCCAACAACTTCTGAAGAAGGATTAGTACAACTTACTTTCAACGGTAAATTGAACAAGGAATCAAACATCACTGCTTCATTAAGTTTTGGTAATTCTGAGACAGAAGATCCAGGAGAATACTACACAGAAACGATCACCCCCACGTTTACTAACGACTATACCATAGCATTAGACCTTCGTGGCAAATTACGTATCCCAAGTGAAATGGTGACTTCGGGGAAAAATTACGAAAGCATGTTGCTTACCGTCCGTGGCATTGAAGATGAACACGGTTACAAGTCTTATGTAGAGGGTAGCGGTTCTTCTGGCGCATACTTCATCGACTATGGTTATGAATTGATTAACTACAGCATAATGACTGAGTTTATGCCTGCCTCTGGTCAGAGCATTGACAACTACAATGAGATTACAATTTGGATGCAAGAATTAGGAGGCAATCTTACTTACACTGGAGCCGTATTTGAATACACTCACAACGGAAAACAGGGACAAGTAGAAGTAGCACTCCAAGACATCAAGAAAGAGGTTGATGAAGAGGACAACACTGCTCATTACCTTACAATTCCTGTGCCCGATTTCTCAAGAGACGCCAACACACAGGTAACATTCCGTTTGAAGGATGTACTTTTCCCCGATGGAATGTCTCACGCAGGATATACTACAGCAAAGTATACTACTGCTGGGCATGAATCTCTCACAGGTATCAACACCGTACAGTTATCAACCACTAAGCGTGTCTACACCATTGATGGCAAATTAGTTAAGTCATCTGCAAAGCCTAACGGTGTGTATATCGTCAATGGCAAAAAGACAGTTATAAAATAAGACAACTATGAAATCATTCCACATCACCCTACTCACAATAGTTTTCACCCTTTTGGGCACATTGTGTAGTACGGCACAGCGCAAAGACGTTTTGTGGCAGTATACTATGAGTGATGGTTCTACAATTCATGGTATGAGTGACAACGCAAAATGGGCAGTTGCTTATGGCATCAGCGAAGCTACCTCAGCTTACTCATACCCGAAATTGCTGAACTTCACGACTCACACACAGCAAGAAATACTTTCTGAAACAGAAATCAACTCGGGCATTGAATGCTTTGTTAATGATGTATCAAACGACGCCGGCGCAGTTGTAGGATGCTATAATGGCAAACCCGCATATTGGAATCTTGCTACAGGGCAATGGACCATTCTCCCCCTTGCTAAGGACAATCTTGGTGGACGCCTTGAAGCCGTTACTCCTGATGGAACATTTGCTGTTGGCGTATGTACCAACGGAGGTTATGATGAAGTGCCCACAATGTGGAACCTCAAAACAAATGAAATTGTAACACTCGAAGGTCTACCCACTTGTGACCTATCGGGCGGTTACCAAGCTATGACGCGCCTCACAGACATCTCGGCAGATGGAAGATACATCGTAGGTTGTGTTAGTTATAGTTACCCCGCTGATGTGTTGTATTTTCTTTATGATAGAGACTTAAAGAAGTGGGACGCTATCGCATTTGACTACAATGCCTTGACTCGAACATTTACCCCTCGAGACAATAAAGTACGCACACTTGATGGCATTACAATCAGTCCCAATGGTAAGTGGGTGGCAGGTGTGGTATATTCTACAGATGACGTGCGCAACCCCTTCCGTTACAACACAGAGACAAAAGTTTTTGAGAACATTAACCGTCAGGAAGACCTTGACAAAGGTTGTGTAACCATTGACAACGAGGGTACTATCTACGCCGCAACTCCTGCTATCAACCCCAGTCGCTCGCTCTACATTCTCCATAATAATAATTGGTATGGCATCGATGAAATTTTAAAACAGCAATGCGGTATTGACTTTTACACTTACACAGGTTATCAAGCAACCGGATTGTGTATTGATATTTCTGAAGATTGCAAGACAATGGCTGCAATAGCCTACATCTCTGACGAGAATTACCAAATCACACTCCCCACGACCTTTGCTAAAGCATGTGAAGACGTAAACCTTCTTGCCACATACACCGCGTCAATACGTAGCGGAGCTACCATTCAAAAACTTTCTAACCTCACACTTACATTCACACGAGACATTGAGGTCACAACTGCCGATAATACAGCTGCAACCCTTACAGATGAGAATGGCAATGTTGTTAGAAACTCATTAAAGATTGAGGTAGATAATACGTCAAACAGAAGTGTTACAATAGGCTTCCGCACTACCACTTTAGAAAAGGGCAAAAAATATTCCGTTGTAATTCCCAAGGGAAGCATCTGCGTCAAGGGCGATGCCACAAAGACCAACGAGCAAATCACTCTTGACTACATTGGTTTGGGCGATACACAAATACAAGCGCTCCAAGTAACTCCGGAACAAGGAAGCACACTTGGCCATATTGATGCAAATACCAATCCCGTCATTTTTACATTCAATGTTGATGTGAAAGTAAAAGAGGGGTCTAAGGCGCAGCTCTATCGCAACGACGAAACTTCACCGCTCTGCACATTAGAATTACAACACGGCGTCACTACTGAAAGCGCCAACATGGTGTTGGTTTACCCCACAAGCACCACGTACCTTTACAAGGATAACACCTACCGTATCGTCGTCCCTGCCGGCACGCTTACAGACGCTGCTGGATATGCCTCTAACCTCGAAACCTCAGTAACTTATTACGGTTCTTACGAGCGCACCATTATTTCAGATGACTCCAACATCTACATTGAAAACTTCGAGAGTGGCATCAATAATGTAATGCTTTATGATGGCGACGGTAAAACCCCCACAGATGCGATGAAGGCATGGGGCTTTACTGCAAACTTGCCCTGGACCTACGCCGCCGACGATGATTACACGAACACCTGCGCCGTGTCTCACTCTATGTACACTCCCTCTGGTGCATCTAACGACTGGATGGTAACGCCACAACTTCTTATCCCCGATGAGAAATGTACGCTCACATTTGACGCACAGAGTTACCGCAAGGCAAAGGCAGACATACTGCGCGTATTCGTCTATAGCAGCGAAGAAAATATTAACGAACTCAACGCAAGCAACGTCGGCAACATTCAAGCTCAGGGAGACTTGGTTATTGAGAAGCAACTCTCGCCCGGTTACATTGAAGACGCCCTCAATAACGATTGGGAACACTTCGAAGTAAACCTTGCCCCCTATGCGGGCAAAAAGGTTTACATCGCCTTTGTGAACCAAAACGAAAACCAAAGCGCAATTTTTGTAACCAACATTAAAGTGCGCCACACCGTTGACTTCCAAATCCAGCTTAGCGGCGTTCCCGAAACAGTCGTAGCTCAGTCTTCTTGCGCCATCAAGGGTGCTATACTCATTAAGGAATCAGGTAAGACCTACTCCTCTGCGCGCATCACTTTGCTCGAAGGCAATACTCCCATTGAGGAACTCAACGCAACAGGACTGTCGCTCACACAGGGTGACACGTACGATTTTGCGTTCACCACTCCCCTACCCCTCCAAGTAGGTAAAGAATGTCCCTTCAGCGTGCGCGTATCGCTTGACAACGGAGCTGCCACTTACGAGCTCCAAAGCTGCATCAAGAACCTTGCGTTCGAACCTACCAAGCGTGTCATCCTCGAGGAAAATACGGGAATGGGATGCCAAAATTGCCCCCTCGGACATCTTGCTCTTGAGCATCTTGAGTACACCTATGCCGACCGCTTTATCCCCATTGCCTACCACACCTACACAGGCGATCCCCTCGAAAGTGGCATGACCGATTACGCGCAGTATTTCCTCACGCTCACAGCCGCTCCTACGGCCATGGTTCAGCGTAATGGAACAGTTAGTGCCCCCATGGTGAGCGTTACTCAGGGAGGAACTACCGACTACACCTTTACCACAGGTGCAGGAGACACATGGAGCGATCAAGTAGCAACTGAATTTGCGAAGCAAACGGATGCCGACCTCAGCATTGGCACTGAGTATGACGAGGAAACTGACCGTCTCACCGTCTATTACACCCTTACCTCTGCCATTGACCGCACCGATGCCAACATCGGTCTGCTCTGCATCGTGACCGAAGATGCAATCGCTGGCTACCAGTCAAATGCCTTTTACACCGCTTCTGATCCTGACCTCGGTGCCTGGGGCAAGGGAGGCGCTTATGCAAAAGCTACCGTCTTTCCCTATACGTTTAACGACGTAGCACGAGCACTCTACCCCGCCACATCCTATTATGGACAAACAGGGTTACTCCCAACCGAGATGAATCATAGTGTCCCCAACTCTGGCACAATCATTTTGCGTGTGGCTCAAGATGCACCCTATGTAAAAGATATTAAAAACTGCAAAGTTACCTGCGTAGCAATCGATGTCAACACAGGACGTGTCATCAACGCCGCTCGCGTAAACGTAGGCAGCAGCATGACCCACATCAATGCCACAGATTGCGAATCCCTCTCAGTAAGTGCCAGCCCCGAGGGCATTGCCATTGCCACTGCCACTCCCGTGAGCGTTACGCTCTACAGCGCAAACGGAACACACCTTGCAACGGCAACGGCAAACAATAAGTGCGTTATCCCCACCACCCACCGCGGACTCATCATTGTTCGCGTTCAACATGAGGGTGGTTGCAACACTTACAAAGTAATCAGATCGCTGACATAAATACAATTATTACCGTCTTGTAAACGCTCAAACGGGATTATGCTGTTCAGACGGAATGTCCGAAAGCAACTATCTACTATTTTCGCAGAGAAGGGGTTACCCATAACTTGTTACTTTGCCTAATATAGATTAAGTGCGTTTACCGAACTGTATTAAATTAAACCCTAAAGAGGGCGTGTCAAATTGTTTGACACGCCCTCTTTGTATATTTATATTTATCGCTGTCCGGCAAACTTTTTGTGAGATGACGTCCAGGAACGCCATCGCTCAAACTATATTCGTACTCCTCAAAAATGTAACAATTTTTCGCACTCCAATAATCCTGAATATCAATACATTAGACCCACCTAAAATTATTAGTAACCTTTTTTGAAATATGTTACTAATAATTTATTTTATCTTACTAATAATGTTTACTACAAGTGGTTTAGTTTTTTTTGAAAATATTCCATACGACATCAAAAAGTCCGAACAGCGCTCTCCCCCTGTTTCCGGATGGCGCTCGAGCGCTATCTGGACAAAAAAGCGCAGCATGGCAAATTATGTTCTTATGTTCTTCTGTCTCCCCCTATAATAG
>JAGBYW010000034.1 GCA_017628555.1 Bacteroidaceae bacterium | reverse complement strand
GGGGATGAGGCCTACCAGGATGTCGAACAGCATGTTGTAGATGATGGCGAGCGTGAGGGGGATGCTGCGCAGTTTCAGCATGCTGAGGTAGAGGTAGGGGAGGTTGAGCAGGGCGGTTACTATGTCGCCATAGGCGGGGAGGAAGAAACCTACGATGGGGTCGATGTAATAGCGGTCCATCCATCGTGCGATGCTCTTGGTGAGGCGGAAGGTGCGCGAGGTTTCAACAAGTTTTCGTCGTTCCTCTGTCTTGGATGCTTTGGGCGTAGGGGAGGTGTTCAATGTGTGTCTCTTTTATTGTGACGTGTCGCGGAGGGAGGAGCAGGTTATGATGCCTTTACCCTTCCGGTATTTAATGTGGGGCGTTGTTGCTTGTCAAAGGCCGGTGTCTTCAGGGGCGTGGCCTTTTTCAGCGGTACCTTAATGTCGTTAGAAACGGGTTTTAAGGCGGGTTTGGTTTCTACCTTCTTTACCGTGCTTGTGGGCTGAGCTGCGGGCGTTACGACGGTGTCTTTTGCCGTAGAGTCGGGGGCTGCGCTTGATGTTTTCACAGGCATATACCCGCTGGTTGTGCCTACCTTGTATTGCTTCATCTGCTCATCGCTCTCAAACCAATTACCACGGATGAGGCGGTCGGGTTCTTGGAGGGTCATGGGCGCGTTAGAGTAGAAGATGTGCTTGCGCATGTCCCAGTAGAGTTCTTCTGAGGAGTAGGTGACCTTTTTCTCGCGGTCGTTCATCACGACTCTGCCGCGGAGTTTCCACAGGTACTGGTCGAAGCAATAGGCAGTGTCTGCCGTGATGTGAAGGTTTACGCTGGCGTTGTCGTCGTAGCGTTCGAGGTAGACACCCTTGGGAAACTCCTGACGCTGAGGCAGGGTCTTGTCGTAAACGAGCCACTCTTCGGCAATAATCTTATAGCGCACAATGCCCGAGTCGGAGATGAGTTTAGAAACTCCTCTCGTCGCCATTACGGGCAACGAGTCGCGGCAATCTACCTGTGGTCCCATGGGCGGTGCGTCGGAGGTGCACGCCAGGGGGAGGAGGAGTATGAGGAGAAGGAGGAAGCGCATTTTTTTTAGAGTAAAGATAGAAGAGTAAAGAGTAAAGATGCCGTGCGGCACTTTATCAGTGAGTGGTGAGTAGTGAGTAGAGAGTAGTGCTAAGCGTGATACTGCTCGTTTATCTCGCGATTAAAATTGTCCCCTGCAATTAGGGGGTAAGCAAAGAAGTTGCAGAGGGACTGTTTAACTCGTACTTAGTCTACTTATGAGAGTAAAGAATTGTGAGTAAAGACTCCGAACGGCATCTTTTATCTTTACTCTTTTATCTTTACCCTTCCAATTATCTCACCTTCCACTTGCTGAACCACATTTCGTTGAATGTGATGCCGAGGCAGAGGCGGAAGTAGTTTTCGGTAATCATGCCGCTGAACTTAGGTTCGACACGCTCGTACTGCGCAGCAATGTTGAGCGTACTGCGACTGCTCCAACCGTTGCGGATGGGGATGCCCACGCCAAGACTTGCGCTGTAGCGGCGCGGACCTTCCATGCCGCTGACTTTTGTATAGGGAGTGGACATCGAAAGTCCGAAGCGGTAGCGAATTTGTTGGTGCCAGTAAGCACTGTTAGGGCGGGGGAGGTATTCTCCTCCGAGGGTGAAGGTGTGGCTGTTCTGAAAACTGTTGGTGCTCACCTGATAGGTGTTGTTCACCAACTCAGGCGTGCGACAACCTTCCCACATTTGGAGCGTGTAGTCCATACCGACGCGCAACTTTCCGCGGTGGTTCCACACGGCTCCCACCCCAAACGTGTGAGGTAACTCAAAGGCGTTGGCAAGGCGCGTGGTGTCGCCCGCAGAACCCTGATTCGCGGTGATGCGTTGGTCGTAGTAAAACGCAGGTCGGTCTACTTCATGACCAAGTCCGTAAGTGGCACCAATGGTAAGCGTGTTGTTGCGGTTAATGCGCTGCTCGTATTGCACACCAAAGTCTAATTTATACGTGCGAATATCTGCGGCGTAAAGACGTCGGCGCGAGCTGATGCTGCTATTGTCGTAAGAGGCGTAAACGCTATTCTCCATCGTGCCCCAAAGGTAACCCACGTTTGCACCTACCGACAAACCTTTCAGAGGGCTGTAACCCAACCCTACAAACACCTCGTGCAAACCGCCATCTCCGTCGTAGGTCTCCGTCTGAGTAACCTCGCCCGTTGCTTGCATGATTTTTGAAGTCGTATTCATGTTATACCCAATCGTAGTGTAGGGCATCATCCCCAGCGTCATACCAAAGTTGGGCGCAAGACGGAATCCCGCCATCACATAATCGATGGAGGAGTTGTTGGCATTCTTCTTGGCATTACCCTGTTCGAGGTGGGCGTATTGGAGTGAGAAACCTACGTCAAAAATCAGCGTGAGCGAGTCAATGGAAGCATAAGAAGCGGGGTTCTTAAAGTTTAATTGCTTCGCGTCGTTCATACCGTAGGCAAGACCTGCCATGCCCTTGTTAAAACCCTGCGCTTGGTCGTTTTGAAGTCCGTATCCATAGCGAGAGTAAGGGGAGTTAGAACCATTGGTTTGGGCAAAAGCCCCAATGACTCCAAGGAGAAGTGAAGCGGAGAGTATAATCTTTTTATACATCGGTATGTTGATATTTTTAGAATGGAAAGTCCTTTGTTTTTATCGGACAAGTTCATGCAGTCCGCGTAACACGAGGTGCGGATCATGGGTAATGCAGGGCGCGACGTCGGGTGAAAATTCAAAGTGGTTACCGCCTGTGTAGAACACATGGAGGTTGGGGAAGCGCTTGCGGCACATGCGGATGTAACCTTCTATTTCAAATTTTACTCCGTTAATTGCGCCGCCACGAATTGCTGTTGCCGTGTCGTAACCAAGGTTGGGAAGTTCGCCCTCTACGGAGATAAGTGGCAGCGCCGCCGTGTGTTCGTGCATGGCCTTTAGGCGAAGTTCAACGCCAGGGGATATATTTCCGCCCGCAAATTTATGCGTCTCGTCAATCACGTCAAAGGTGAGGCACGTGCCTGCATCAATGACCAGCACGGGCGTGTTGGGCATCTGCGTTACGGCAGCAATGTCGGCAGCAAGGCGGTCGGCGCCAAGTCCTTGAGGAATTTGCGTAAAATAAGGTTGAGCGCAGGGCGACGTGTAAGTCAGTCGCAACACGGGGCAGGGGAGTAAGTGCAACGCTCGTTCCAGCGCTTCGTTAGGCCCTGCTACATTTGAAACGGCGCAAGCTTTAATGTTGTAAGCCGTACAAAGTTTCCCAATTTCCGTATGCCAATCCGTAGCGACGCGTTCGCTAAAAATTATTTCGTCAGCTTGGAACACCGCCACTTTGGCGGAGGTGTTGCCAATGTCTATAGTGAGAACCATTTTTGAAAGGAGAAATGAGAAAGGAGAAAGGAGAAAGTCCATGCGGGAGGTTTGCCCCAATGCGAACTTTGCTGCTTTTACCAATCTACTCGTTTACATAAGAGAGAGGATATATGAGAAGGATCGTGCGGGGCACCAGCGCGCCAGCCATTTCTCCTTTTTCATTTCTCCTTTCTCATTTAAGAAGAATTATTCTTCCTTCCACCCCTGCGCCTTGAGCAGGAACTCTTGGCCGTCGCGGGTGATGAGCGCCGCACCGAGGTCGGGGCGGGTGATGTGTCCAATGATTTTTACGTCCTCGAGTTGTGCTACGCGGTCGTGCTCCGTGAGGGGCACGGTGAAGAGGAGCTCGTAGTCTTCTCCCCCGTTGAGCGCACAGGTGGTGAGGTTCATGTTAAACTCCTCGGCAGTTACGGCGGTGAGGTAGTCAATGGGGATGCGCTCTTCGTAGACGCGGCAACCCACATTTCCCTGCTTGCAGAGGTGTTTGAGTTCCGAGGCGAGTCCGTCGCTTACGTCCATCATCGCGGTGGGAGTAATGCCCGCTTCGGCAAGTCTTTCCACGATGTCCTTGCGCGCTTCGGGTTTGAGATAGCGTTCGAGGAGGTATTCACGCCCACTGAAATCAGGTTGTGCCGCTTCTGCCTCGCCGTGTCTTTGGCTTTCAAAAATTGCTTTCTCGCGCTCCATGAGTTGCATGCCCATGTAGGCTGCTCCGAGGTTACCGCTCACGCAAATAAGGTCGGTATCTTTCGCACCGCTACGGAGCGTCAACTTTTCGGGTGAGACTTCGCCCACGCAGGTTAAGGAAAGCGCAAGCCCCGTCTTCGAACTCGTCGTGTCGCCTCCCACGAGGTCTACACCGTGGCGCTCACACGCGAGGCGGATGCCGGCGTAGAGGTCTTCAAGGTGCTCCACCTCAATGCGACGCCCTACGGCAATGTTCACGAGCAACTGCGTGGGGCGACCGTTCATGGCATAGATGTCCGAGAAGTTCACCATCGCCGCCTTATATCCCAAGTGTTTGAGGGGAGTATAGACAAGGTCGAAGTGAATGCCCTCCATGAGCATGTCGGAGGTAACGAGCATGCGCTTCTCTGCCGAAGGCGCAAGCACCGCCGCATCGTCGCCCACCCCCTTAATGGTTGAGGACTGCTGAAGCGTAATGTCTTTGGTAATATGTTCGATAAGGGCAAATTCGCCCAGTTCTGAAAGTTGCATTAGAGAGTAAAGATAAAAGAGTAAAGAGTAAAAAGAACCCTGCGGTTCCCGGTTTGTGAATAGATTCCGAATGTGAGGGGGTAAAGATAAGAGATTGATTAAGAGTAGGATTGACAAACAAACGCATCTGCGCGATACCGTAGAAAGTTTGCTTTACTCTTTTATCTTTTATCTTTACTCTTACCTAAAAGTACACCCCAAATCCAATCTTGAATCCAATCTCGCAATGGTCTTTAAACTCGTTGTAGCAAATCTTGTAGTACGCCGAGGGTTCTACCGTCACGTGGCGGTTGATGAAAAAGGCGTAGCCCAATTCAACGGGGGTGTAGAGCAGCGTCTTGCCGTGATTTTTGCGTCCGAAATGGTCGCGCCATTGCAATTCTCCGCCCGCGCCGATAAAGATGCCGTTGCGCTCGAAATAGTAACGCGCTCCAGCCATAGCGCTAAAGGCATTTACGGAATTTTCGTGGTTGTAGCCCAAGTCGGCACGAACCAAAAACTCGTTGTCAAGGAAGTAACCCCCATTGAGGTTGATGCCGAAGTGGCAATCGCGGGCTTTGCTGTAGCTCCAATCAATGTTTGAGAGCGAGGCTCCGATATATTTCTTACCCTGTTCAAACTGCGCGTTGGCGCAAAGGCAACTCGCAAGGACAAGGGCGAGTGAGAGCAAAATCTTCTTCATGGTGATAAGGTTGAGGTGCTAACGATTGTTTGAATTTGAGGGAGAAACGCGCTTGAACGCCTCTCATACATTCTGCAAAGATACAATAAAGAAATGAAAATTGGCAGGTTGATGCGTGAAACTATCGTGCGCGCACGTGATTTAACATCTATTAAGGCGGTGAGCGACCTGCTGAGTGGGGCGTGAGCGGGGGTGAAAAAAGGGGCACGTGGCGCGCACGAATAAAGGTAATGCGTAAAATGAAATCGTTTTTGAGAAACGTACCCCAGTAAATTTGCGTTTTTGAAGCGAAAAATTGCGACAAACGAATGTATCAAAATTTCGCATAAAATACGCCCAATTTTTTCGCTCTTAAAAGTGCTGAAAATTATTAGTAATGTAATTTAAAATATGTTACTAATAATTTTTTTTAGGTTACTAATAATTTTTACGAAAATACTTATAGTTTTTGGCGGGAGTATTTGCGAAACGGTTTCGAGAGGTTAATGCGTTGAAAATAAGGCGAATGTGGTCGTTGTTCAACACCTCGAAGTGAGGGCGAGGAAGGGTGGAGTTGGGATGTGGAAAAAATGAGACACATTGCGCGTTAAAATCTGCAATTTTTTTTGTAGTTTTGCATAGCGCTGCGGAGTGTAGCGCGTGAAATCTTTTACGTCCATGAAATCTCTTCTTGTATACAAGGCTTCGGCAGGTAGCGGCAAGACATTTACGCTTGCTGTGGAGTATATCAAACTGCTGATTGCTAATCCCTATGCTTATCGCAATATCCTCGCCGTGACCTTTACGAACAAGGCTACGGCGGAAATGAAGGTGCGTATTATCGGGCAACTTAACGGTATTGCCAAGCGCCTTGAGAGTTCTGAAGATTATTTTGAGAAGGTCAAGTTTGCGCCCGAAATTAAGGCGCTCAATCTTTCTGACCATGAAATTCGCCGCCGTGCCCAGGTGGCGCTCTCGGCAATGCTTCACGACTACAGCCGCTTCCGCATTACGACCATCGACTCCTTCTTCCAAAGCATCGTGCGTGAGTTGGCTTACGAACTTGACCTTACCGCCAACCTGCGCGTAGACCTCAATTCAAAAGAAGCGCTGGCTGAGGCGGTGAAGAGCATTGTAGACGACATCAACTTCTATGAGGATGATGCCGACAAGCTTGAGAAGCAAAAGTTGATGAGCATCCTCAGAGACTTTATGTTTGAGCGTATTGAGGCAGACAAGGGTTGGAATATTTTGGGCGAGATACAGTCGTTTTCTGACACCATTTTCAAGGAAGAATACCTCAAGCAGCAAGCCGATGTGCGCGATAATATTGGCGACCCACAGGTGTTGATGCAGGTGAAAGAGCGTCTGGGAAAAGTGCCCGTAATGGGCGTGGAAAAAGTCACGCAACTGGGCGACGCGCTTTACGCCGACATGCAGCCCCTACAGGATGACTTGGTGAAGAAAAGCACCGGGGCAATAGCGGCAGTAAGAAAGGCGGCGCAGATGGATGCGCACAGGGATTTCAAGACCACTAAGGACGCGCTGAAGAAGATGCTGACTGATGCGGCGCTGAGGTATGCCGAAGGAATTGAGGGGTGGGCAAAGACGGATGCCGTTACCGCCCAACTCGAACGCCTTGATGCGCTGAATAGATACCGCCAACTGCTGTCGGAAATAGGGCTGCAGTTGCGCAAGATTACCACGGCGCAAATGATGTTACTTCACATCAATGAAATGATGATGCTTAACGCGGTAAACACTGTGTTGCGCGAACAGAATAGGGAGAACAACCGCTTCATCTTGGCAGACACGGCGCACTTCTTGAAAGAAATGATTGACGACCTCGACGTCCCCTTCATCTATGAGCGTACGGGGGCGCGCTACGAGCATATCATGATCGACGAGTTTCAGGATACGAGCGAATTGCAGTGGGAAAATTTCAAGCCCCTCTTGCAAAATAGTTTGGCTACCCATAGTCGTTGCCTTATTGTGGGGGATGTGAAGCAGAGTATCTACCGTTGGCGCAACAGCGACTGGCGCACGCTCAACGATATGGAGCATGGAGAGTTTCGCGAGATGATTACGCTCCCGCCGCTCGACACGAATTACCGCAGTTCGGAAGAGGTGGTGAAGTTCAACAATAACTTTTTCAAAAAGGCGGCGCGCTACGTCAGCAAGAAGTATAACGAAGCCACGACCTTTGAGGATAAAAGTAACGCCGGTGAAGACCGTGCGCAGGCCATCACTACGGCGTATAAGGAAGTGGAACAGCAGGTGCCCGAGAAGCATTGTGGTTACGGTTATGTAAAGGTTGAGCATTTGGCTTACCCATCAACCAGTAGTAAAAAGAAGGGTGGCGCGAGTGACGAGGCAGTTGTGGCGGCGGAAACGGAAGTTGTGAAGACGCCTAAGGAGGTAATGCTTGAGAGCTTCGGAGCAAATTTGCGCGAACTTTTGGATAAGGGTGTCAAACCCAAAGACATTGCCGTCTTGGTGCGTAAAAACGACCACGGGGTGAAGATTGCCGATTACTTGAAGGAGGAATTTCCCGACCTCAAGGTGGTGAGCAACGAGGCCTTCTTGCTTGACGCTTCGCTGGCGGTGAATATGTTGATTTTGGCATTACGCACGCTTGCCAATCCGCAAGACGATGTGTCGCGCTACGCACTTGCAGCGCTTTATCACCGAGAAGTGGTGTGTCGCGAGTTAGAGGGGGCTGACGAGAATAGCATCTTCTCCATGAGTAAGTCACAGGTCGATTCCTTGTTGCCACTTGGCGATGAGGAGACAAGACGTGCGCTCACCGAAGTGCCACTCTACGAACTCTGTGAGCGACTCTACAACATCTTAAACCTACAAGTTATTCAGGGGCAGGATGCTTACCTCTATTGTTTCTACGACCAGTTGCTCAGTTTCTTACAAGACAACCGCAGCACGCTGGGTGAATTTCTCGAACACTGGGATGAGAAAATGCACGAAACATCCGTGCCGATGGGTTCGGCAGAGGGATTGCAGATTCTCACGGTTCACAAGTCGAAAGGCTTAGAGTTTCACACGGTCATCGTACCCTTCTGCGAGTGGAACGCAACGGGTGTGCGCAACAGCGGAGGTTCGTTGCTGTGGTGTACACCTGAGGATGCGCCCTTCAATGAGTTGAAGATTGCTCCTATTGAGTATGTCGCGGGGATGAAGGATTCGCTTTTCGATAAGGAATTTAACGAAGAGTTGTTGAAGCAGTTGGTGGACAATCTCAATATCCTTTACGTGGCATTCACTCGTGCGGAAAACAATCTCATTGTGCTTACCGGCAAAAAGGAAAATGAAAAGGTGGGTGAGAAGATTGCTACCGTTTCTGATATAATCAATATGGCGTTGGTGGGAGAAGAAGCGGACGGTCAGTGGAATTGGTCCGTCTTCCCGAGTGAGGCGAAGACGTATGAGTATGGTAGTCTCGTGCCTTCTAAGGAAAAAAGTCCAAGCAAGAAGGTGACGGAGGTGAATTACTTGGAACCGAAGTTTAAGAAGTGCTTGCAGACGTTCCAATCCTTACCTACAACGGTGGATTTCAGACAGTCGAACGACTCTGCCCGCTTCCTTCGAGGCGAAGTCGAAGAGGCTGTTGATGATAAGGAACAGTATATCGAGTTGGGTAAATTCTATCACAATTTGCTCGAGCACATTCAGACTTTAGACGACCTTCCGAATGCCATAGCCGAATTTGAGCGCGAGGGACTTATTGCTGGTGCCGACCACAAGAGAGAAGTGGAAGAATATATGTCTCGCATTTTTGAGAATGAGCAAACGCGTGAGTGGTTCTCGCCGAAGTGGCGTGTCTTAAACGAACAGAATATCCTCTTCCCCTTAAATGCAGAAAAAGGAAAGCGATTTGAACGCCCCGACCGCGTTATTTGCAACGGCGAAACAACTATCGTGATTGACTATAAGACGGGGGGCATGAAGACTTTGGGTCATTTGACGCAGGTTCAGGATTATGTCAAACTCCTTCAGAGTATGGGTTATCCCAACCCCAAGGGTTACGTGTGGTACCTCAAATTTAATGAGGTCGTTCCCGTAAGTTTGTAAGTCCAAGTCCGATGTCGTGGCGTTGGCAATACGAAGCGTCGCCACGACTTCCTCAACCTTATCTCATAACTCCCATCTCCTTGAAAATAACTATGACTCCATTCCTTCAGATAGTAGCCCGCCATCTTTATGCAGAGATAAAAAATAATTCCGAAGGGCTTACCATCATCTTCCCCAACAAGCGTGCGGGACTTTTCTTCAACAACTACTTGCGCCAAGAGTTAGACAATTACGTTTGGGCGCCAAAGTATGTGACGATTGACGAAGTTTGGCGCCAACTAAGCACTAAGCAAGTGGCAGACCCCATAGAATTGGTGTGCCGCCTCTATCGTGTGTATCTGAAACAGACAGGGCGCCAAGAAAGTCTCGATCATTTTTACTCGTGGGGTGAAACAATGTGTCGCGACTTTGACGATATTGACAACAGCATGGCACATGCGGAAAAACTTCTCGGAAATGTTCAGGAATTAGAGAATCTAAAGGACTTCGAATTCCTTTCTGAGAATCAGCGTGAGGCGTTGAAACTGTATTTCGACCATTACATGGTGAAGAGCGATACAGAACTCAAGCAGAAATTCTCAGCTATTTGGCACCACCTCTATCCCATCTATCAGCAATTCCGCGAGGCGCTCGCCGAGGAGGGACTTGCTTACATGGGTATGCTGAAGCGTGAAGTGGTCAATACGCTTGAGGCGTGTGGAGCGGGAGAAGTGCCCACGTACTTCCAAGGTCGTCGCTTTGTGGTGGTAGGTTTTAACGTGTTAAGCCCTACCGAGCAGCGCTTGTTCCTTGCCATGAAGCGCATGGCGCCTACCAGTTTTTATTGGGACTATGACCGTGGTTACACCAACCTTGGCGAGGGCAACGACAACCATAGTGTTTACGAGGCGGGGCAGTTTATTAAAGAAAACATCCGACTCTTTGGCAACGCCCTCGACACGCTTACAGACGAGGAGCAGGCTGAGGCGTACGACAACTTCTCAAAACCCAAGCAGATTACTTACGTCTCCACCGCCACCGAGAGTCAGCAGACGCGTTACGTAGCTGGTTGGCTCAAGCAGGTGGTAAGCGAGAAGGACGACTTGATAAAGACCGCCGTGGTGCTTTGCAACGAGCGCAACCTCCAACCCCTGCTTCACGGCATCCCTGATAAGTATGGCGACGATAATCAGATGTTGCTCAACATCACTATGGGGTATCCCTTGGGCGAAACTCCGATGGTTAGTTTCTTGCTTGCGCTCGCCGAACTCCAACTCTTTGGCCGCTCGGGCAATAATTGGCGCTACCAGTACGTGTTGAATGTGCTCAACCACCCCTATGCCCAGCGCCTACATCCCACGGAGGCAGCACGCCTGCACAAGAAAATTTCCAGCAACAAGTTGTTCTTCCCCGCCGATGCCGACTTAAAATGTGAAGCCCCCTTGCAGGTGATTTTTGAAGTGACGGAGGGCAACACGGCACTCTTGAAATACCTTGTAGAAGTAACCAAGGCCATCGGCACTACCTTTAAGCAGTCGGCTCATCCCGATGCGCTCGAACAACTTTATTGCGAATCGGTCTTTGCTGCCTACACCCTGCTCAACCGTCTGATTTCGTTGAGCGAAACTCAGGCTTCGGGCGACGCAACTGCCTTGTTTGACGTGCAGGGCAACACCCTATTGCGCCTCTTGCGCAGTTTGTTGCAACAGAAGTCCATCCCCTTCCACGGCGAACCCGCTGAGGGCATGCAAATCCTTGGCCTGCTCGAAACGCGCTGCTTGGATTTTGACAACGTCGTGCTGCTCTCGGCCAACGAAGACTTTTTGCCGGGCACGAGTCACAGAGCATCGTTCATCCCCTACAATTTGCGTGAAGCACATGGGATGACCACACTCGAAAAACAGGTGGCGCTCTCTGCCTATTACTTCTACCGCCTGCTGAGTCGCGCCTCCAACATCTCCTTGCTCTATAACGTCTCCACAGACGGCATGGCGTCGGGTGAAATGTCGCGTTTCCTCTCTCAGTTGCTTGCCGAAGTGGGCGCACCTGCGGGAAAGCAGCGCGCCTTGCTCTCGCCGCTGACGAAGCCCACCTTCTACACGCTCACTACCAAGAGCGAGTCGAGCGAAACTCCCGCCATCACGGTGGAGAAGACCGACGACGTGCTCCAACGCCTTTGCGACCGCTTCGACGCTACCGACAAGGAGAAACCACGCTACCTCTCGCCCTCGGCAATCAATACTTATTTAAATTGTCCCCTGCAATTCTACTTCCGCTACGTTGTGGGGCTTAACGAAGAAGACGAACTCTCGGAAGAGGTGGACTACCGCCAATTCGGTACCATCTTCCACGAGTGTATGGAGCGCCTTTACAAACCCTACAAGGGCAGAGAACTCACCAAGCATACCCTCTTGCAGATGGCGCACGACGAAGTGGGCATTAAGAACGCCTTGTCATACGCCTTTGCCAAGGTCTTCTTCAACATCCAGGACGAGGCGCAGCGCGAAAATTACCACCTGCGCCTACAGGGTGAGCAAGAAATCAACCGCATGGTGCTCGAGAAGTACGTGCAAAACCAGTTGCTCTTCGATGCCGAACTCGCGCCGATTAAAATACTCGGTCTGGAAGAAACCGTAACCCACGTAGAGATGGTCAATTCGGGCAAGCGCACCGTGGCTATACACCTCGGGGGGATTATTGACCGCCGCGATGAAATCATCATGGACGGCGCGCCCGTGCAACGTATCTTAGACTACAAGACGTCGCAATCAAAACCCACCGGTACGCCTACCGTGAGCGGCTTGTTCGACAAGTCGCAAGAAGAGATGTATAAATACGTCTTCCAAACCTTTTACTACAGCTTCGTAGTGGGGAAGGTCTTGCTGCGCCATAGGGAACAGCTCATGCCCTCGTTGATGTACATCAAAAAGGCCTCGGCCATCAAGGGTAAAACCAAGGGCGTGAGCGACGCCGACAAGGTGCGCCAACTGTATGCCGAAAACATGAGCGTTTCGATAAGGGACGGCGAAGGGGGCAACTCGTTTGTCGTTAAAGACTACTTCAACGATTGCGCCGATGAGTTTGAGAAAAACCTCCGCGCGTTGCTTCAAGAAATCTTCTCGCCCGAACAACCCTTTGAGCAAACACCCTGTAAAAAACATTGCGGCTATTGCGAATTTTTACAGATTTGCGGGCGCAAAATAGATAAAGATTAGGGCGACAAAACGGCATGTTTTTACCCCCAAACCGCTTGCGAAAAAAACAAGACTACTTGTAGCAAAAATTATTAGTAACCTAAAAAAAATTATTAGTAATGTAATTTAAAATATGTTACTAATAATTTTGAGGGGGTCTAATTCTTGCTTAACTTTCTGAGAATGAGAATGTTGTGAAATCGATAATTTTGTCACAATTTTTCGCCTTCAGGATGTGATAAATAAGGCCCTCTCAATGATGATACATTTGAACATGAAAACAGCAATTATCGTAGGCGCAACTTCAGGCATTGGCATGGAAGTGGCCAAGATTCTGCTCGCCGAAGGGTGGACGCTCGGGCTGGCGGGGCGTCGCGTGGCGCTACTCGAAGACCTCCGTGCGCAATATCCCGACCGCGTTGTGACGGAAAGCATCGACGTGATGCTTCCCGAGGCTGCCGAGAAGTGGGTGTCGCTTGCCGAGCGCCTTGGGGGAGTAGACCTTTACCTGCATAGTAGTGGGGTGGGTTGGTATAATCCCGAACTCGACCCCGAAAAGGAAATCCGCACGGCGCAGACTAACGGCGAGGGCTTTGTGCGTATGATGACTACGGCTTACAACTACTTCAAGACCGCGCGTCGCCCAGGTCACATCGCCGCCATCAGTAGCATTGCCGGCACTAAGGGGCTTGGACCTGCCGCCGCCTATTCGGCAACGAAGAAGATGCAACACGCTTACCTCCAGGCCTTGGTGCAAAACGCGCGTGCCGACAAGATGCGCCTTGCCGTTACTGACATCCGCCCCGGCTTCGTAAGTACGGCCTTCATTGCGGGAGCAAAATTCCCCATGCAGATGCCGGCTGACCGCGTAGCCCAAGCGATTGTCCGCGCCATCAAGCAGCGCAAGCGCATCGTTACTATCGACTGGCGCTACCGCCTACTCGTAGCCGTCTGGAAGTTAATCCCCCGCTGCATTTGGGAACGCATTACGCTGAGCGTGGAGAAGAATTAGCAGAATTTAGTAAACAAGTAGACGAGGTACAAGTAGACGAGAAGGGAAGCGAGATAAACGACTTGTCGTCCCGCATGGCATCTTTTATCTTTACTCTTTTATCTTTACTCTTTTATCTTTACTCTTTACCCTTTTATCTTTACTCTTTCCAAAGTGCACACCTACACCCCCCACCTTACCCGCTTTAAGATGTGGTCGCCCGTAGCGATCTCCGTAGAGCTGCGCCTTTACTCTGAGGGCGTGGACGGAAAGGTCGTGGCGCGTTACAATCTCGAAGTAGCGGGCGAGGGTTGGTGGCGCTTGAATGTCTACCAAGACTTGAAGGGACTCTTTTATACCTACCGTGTGCAGACGGCGGAGGGATGGTTAGACGAGACTACGGGAGTCTTTGCCACAGCTGTGGGGGTAAACGGCATGCGCGCGGCAATCGTGGACCTTGCGGCAACGAATCCCGATGGTTGGGAGCAGGATCAGCGCCCGCCCGTCTGTTCGCCCGTAATCTATGAGTTACACCACCGCGACTTCTCCATTTCTCATTCCTCGGGCGTGAGAAACAAGGGGCGCTTCTTGGCACTTACGGAGCGCGGAACGCGTTCGCCCGAGGGTTTGCCTACGGGCATTGACCACTTGGTGGAACTCGGGGTGACGCACGTCCAACTCTTGCCCTCTTTTGACTTCTCCTCCATCGACGAAACCCAAAAGAATGTGCCCCATTATAATTGGGGGTACGACCCGCAGAATTATAACGTGCCCGAAGGTTCTTATGCCACCGACGCCAATACGCCCGAGGTGCGCATCAAGGAGTTTAAGCTGATGGTTAAGGCGCTACACGACGCGGGGTTGAGGGTGATTCTCGACGTGGTGTATAACCATGTGGCGAATGTGGCAAATAGTGCTTTCGAGCGTACAGTTCCGGGTTACTTCTTCCGACATCGCACCGACGGTTCCTTAGCAAATGGTTCGGGTTGCGGCAATGAAACCGCCAGTGAGCAACCCATGATGCGCCATTTCATTGTGGAGAGCGTGGCCTTCTGGGCTAAGGAATATCACATCGACGGTTTTCGCTTCGACCTTATGGCGCTACACGACCGCCAGACCATGCAGGCGGTGGTAGATCGCTTGTGCGAAATTGACTCCAGCATCTGCGTGTATGGAGAAGGGTGGGCGGCAGAAACGCCCCTGCTTCCGGCGGCGCAATGTATGACGAAGAAAAATATCCATAAGGTGAAGGGGCTCGCCGCCTTTGGTGATGAGTTGCGAGATGCCCTTCGCGGGCCTTTTTATGACGATACAAAGGGCGGTTTTCTCTTTGGCAACCGCTCAACATTACCTTTGTTAAAATTAGGACTTGCGGGGATGGTTTATTATCCCGAGTTGGGAAACTCTGGTCTATCGGCGTGGGCTAAATCTCCCTTGCAAGTCCTTTCTTATGTAAGTTGTCACGACGACCTCTGCTTGGTGGATCGCCTGCGTGCCGTTTCGCCCCAACTTTTTGATGAAGAAGTGGCGCGCCTCTCACTCCTGGCACACACCGCCGTACTCACCGCGCAGGGCACGCCTTTCCTTTTTGCGGGCGAAGAACTCCTGCGTCAAAAGCGTGGAGTAAGAAACAGTTACCGTAGTGTTGACACCGTAAATGCCATAGACTGGCGCAGCAAAGCAAAGCACTTCGGCGTCTTTACCTACCTACGCCGCCTCATTGAAATGCGAAAGGCGCACCCAGCATTCCGACTTACGACTGCCGCACAGGTAAAAAAATACCTGCACTTCTTAGATGTGGGCGACGCCTGCACTGTAGCGTTCACGCTCAACGGCAAGGCGGTGGGCGATGCCTGGGGGCGCATTGTCGTTGTCTTAAATGCGGAGCGCAAGGCGGTAGATGTTTGCGTGCCTGAGGGAGATTATACCGTCGTGTGTAGAGACGGGCGTGTGCAACTCAGCAATCGTGAACACGAGGTGCGGACCGCATTTTCCGCCCCCCCACAGTCGGCACTTATTGCCTGGAGTTCAACTTAAAAGGTGTGATTTTGACACGCACAGCATACTTTTCTTTAATAAATAAAATAATTTTCGGGGATTATAGGTGTAAAATTTGTTTTATGCAAATTAAATTTCGTAATTTTGCACCTCATTTTGACCCAGGACTATGCGACAACTAAAGATTAATAAGAGTATTACGAACCGCTCGAGTGCGGCGTTGGACAAGTATCTCGTTGAGATTGGACGTGAAGAATTGATTTCTACCGACGAAGAGGTAGAACTCGCTCAGCGCATCCATAAGGGTGATCAGGAAGCGCTTGACCGCTTGACGCGTGCGAATCTTCGTTTCGTGGTTTCGGTAGCTAAGCAGTACCAAAACCAAGGTCTTGCCCTCAATGACTTGATTGACGAAGGCAACTTGGGATTGATTAAGGCGGCACAGAAGTTTGACGAAACGCGCGGCTTTAAGTTTATCTCGTATGCCGTATGGTGGATTCGTCAAAGCATTCTTCAGGCTATTTCTGAGCAGAGTCGTATCGTGCGTATGCCCCTCAATCAGGTGGGTTTCCAGAGTAAACTCTCAAAGGCTATTGTGAGTTTCGAACAAGAGTTTGAGCGTCGCCCCTCAGCCCAAGAGTTGGCAGACATTCTCGAAACTGATTTGACCAAGGTGCAAGATGCCCTCGGCACAAACGGTAAGAAGGTCAGCGTGGACGCACCTTTCCAAGACGACGACTCTAACTGTCTTATCGACATCATGCAAGACGAGTCTGCGCCCGGCACTGACAACTCAATGGAGCGCGAATCGCTTTCGTCAGACCTCGAAGCGGCGCTTGCTGTTCTCAATGAGCGCGAACGTACCGTGTTGAAAATGCTCTTCGGTATTGGCCGCAACGAAATGACTGCCGAAGAAGTGGCAAACAATATGAGTCTCACGCGCGAACGTGTGCGCCAGATTAAGGAGCGTGCCCTTCGTCGCCTCCGCGAAGCGGATAACATCAACATCCTTGTGAAGTATCTCGGTTAATTCGCCGATGAGTGAAACGCAACATACACATATTATATAATGTGTCAGAAATGCCATCGACCTCGTGTCGGTGGCATTTTCTTTTTCCTCTTCTCGTAGTTCGAGGGGCTCACTTGCGCGCTCAAAGGTGCCTGTTTTTGGGGCAGAATCCAATGACTGCCAATTTACTTTGTGTATAAATAAACTCCATTTAAGACCAGTTTTGTTATTTAAAAGGGTGAAAAACTTTACATTTTGTCAAAGTTTTTTACTTGATGATTTAAAAAACGATTGGCAGAGTGGAATTTTTGACATAAAAAGTAATGTTTTTATTTTGTGAACCTTTCCTTTAAATTATAAGGAATATATTTGCAAGTGATAAATAATACGAACTATGAAGGAGCAAGTTAATCGCAAGTTTGACGTTAAGAAATTGCACCTCATGGAACGGCTTCAAAATCTGATGGAGGAGCGCAAGCCCTATCTTAATCCGAAGTTCTCGATTATTGAACTGACGAATTTGTTGGGTAGTAATCGTACTTACGTGTCGGTGTTTCTCAACGAGGTGTTGTGCAAATCATTTTTTGATTACGTGAATGAATTCAGATTAGTCGTTGCTGAGAAGATGGTGATTGAGACGGACGATAATTTTAGTGTGATTGCAGCGAAGTCGGGCTTTAATTCCATCTGCACCTTCCGACGCGCATTCATTAAAAAGAATGGGATCACCCCAGGAAAGTATCGCGAACTTTACGGCACGCTGAAGAATTGAGCGCCTCGCTCTTCTTTTGCGTCACTTATATCAAATCCCCCTGTCTCTTTGTGTGACAGACTTCGGTCGCGCACAAAGAGGCAGGGGGTGGGTTTTATTATGAGGAGACGGCTGAGGCTTGTAGTGCTGTGGGGTGTAAACTTCGCGTGAATTTTGAGTGATTTATAGGTGTCAGAAACTTGAATTTTATGCCCCTTGTAACTGTTTCGTTTACAGGGGTTTATGAAAGCGAAAATTATTAGTAACATAATTTAAAATATGTTACTAATAATTTTTTTTATGTTACTAATAATTTTTACGAAAATAGGTAT
>JAGBYW010000033.1 GCA_017628555.1 Bacteroidaceae bacterium | reverse complement strand
GGTGAAAATTATTAGTAACCTTTTTAAAATATGTTACTAATAATTTTTTTTAGGTTACTAATAATTTTTACTACAATAGATATAGTTTTTGGCGCGACTAATTGGGGTGTTTTTCGAGCGCTGTTTTTGTCCCCAAAAGTGCTTGTAGACTTTGTGAAGCAACGCCGGTTTTTAGTGTCACGTAGCGTACGTCACACTATAATAATATAATGAGTGCGCACCGGAATATTCCGATGCGCACGTTATGATGTGTGGGGTATGTCGTGGGGCTTGGGATTAGAAGCGTCTCATGCCGCCGCCATAACCTCCCATTCCGCGACCCATTACACGGACTGCGGGAGCGTTGCCACTGCCCTTTTCGTCTGAGCCTTCGGTCTTCTTACCGCCAAAGATGTTCAACTTGTAAATGAAGTGAACCATGCAGTAAGAGTGGATGCCATACGTCCACGAGTCAGTACGTTGGTACGCACTAATGTTGCGGCTGATGCTACTCTGTTCGCGAAGGATGTCGTAGAACTGGAGCGAGATGGTTGCCGCCTTACCCTTGAGGAACGAGTGAGAGATCTGTGCGTTCCAGAGCACCTCGTTGGTGTTCATCTCTGCCGACGAATAACCGCGGCGTGAGTTGATGCGCACGTCGGTTGAGAAGCGCAAACCAAAGTCTGAGTTGATGTTGAGGTCAGCTCCGTAGTCGAAGTTCCAAGTTTCGAGGTTCGCACGGTCTTGTACGTCAGACTTCGACTTCTGATAGTTCACGTTGCCGAAAACTCCGAAGTCCCAGTACGTAGTGCGGTAACCGAAGCGGAGGCGTTCGCCCAAGTTGAGCGTGTTTGTAGTAGACTTCGTGCTTTCGCTCTTCGCAAATACATCGCGGTAGAAATCGAGTGCCGCTGCTCCCGAGGGCGCTTCACCAATTCCCCCTGTGCGCGTACTGATATAACCTACAGATGTGCTGTAAGAGGCGTTGGTGTTTGTGTGAATGTTCCACAACTTTTCTTCGCCGAGGGCCGTGTTGAAACCAAAGTAACCGTTGGTGTTCCAGTTACCATTGATGTTTTCAGGACGCGAGAAATTGCGACCCGTTTCGGTGTCGTAAATTGACTTATTGGTAATCGAATTCTGAGTCATGCTTCCGCGTACTCCGGCAAAGATGCCGCGCTGCGCTTCAGTATCGTAGGTGCGGAAGTCAATGTTCATGTTGTGATTCCACGAGGGTTTCAACCCAGCGTTACCCGTAGAGATGTAGAGCGGATTACTATCGTCGATGATTTCAAGAAGGTTGGTCATCGAGGGCTGAGATGAAGAACTGCGATAGTTAATATCGAGGTTCGTGGTGTTATTGAAGCGGTAGCGCAAACGCACATTGGGCGCCCAGTTGAATACTTCGCGGGTCACGATGGTGTCAATCTGTCCGGGGCGAGTGTATTCCATCTTCGTGTGCTGGGGCTTTAAGTCTACGCCCGCGTTGAAGCGGATTTCCTTAGTGTTGTAGCGCACACCGACATTCACGTTTTGGTCGTCGTAAGTGTAGGTGGCGTACTGGCTGTTGTAGTCGTCGCGCACCATCATGAGGAGGTCGGCGTCCGTAGGTACTGTTCCGAAAATGTTAATCGCCTCTGAGTAATTGCCCCAAGGCGAATTGCCACCGTCGTATTCCTCTAAGTTGTAAAGCGAACGGTCAGAGTCGGTGTAGCGGTGCGAATATTCGTAACGCGCTTCGGCAAACCAGTTGTTGCCCAAGGGTTCGGCATAACTTAAGCGGGCGCTGTAGTTATAGTTCTTACTGGGGCTGGTAGTATACTGGTTTAAGAAGGTAGAGGTAGTGTTTTGCGCATCACCCTTAAAGTACATAATTTCGCTGAGTGAGAAGTTGTTGCTCTCGCTCTTAGAGTAGCCGGCATTCAAGCGCAAAGAGATGTTGCGACCTTCGTTGCCGAGGCGACGCGTAAGCATCAACGTACCACTAAGGTTATGGCTCTTGTTGTTGTTCATGCTTTCGCGGTGCTGACGGTTTACGGCGATGGCAAGGAGTTCGGGGTTGATCGTTCCGATAGGTTCCTTAGAAATGCTGTCGAGCGGACTGCTGATAGCACCTCCGTCAACGGCATACGGATCGTCGTTAAACGTAGCCGAGAGGTTGGTAGAGTTGCCCTTACCCTTGCTGTAAGAATACGAGGGTCGGAACATAATCATCGTCAGCGTATCGGGGTTCCAACGCAGACGGAAACTTGTGTTGAAGTTAGTCGAACTGTTGTAACTACGGTTGAATCCGTTTGAGAAAGAGCGCGTTGAGCTGCTGTTGGTTAAGAATGTTTCGGTGCTGTTAGTAGAAAGCGAGTGCGTAGTGCGGTGGTTGTAGCGCGCATTACCGCCCAATTCGAAGCGACCATTCTCTTTCTTGTCCACACCATTGTCCCAAGCGAAGTCAATACCGCCTTCTTTAGAAGCAGTTACGCCTCCGCCACCACGGCCCCAGCCTCCGTAGCCGCGGTCGTTGATGTTGTTGGCAGAACCATAGACGGTGATGCGCGACTGGTCTGTAAAGTAATTCACAAATGCCTTAGCCGAGTAGCGATCCTTTGTGCCGTATGCCAAGTCAATGTTAGAAACCAACGTCTGATTGAGTTCGCGCTTCGTAGAAATATCGAGGACGTTTGTCTCTTCACCATCGTCGATACCCGTCATTTCGGTGTAGTCGCTCTTCTTCTTATACGACTTAATCTTACTCACCAAATTCGTAGGCAAGTTTTTCATCGCGATGTCTGTGTCGCCCTTAAAGAAGTCTTTACCATTGATGAGAAACTCGGTAACTTCCTGCCCGTTGATTTTCACTTTACCGTTTTCATCAATCTCAGCGCCGGGGAGTTGCTTAATTAAGGCTTCGAGCGTAGAACCTTCGGGCACGCGATATGCTGCGGCGTTAAAAACGGTGGTGTCTTCCTTCTGCTCCACCTTTGCTGCTGTAGCCGTAACGACGGCCGTTCCGAGCACGTCTTCGCGCGACGTAAGGCTGATAACTCCTACGCGGAGGGTGTCGGTCTTATCGGTAATGTCAATCGTTTGTGTCTTGGTGTCAAAACCAATATAGCTCACCTTGAGCGTGAGCTTACCCTTCTTCTTTACATCAAGTTTAAACGTGCCGTCTGTCTTGCTGGTCATTGCCGCAATGACCTTATCTTTTTCTAACACAGACGCCGTAGCGTAGGGGAGTGCTGTGCCCGTAGTGGCATTTTTTATCGTGCCTATCACGACACACTTTTGAGCCACCATTGCCGTTGCCACGAGGGCGAGCACCAAGGAGAGGAGCAGTTTCTTCATAGTTGGGGATTTTAATTGTAATGCAAAATTACACATTTATAATATTACTGCCTAATATCCTTGGCGACTACTCGACCAATCACCGCTTTTTAAAGACGAATGGGAAGTGCCAAAAAACAAGTCCCTAATTTTCTAAAATAAGCGGGACTTAATTTAGAAAATTAGGGACTTATTTTTGCGTCAAATGGTTGTTGAAAAAAACTATATCTATTTTCGTAAAAATTATTAGTAACCTAAAAAAAATTATTAGTAAGATAATTTAAAATATGTTACTAATAATTTTGACCACCTTTAACCTGTTAATAATCAACTGCTTGCGAAGAGTGAAAAATCGCTTGTTTTGAGCGCCATTTTTAGGAGGTAAACTCCCCAAAAATAACGTGCGAATGTGACTTCCTGCAACTACTTTTTGCGGGTCACTTCAGGTTGGCGCGAATCTTCTGCAAGTAGCCATTCAGGCGTGCTTCGTCTTTCTGATCAATGATGTCAAGCAGTTCTTTTAGTTCGGTGCGAATCTTTTCTACCTGCCCACCCGTGCGGGGGTTAAAGAGAATTTCGCGGAGCAGGCAATCGTCTTCGCCCAAAACGCCGCGCGCAATCTGCATGTGGCGCTTGAAGGTGGTGCCCGGAGCATCTTGGTGCTTCATGATGGCGGCAAAAACGAAGGTCGATACGAAGGGGATGCTCAAGGAGTAAGCCATCGTCTCGTCGTGCTCATCAAAGGAGTATTCAAACACGTTGAGGCCGAGTTTGCTGTAAAGGTCTTTGAAGAAAATGCGCCCCATGTAGTCGCCCTCGTTGATAATAATCGCATTTTCCGAAGAGAGGGCGCCAAGATTGGCAAAGGTGGGGCCAAACATGGGGTGGGTAGAGACGTAACGCCGACCCGTCTGTTCGTAATATTCCTTGAAACCCGTCTTCACCGAAGCAATGTCGGAGAGGATGCAATCTTGGGGCAAGTGGGGCAGTAGGGTGTCAAACACCGAGAGGGTGTATTTCAGCGTCACGGCATTGATGACCAATTCTGGTCGGAAGGCTTCAATCTCTTCAAGCGTTGTGAAGCGCTGGGTGTTATACATGAAGCGCAAACGGCGAGGGTCGATGTCGTAAACGGCAGTTTCGTGGTCGAAACTCAGAAGGTCTACGAAGAATGCCCCCATTTTGCCGGCGCCGAGGATAAGGATTTTCATAATTGAGGGGAGTCTGTGTTTGAAACATTCTCCGAATGACGCTCTCCCCCTGTTTATAGGGGGAGGGAACCGCGAAGCGGTGAGGGGGTGCAAAACAATGCGTAAGATATAGCGTAATTG
>JAGBYW010000004.1 GCA_017628555.1 Bacteroidaceae bacterium | reverse complement strand
CTCCAAACCTGCTTATCTTCAAGGTCAAACCCTAATTCCCGCCAGCAGTCTACAATCCAATCCTTTTGAGCCACTTCTTTCATTTCAAGACTTTTTTCATAGAACCGTGTGTATACTGAACTTGTTTTGCTGCCAAAGAGTACACTATTGTAGTAGTTGTACCCTTTTTCAGTTGTTCCGTGCAACGTAAAGCGGGGTTGACCTATTTTGAGATACTTTTCCGATGCGAATCCCTTTATCAATGTAGATGGGTGCATACCATTATAGAAGTACTGAAAGTCTGCACAAAGGTCTATTCTACTTATACTTTGAAGCGTGACACCTGCATCCTTGCAACACTTCATAGCCACTGCACCTACATTCTCTACGTAGCACAGATGATTATGTAATTTGATATGACAACTTCCCGCCTTTAGAATACCACTTGATTCATTTGAACGGACGCTCAAAGGGAGGCGGCATATAGTGAAATAAGGTTCTGACTGACCCCTGTAAACCTGCAAAACTTGGCCATAGACCCGGGTTGTATAGGGCATTACTTCAACTCTATAACCCCTTGATTCCAATCTATCTTTTATGTCTATGTCCTTCCATTCAATGCAGTAAATCTCTAACCAATCTACGAAATAACCAATCTTCATAATAGTTTATATTCATGGAGTTTCACAAATGTGAGTAAAAACAGCCCCCAATCTGACCAGGATGGGGGGCTGATACCCTTTTAATACCCCCATACAAGGGGTGCAAATGATCTATACATAACATCCAGGTGAATAAAGTTCTTACCTACACCTATACCCTTGAAATACTGAGGGCGCTTTAATGCCTCCTCCAATACTCTCCGGGTAAAGTAGGAATTTGGGCACGATACATCAACTGCCATTCCCTTTGTGTGAGCACTCGTTCCGGGCCTACCCTTCGCGAGTTCCCAATCCAAGGAACGATATGCGGACGTGATGATAAAGGGCATGCCAACAGCCTCTCTGAGTTCATCCAGGCCCTCCATGAGATTCTTATCCATCTGGGCAATGGAGCATGACGGCGTGAGTTTTCTAAACTCATCGTCTTTAAAGTAACGGGGTTCATACATAATACATGATTTTATTTAGTGTTGTAATACATTCTAACGCGTTCTGAGAGAGTTTCACCCCCAACGGTACGGACTATCAGTTTATCCCATTTGATGCCGTTCTCGCGGGCGTAACGGGCCGCAATATCATTCAGATTCCGTGGATTCTTAGCGTTACTATAGAAAGTGTTTGTAACGGGCTGGCCAAATGTTCCGGTTTCCCTATCATATATCAGATAGGTTGCTTTCAGAAACCTCTTAGCTAGTGAATAACGAAAATACATATCTTATAGTTTTAAAGGTTAGCGCAGCAGTGCGACAAATTCCGGGGAGGTAAAGGAAAGCCCCCTTGAAGATTGGTTCTACAATGGGGGCAGTTCCCGCGGTCTTGCCTTTAGGTCACCGGAGCCCGTTCGGAGTCGCTCCCCAGCGTTGCTCTTTATCTCCCCGATGACATTGCAAAGGTAATCACAATTTCGGACTCCGCAATAGGTGAGGTGAAATTTAGACTGAGTCTAAATAACAAGAGGGAGTCATTTGACCCCCTCTTGAGTATTGTCGCATCCTGGCTTACTGAGCAACGGTACTCAGAACAATATCAAATGAAACGTTCTGATTTGCTGACACGTTCAGTCTGAACGGATTAGCGCTTGTGCTGCTTTGTTCGTCCTCAGGATCACTACCGAAGTAGGTTCCGGGCCTTGCAGAAGAGCCCAACTGAGCGAGTGAGAATGAGCGTCCCGATGCGGGTACAATCTCTACGTTGACATTGCTACCCTTTTCAATTTCGGTGTCAAAGGATGTAGCCTCCGGGTCAATATAGTTGGTGGTACCGCCTACGTTGATGGAGGTGATTTCACCCTCCGGGAGCTGGAAGTACACCGTTACATTGATTGACTCAAACTCTGCAGTCAGAGTGATGTCATTTGACACTACAACGTTACGGCTGGCGTTAGTGTTGCCATCGCTCCAGCGAACGAAACGATAACCTGCGTTAGGTGTAGCGCTCACGGGGATTGAGGAACCTGTAACATAACGGCCTGCACCTGTAACGATACCGCCAGCAGCAGGCGATACAAGCAGGCTAAGGTTGTAGTAGTCACGCTGGTCACCGGACACAACGATTGACTTCTTTACTACGGAGCCTATCATGGCATCGAGTATCTTGTCACCGATAACTACCTGCGCAATTGCCGGGGTGAACTCGGCGCGCTGACCTCCCAGGGTGATAGTTATTGAGCCATCAAGGTTTGCGCCAGCAAGACGCATTTTGAGGGCCTGGCTCAGATTGCTACCAGTCATGATGACCTTAGTCAACTGATAGTCGGAGTCAAGGGTTGCTTGCATTGTGTCAATGAGTGCAGGAGCGCTGGGGTCGTCTGCATCGTCCCAATTGTTTGTAAGGAATACGATGTCATAACCCGACTTCTTTACACGGTAAATGGTGCTTGGGTGAAGTGCTGCATAAGCGCCGATGGCGTCCTCAATAGCAACCAGCTCGGGAGCAACCTTTGTTGATGCGTACTCAATTGCAAGCTCATTAAGAGCCATACGCAGAGCGGCGTAGTTCTTTTTCATGAAGTAGTTACGCTGACTACCTCCCTTAGTGCGGTTGAATGAGTTGATGATTGACTGAGCGTGCGCGGAGCACCAAAGAGAAATAAGGCCCAAAAGGGCTGTACGCTCGTTCCAACGGGATGCGTTACCCACCTGCTCTATTGCAGGGTCCCAAGGAGCGATTTTCTGAGACTGAACAACCTTACCACGTACGTAGCGGTAAGTAGTCATGCCAACTGAGCCCTTCGCGCGGCTCTCGGAGTGTGAATAAACTTTTGCCATAGTAGTATGAATTAAAGGTTAAACAATATGTTCATCTTTGTGCTTGGCGTTAATACGCGCCTGCACCTTATCCCCCAGGTCATCAAGGAGGCTTATCAACATGGGGAGAAACTTAAGGATGAGTTTCAAGACCTTTAGTGCTTTTTCTTTCATAGGACCATTGTTTTTGAGGGTTTCTCCTCGCATTATGCGCCCGGGTGTTGCAGTGCTGAACATGTGCTTTTCATTCGCTGAACATGTGCTTAACATTGCAGCCAAGCGCCCTAACGTTTGGATGCAGCAAAGATAGGCGGTCGCTTTTCATTGTACAAGCGATTTGTAAACATTTGTGAATTTATGGCGTGGCAAAAGTTTAACATTTGTAAGGTATTTTTTAACGCATTATTACGCAGGTTTCGGGTCCCCCTACCCCCGTTAAACGGGGGGAGGGGGTGGCGCGCTGGGGTGCTGGGGCGGTGGAGTGTAGCGGAGTGAGTACGTGGCCCAAAGGGGCACGTTGTCACGGAGCGAAACGGAAGTGCCCCAGCGGCCCAGCGTGACGGGGGAGAGGGGCCGCTCCCCGGGCGGGGGTGGGGTGGTGAGGCGGGAGGATAAGGCGGCCGGGGCTGGGGGTGGGGGGTGGGGTAACCCCTATACGAGCCAAAAGCAGCCTCACAGACCCTTGTAGGGCGCATTTTATGGGTGGTGCGCTTGTAAACGCACTGCCGTTCTACTTAACGGCAGTTACAAGCACACGGGCGGGTTTATACGGGTCCTCCTATAGGCAAGGCCGTTGTTCCATATGGAGCGCATACTTATACAAATGTTACATTTGTATCTGTATAAAGTTACAAATGTATCACCTCCGCTCCAAATTCACTAAACTACACTAAATGAGCCGCTCACCCGGTAGGAGGTGAACGGCCCAGCCATTTGTTATACGCAGGTGCGTTACATTTGTTTACTCCATAGCGGTGCGTCTTTTGGTTTAAGTGTGATTCTGATTATCCTATCTACCCCCGTATCTACTCTACAAAGGGCTTTTATTCCTACCGCCTCTAGATACTCCATAAACTCACAATAAACGAGCGTAGAGAAGAAAGAAACCACCAAATACAGACTATTATTGAGGTCTCCATTAAAGTAACGGGTACAGATTGTTTTTGCCATGTCTATAGCGACTCTATCTCTATCACTACGTTCACTCTCACTACAATATTTATACTCTGATGCTAATAACTTAAAGTCTACCATAATTCCTTTTGTTCTATAGTTACATTTTCATTGTCTTGATCATTTCCCTGCACCTGCGTTATGGGTTTTATTACGGGGTCCTCTATAGGCATGTCCGCGTTACGGGGTCCGTGTTTCCATTGCTCCCACTGACGCAGGTTGTGATGTGTTGCAAGGTTTTTTGCCACCTGCCAAAGCCGCATACGCTCTTCAAAGCTATACACATGATTACTCTCTGATTCTTTAATGAGGTATTCGTACACTTGTTTTGTAGTCCGCGTGGTGATTGTTTTTCTGACAGCTGGTAATGGGCTGTATTTCTCTACGTCCGGATTCATATCAAACAGCACCAACTTTTCTTGATTATATTTACGTGTGGCTGTATCTGCTTTTGTAAACACAAAGTAACGCTTTGCCAGGCTGATAAACAACGCCTTTATTCTATCCCTACTACAAAGGTCTTGCACGGTGATTTCCTGCACTTCCGCGGTCTTCCGGTCTAACATTTTACGCCCGGGTCCATGCACAGCAAATTCCACTCTCCAAACCTGCTTATCTTCAAGGTCAAACCCTAATTCCCGCCAGCAGTCTACAATCCAATCCTTTTGAGCCACTTCTTTCATTTCAAGACTTTTTTCATAGAACCGTGTGTATACTGAACTTGTTTTGCTGCCAAAGAGT
>JAGBYW010000032.1 GCA_017628555.1 Bacteroidaceae bacterium | reverse complement strand
TCAAGTATTCCTATATAGTGAATCGGGTGAATGCGATGGCTTTATTGATAAAGTGACTATTGATAAGCCCAATATTGTTCACGAAGAAGATTGGAATGAAGATTTCGCTTACTCTCCTTATGGATGTAATGGGGATAGCGAAGCCGAGGAATATTGGAATGCAGTTGGTTGGGATAAACCTATTGTTTTTCTTCACAGCACAAATTTCTATCGAGACTTTACTAACCTAATTGAGAAAGGAAAATAATCTTATGTATTGTGGATTTGTAACTAATCTAAAGAATGTGCGTCCTCATCCCAATGCGGACCGCATGAAGCTGGCAGACTGCTTCGGCAACACTGTTTGCGTTGGATTGTCTGCTCAGGAGAACGATGTGGTGATTTATTTCCCCACTGACGGTCAGCTGTCCGTAGAATACTGCGCACAGAACGACCTTGTTCGTCGCAAGGACGAAAATGGCAACCCCGCGGGAGGCTATCTTGACCCCGACAAGCGTAACGTAAAGGCTATTAAGTTGCGTGGTGAGAAGTCTGATGGTATTACTATGCCCTTGGAGTCTCTTGCCTACACTGGCGTAGACCTTGCAACTCTAACTGTTGGTACTCAAGTAACTGTTATCAATGGTCACGATATTTGCACCAAGTATATCCCTAAGTCTAACTCCAAGTCCTCTCATTCTGGAGGCGCTGGTAATAAGACTCGCAAGCGCAAGGACCCTGTCGCACCTCTGTTCGCAGAGCACGCAGATACTGAGCAGCTTGCATACAACCTTTCCGCATTTAAGTGCGGCGACGAGGTAGAAATCACCCTAAAGATGCACGGAACCTCTCAGAGAACTGGACACCTTCCCACTCTACAGGGTTACAAGCGCACTCTTTGGGATAAGATTACTCGTAAGGCAGGTACTCCTATCTATAATTGGGGTGGAGTCTCTGGTACTCGTCGTGTAGTTCTTGAGGACTACGATGGTGGTTTCTACGGTTCTAACGAATTCCGTGAGCACCACTCTAAGGCATTTGATGGTAAGTTGATGAAGGGTGAAACTGTATACTACGAAGTAGTTGGTTTCACTACCACTGGTCAACCCATCATGTCAACCGCTTCTAACAAGAAGCTAAACGATAAGGAATTTATCAAGCAGTATGGCGAAGAAACCGTATTCTCTTATGGTTGCAAGCCTGTGGTAAGCATCGATTGTGATGACCTTCAGTCTGACATCTATGTATATCGTATGACTATGACCAACGAGGATGGCTTCGTTGTTGAATATACTCCTGACTTTATGCGTTATCGCTGTGAGCAGATGGGTGTAAAGACCGTACCCGTTCTTTGGAAGGGTACTATTCCCGACAATCCCGGCTCCGCAGAAGACCCCACCATCAACGCTGGTGAATGGATTAAGAATGTTGCAGAGCGTTTCTACGATGGTCCTGACCCCGTGGGTAAGACTCACGTGCGTGAGGGTGTTGTAGTACGTATCCTAAATCGACCCAAGTTTGCGGCTTACAAGCATAAGAACTTCGCGTTCAAGGTGCTTGAAGGCATCATTAAGGAATCCGCAGAAGCTCCTGATATGGAAGAGGCACAGGAGGTAGCTGATGTTTAATTTCATCTTAGAGGTTATCTTTACCGTCCTCTTTGCCATTTCTCTTGTGTTTAATGTAATTGCATGCTCTTGGCTACTCGTAGCCTTAGACGCCGCAATCGTTATTCTTGGCATTATAAATTCTATTCTTGTATATAAAAATTATAAGGACAAGAAAAATAGTGGAGGTAACTGATGCAATTTTTCATTCCTTTTGGTGACTGGTCTGATGATGGTCACGGAAAATATGAAACAGTACTGGTAGAAGCTCCTTCTATGGAGCATCTACTTAATGCTCAAAATAAAATCAAAGAAAAGTATGGGCGCTTTTTCTTTGGTACAGATTTTGCCAATAAC
>JAGBYW010000031.1 GCA_017628555.1 Bacteroidaceae bacterium | reverse complement strand
GTAACATATTTTAAATTATCTTACTAATAATTTTCGCCTTTTTAATTGTTTAATTTTCAGTGGTTTACGAGCGGTGTTTTTTGCATCTTCAAACACCCCTTTTTGTCCACAAAATTGCTGCCTATTTTGAGATAAGGACGCTCGCAAAGGCGCAAAGTTTCGCAAAAAGTCTGCGGCGCTTCGTGGGATATGTTTTTTGTGCAATTTTTTTGACATAAGAACAAAAGAACAGATTGCTCCGCGCCACTTTGCGTCTTTGCGTGGGAATAAAAATAGGTGATAATATAGCAGATGTCCACAAATAATCCTTACACCAAAGACGTTGTGATCTTATTATTTTAGCCACTAATGGACACTAATTTTCACTAATGCCTTGCGGGGTTTTTAAGACCGGATGGATATTAGTGAAAATAAGTGTTCATTAGTGGCTCCAAATAAAACAAACGAGTTTTCGTGGACAACACCTATATCATTGCCTAAAAATATGTTCTTCTGTTCTTCTGTCTAAACTCGGAAAGAAAACGGACGCACGAGGTGTGCGTCCGTATAGGTGAAATGGGAACTTGTATATTCGTTCAGCGTGTGGGGCGTCCCTGTATTCAGAGGGGAGGAGGGGTTAGTTTCCTTTCCCTATGGCTTGCGCCCATGATGTTTGGGTGTAGGTTTCGTTGTGGTTGCCAAAATCGCAACGGGAGGTGTTGTCGGCGTATTCTTTTTGCGGGAAGAACATGGAGATGCCGCAACATTCGGCGGCGGCGATGCTGTGATAATCATTGTCGCGGGGACCTACCCAATACTTATGCGTGGCGGCGTAAAAGGCTGTGGCGCGCGTGATGGCTTCGTCTACGGGGGCGAATTGCGCATCGGTGAGCAGGTGGCGCAGGGCGGAGCGCATGTCGTAGTAGTGGGGACGGTAGTAATATGTGTAGCTATAGACGTGGTAGGCGTGGGCGGCGGTGAGGTCGGGGTAGGTGGTGAAATCTACGTCCGCCAATGCTGTGCGCACCGCTTGGGCAAGGGCATCCATTTCGCTGGTCTTGATGGCTGAGATGACGATGCCGAAGTCGTCGTAGTCTTTTACTAATTCTTCGGAGGTGACGTCTTCGTAATAGGTCTTGGCGATGTCTGCGGGGTTGGGGGAGAAGAAACCTCGCTCTAACTGGTGGGTGTAATACGCTCCGGCGGCGGCTATGGAGATGGGGGAGGCGATGAGGTAGTCGGTGACGTTGCGGAGTTCATAGGCGACTTCAACGCATTGCATAAGGCAGGCGTCGAAGAAGATGTAGGTGAGGTGGAGTCCGCTTTGCTGAATGGCTGCTGCCATGTCGGCGATGTTCATTTGCGCTCCGAGTCCGTTGTTGTTGGGGGCTTGGTCGGTAATCATGTTTCCGTTTTGCCCGACGTCAATGCCGAAGGAGAGGGGCGAAAGGGTGGGGAGGGTGCGTGCCTTTGAGTAGTTGGTATTGCTTGAAGGAATCCATCCGTCTGCGTGCGACCACATGCAGAGTCCGTATTCTTGGGCGGGGAAGCGCTCCTTGACTTGGGTGAGTACTTCCTTAAACGTGGCGGGGTTGGCGGAGTTGGCATCATAACCCCATTGGAGCACTAATTCTGGGGCAGCGTCGGCACGGAAGCGGTAAAGGCGGGGATGGTGTGCATCGTCAATGAAAACGAGCAGGCGGTCGGTGTCGCTGATGAAGTGTTTGCCTGCGACGAGTTCTAAGGAGTCAAGCGTCCATGCGCTTTTGTAATAGGTGCCTGAGACGCCCAGACTGTTTTGTGCGGCACAGTAGATGAGCACTGTGCGGCGGGCGGTCTCAGCAGGGGGGGCGGCAAGTGTTGCCTCGGGTTTATCGTCGTGGCAAGAGAGGACGGTTAGAAGGAGTAGGAATAGGGGGAGGAGTTTTTGCATGAAGGGGGAGGGGGAGATGAAGTTAGTAGTGAGGAGTGAATTGTGAGGAGTTAGTAGTTGTTTTTTGGGGGTGCGGAAGTTTATTCCGGCAACAAATTTACGCCTTTCCCCATTCATAGGGCAGAAACTTGAGCGAAATCTTGCCAGTGTGAGAGTTTCTTTGTTACTTTGCGAGGATGAAACGTATAAATACTATGAAGAAACAGTTATTGTTGCCCCTCGCAATGGTGGCGCTTGCCTTTGTTTCATGTGGCAAGCATACGCAGGAAAAAACTCAGGAAGAAACGATTTTTCAGATGAAGCAGGAGGTGGAGCAGACAGCACCTATTGCAGAAAAGGTTGCTGTGCGTGAGTATGTTGACACCATTGGCGGAAAAGTATATCAGATGACTATAGAGCGTCGCCCCGAGGAGGCGCTTCCAGTAGTGACGGACGTGTTGGGCACACAGTTTTACGACAATGTCGTGTACCTCTCCGTGAAGGCTGACAGCACAGAGGTGTATCGCCATACGTTCCGCAAGAAGCACTTTATGGAATACTTGAGTGAGGAAGACCGCGAGTGTGGCACGCTTGCCGGAATGACTTATTATGAAGAGCAGAGCACTGCGCAGAAACTTGTGTTTGGCTCACAGGTATGCATGCCCGGTATGGATGGTGGGGCTTTGCTGAAAATCGAACTCTCTATTGGTTCTTGGCAACTCAACATTATGCGCGACGAAACGACGGACGTAGATGTTGAACCGATGCAGTTTGAGGAAGAGGGAGTCTGAGAGAAATAAGAAAGGAGAAATAAGAAAGGAGAAACCATGCGGGACGGATGTCCTGGGTGGTTTCTCCTTTTTTTAGTAAAGTCTTTAAGGTCTTTAGGGTCTCTAAGGTCTCTAAGGTCTTTAGGGGCTTTAGTCTTTAACTGTTTCAAGTTGGGTTACTATGGCGCGCACTTCTTGTTCGTCGGTCTCGCTTCGAGCAAACTCGTCTTGGTCGGGATTGCCCATCTTGACGCTCTCGGGGCGGTAAGTCATGGCGCTGGCAAAGGACTTTCGCGCTGAGGCGTGTACTTCCGTGGCGCCACATCCGCGGATGATTTCTGCTACGTTGGTGCTCTTCACACCGCATCCGGGCATGATGATGACTCCTGTTTGCATCGCTGTGAGTTGGCGAAGCAAGGGGAGTCCTGCAAGGGCGGTGGGGGCACAGCCTGAGGTTAAGAGGCGGTGGCAACCGAGAGATTGTATGATTTCTAAAGCACGAAGCGGGTCGGCACACATATCAAAGGCGCGGTGGAAGGTGATTTGCATTCCTTCGGCGGCATCTATCATGCGGCGACAGGCATCTGTGTCTATCGTGCCGTCGGCATGGAGTGCGCCAATTACAATGCCGTCGGCGCCGTACTGCTTAGCGAGGCGGATGTCGTGAATCATGCAATCGACTTCGCCTTTGTCGTAGAGAAAATCGCCACCACGGGGGCGGATAAGCACATGCATTTTTAATCCCTCAACGGCGCGTGTGGCTTCCATCAGTCCTGCCGAGGGCGTAATGCCGCCTATTTCAAGGGCTGCGCAGAGTTCGATGCGCGCTGCGCCACCGCGTTTTGCGGCAATCGCACTTTGCAGACTGCCTACGCATACTTCTAAGATCATGGGGTGAGGTTTTAAGGTTATGAGGTCTTTAAAGTCTTTAAGGTCTTTAGGATCTTTAAGGTCTTTAGGGTCTCTTACAACCTTAAAACCTCAGAACCTAACACCCTCAAAACCTAACTACCTACTTCGTTATCATTTCTACAATAAAGTCTACCCCCGTGGGAACTTCGTCAAAGGTAAGGGTCACAGTGCCCTGCTTGTCTTGCTTAAACTTAACGGGAGTTTTGCCTTCAAAGGTAAACGCCTTCTTTACCTTGCAGGTAAGGGGAAGTGTAAGCTGTTTATCCTTGAGTTCAAAGATATGAATGAAGAGGCGGTCGCCTTTGCGCGTCGTTACACCCCATTCTTGCGTGGGAATGTCGCCAGCCGTGGTGCCGTAAACCGTTTCGCCATTTGCGCGTAGCCATTCTCCCATTCCTTTGAGGCGTTCCAAAGCCGCTGCGGGGAGTTCGCCGTTGGCCTGCGGACCAATGTTCATAAGAAGGTTGGCACCTTTACCCGCCGCGCCTACAAGGTATTGGATGAGGGTCTCAAGGCTTTTGTAATTCTGGTCAATAATTTTGTAACCCCACATACCATTCATCGTCTGACAGGTTTCGAGGGGGAGGCGACTCACTTCCTGACCAGAAAGTCCGGCTTTGTTTTCTCCGGGAAGGTCACGCTCAAAGATTTGGATGTCTTCGCCAGGTACGGGAGTGGAATGGTGGTTGTTGCCCACAAGACATGCGGGTTGCAACTTGTGGATGAGGGCGTATTGTTCCTCCAATTCCCAATCGAAGGGGATGGAGTCTTCGTCGTGGTCCCACACTCCGTCAAACCAGATGGCACCAATTTCGCCGTAGTTCGTAAGGAGTTCGGTGAGCTGGTTGTTCATAAATTTGTAATACGCCTTCCAGTCCACCTTCTTGGGGTCGCGCCCCGTGCCTTTCCCTGTGCGTCCGCCGGGATACTCGTCGCGTGTCCAGTCTAAGTGAGAATAGTAAAGGTGCAACTTGATGCCCTGCGCGTGACATTCGTCGGCAAGTTCCTTCAACACATCGCGCTTGAAGGGAGTGGCGTCAACGATGTTGTAGTCGCTTTCGTTCGTGTCCCACATAGAGAAACTGTCGTGGTGGCGAGAGGTGAAGCAAATATACTTTGCACCGGCGTCTTTTATAGCACTCACCCACGCCTTAGCATCAAAGTTTGCAGGGTAAAAACCAGAGGCAGCCTTAGCATACTCGTCGTGATGGATGTTTGCATTGTGCATATACCATTCGCCCTGTGCGAACATGCTGTAAATACCCCAGTGAAGGAAGATGCCGAAGCGGTTGTCGGCAAATTCTTGACGCGCCTGAAGGTTTTCGGGCGTGGGGGAATAGGTAGGATTTTGGGCAAAAGTTTGCGTGAGAGTAGCTGTAGCAAAGAGTGCTGAGCAGGTGAGGGTTTTAATCCAGGGTTTCATTGTTCGAGGTTTTGAGGGGGGAGGTTATAAGGTCTTAAAATTCTTTAAGGTCTTTAGGGACTAAAAGGTCTTTAAGGACTGGGGAGGCTTTAGAGTTTGTTTATGACTTTAGAAAGTTGCTCGCCGAGTCCGATAGAATAGCCTTGCGAGAGGAATACTATTCTATTAAATGTGTCGGCCACAATAATCACGGGGCGGTTGGGGTTGGTGAGTTTCATGTTTGTGCAAACCTCGTTGAAGTTTGTTTGGTCGATGTCCGTACCCCAAACAATCGTGCTTGGAAGGTTTGCAAAGTCGCCTTTCTGGAAACGCTCGGCTTCGGAAGCGTCGGCAAAAAGCAACACCATCTTTTGTCCCCATTGCTCAAACACTTCCTTGTAGGGCGCAATGTCGCGCAGGAAGTGGTTGGTGGGTTCGCTATTGGGCGCAATCAGTGCGAGGATGTAATAACCGCGACCTGTTGCCGAGAGCAACGAGCGCTCGGTTTTCGCCTCAAGGTCGTAGAAGCGATTTTCAGAGTTGAAACTGCCAATCACTTGGAGCCCCTCTTCATTATGGCGCTGAATGAGTTCGGTACGTACCTTTCCGTTTTCAGGAACGCTCACGAAATTGAGATGCGCCAGCACACTGCCATCAGCCATGCGCGTTCCGCTCACCATAAGATAGTCGCCCGCGTCAAGCGTCAAGCCCTTTTTGAGCAGGGATGCCCACGTCTCGTTATAGTCGTAGTTTTGCAAAACGAGGCGACCGTTTTCAATCTTCGAGAGGGTGAAATGCGTTTCATACTTCGGGTTATCCAAGTGGCGCGAAGGTTTGTAAGAAGCCTGAAGTATGCCTTGTGGCGCTGCAACTGCCTTCACCTCAGCGTCGGTAGCGTTTAAGTGTGCGTCCTGCCAAGCCTTCTGGTTCCAGTATTGCGTTTTGCCCGTCACAGGGTCGATGCGCGCGGGAATACCCATGCTTCTCGCCACGGCAACAAAGAAAATGTCGCGCGAATGAGGGTCGCACAAGCGAATGTTCCACACACCTACGGGCGACATGCAGAGCGCCTGCGGATTCCAAAGGTTGTCTATATTTATATGTGTGCGACACCAATCCGCCCAAAGCGAGGGCTGCTCACGGTATGCCGAAACGAGATTCGTGTCAAGCGCCTCGGTAAAGAATTGCTTATAGGGCGTGAGCAGTTCGTTACTAACGCGCGGATTTAACACATAGTTTTCAAAAAGTGCATCGCCTTGCGCCTCGCGCGGAGTATATTTCAAGTGGTCGTGAAGCACATCCGTAGGCACATCGCGGCGGTCTTTTGGGGCGATAATCTGAAGCAAGCGCAACGCCAAGGGGCGCTCTTCAGTGGGCGTCTCATTTAAGAAGTCGCGCAGCGCCTGATAATTACCACGAGACTCCTTCATAACCGTCTGAAGCGCCTCATTATCAAGGTTCCATGCCTGTGCAAGACTTGCAACAGTATCCGCCGTAATAAAGGTGGCGATGTAGGCGTTGCGGATAGAGTCTTCCTGCGCAAAGCGGCACTGATTTTGGGCAATCTGCTCCTCCGTCTGCTCTGGAACGGTGTTGCGCTCGGCGGGAGGTACGATGTCCATTTCCAGCATTGCCGTATAGCCCGCTGTCTTGTTGAGAACGACATCCACCGTGTCGGCCGCGTCGCTCACACGTATCTTAGCGAAACCAAATTTGCCGTCGTTTGCCGCCCAAGCAAGCATATCGCCCTTGCCCGTAGTGAGGGTAGCGATGCCGTTAGCGTCGGTAGGCTTCTTGGCTGCGGTATAAAATTCTGAGTAGTTGAAAATCTTAAATTCAACCTCCGTCTGCACGGGACTACCTGCCTCGTCCGTCACACGCACTACGGCCGTGGCGGTCGGGGCATAGCCTTCGGTCACGTTGATTTCGGTGTAACACGCTGTGCGTCCCACCACCTCTTCCGGACCTTCGTAATGGCCAAACACCTTTGTGTGCATGAGCATACCGCGTGAGGCGGGGGCGTTAAACCATCCGAGGTCGAGCACGGCTTCGGGTTCGCAAGCGCCCAAGAAGCGCCATTCGCCGTCTACCCATGCCTCTACCCACGCATGATTGCTGTCGGTGTGTGCCCAGCGGGGCGTGTAAACCTGACGCGCGGGGATGCCCACGGCGCGGAGTGCGGCAACGGTGAACGTAGATTCCTCACCGCAACGACCGTATGCCGTGCGCACAGAAGCGAGGGGCGAGCTGGTGCGCGCGTCTGAGGGTGTGTAGGTCACTTTTTCGTGACACCAGTGATTGACTTCAAGAACGGCGTCGTGCATTGAGAGCGTGCAGACGCGCTCCTTGAGTTCTTCGTAAAACACACGGCGACTCTCGTCCATATTCTCATTATTCACGCGCACGGGAAGCACGAAGTGGAGAAACTCACGGTCGGGCACCTGTTTGCCCCAGGGCATTTCCTCACGCGCACGCAGGGCGTAGTCTACATTCATGAGGTGAAACTCCCCAGGGTAGTCTACGATGTCGGGAAGCGGCATGTAGGCATACAGAAATTCCAAAGCCTGGCGCTGTATAATATTGAGTGAGGGGGTAAACACCGAGAAGTAGGTGCTATCGCTGAGCGTGGCGCGACGCGCCTGGAAATCCTGACTTGCTTGCTCCATTCCCGTCAATTCTTGATGGATGGGATTGCACCCCAAAAGCAGCAAACTGAGGGCTATTGTGCTGAGAAATTTAGGGAGTTTTTTCATGGTAAACTTATACTTATTGTTATGCGTTGAAAACCAGGTGTTTGAATGCGTTAATTTGTCTCAATTTTTCCGCACTCTATTTTGCTCAAAATTATTAGTAACATATTTTAAAAAAGGTTACTAATAATTTTTTTTTTCTTACTAATAATTTTTACGAAAATAGGTATAGTTTTTTGAGGTAGTAAATGAGGCATTTTTTGCATAGGTTTTGCGCCCATTTTTTTAGCATGAAGCACGCATTTTTCGCTCATTTACGTCAGCATTTTAGGGTGCCAATCTCGTGTGTCAGGGTATAAATGCAAATTAACGGCAGCCAGCAAAATTGCTGCTGCCGTTAACCAACACAAAAACTAAACTAGACTTAACTAAACTATTTTGTAAAAAATAGTGGTCGTTATCTCTCGACAACACAACAAAAATAAAGGGCAAAAAGTTCATAGCAAACTTTCTGCCCAGTTAATTTAGAAATTTATTAAACTTTTAACATTTGGATATGTTGTTTAACATAATATGGTCAAGAATGACCATCGCAGCCATTGCTTCAACGACAGGAACAGCACGGGGCAATACGCAAGCGTCGTGGCGTCCGCGCGCGGTTACAAGGGTGGGTGTGCCGTCGAGGTTTACCGTCGTTTGTTCGCGCAGTAATGTGGCTACGGGTTTAAAGGCAACGCGGAAGTAAATGTCCTGCCCGTTTGAGATGCCGCCTTGTATGCCGCCGCTGAAATTTGTCTGCGTCGTGATGCCTCCGCCTGGTGCGGGAACGAACGTGTCGTTTTGCTCGCTACCGCGCTGGGTGACGCCTGCGAAACCGGCACCGTATTCAAATCCCTTTACGGCGTTAATTGATAACATCGCACTGCCGAGCTGGGCATGGAGTTTGCCAAACGCGGGTTCGCCGAGTCCGACGGGACAACCCTGAATGACTCCCGTGATAATGCCGCCAATGGTGTCGCCCTCGCCTTTCACTTCCTTGATGAGCGCCGCCATTTCTTCAGCCTTCTGAGGGTCGGGGCAGCGCACGGGATTTTTTTCAATTTCTGAGAAGTCGTAGACCGTGTAAGGGTGTTCCAAGGCAATCGCCCCCACTTGTGAGGTGTAGGCCGTCACTTGTATGCCCCACTGTTTGAGGGCGAGTTTGGCGAATGCGCCACCTACGACGCGCGAAATCGTTTCGCGTGCCGACGAGCGCCCACCTCCGCGATGGTCGCGCACGCCGTATTTCTGCTGGTAAGTGAAATCGGCGTGTGAGGGTCGGAACAAGTTGCGCAAGTTGTCGTAGTCGGATGAGTGCTGATTCTCATTGCGCACAATAAATCCGATGGGACACCCCGTAGAACGCCCTTCGAAGACTCCCGAAAGGAGTTCTACCTTATCTCCCTCCTTACGCGCCGTAGTTAATAGGCTTTGCCCAGGGCGACGACGGTCTAACTCGGCTTGGATAAAGTCGAGGTCAATCGCAATGCCCGAGGGGAACCCATCAATTACCCCTCCGACGGCAGCACCATGGCTCTCGCCGAAAGTGGTAAGGCGGAAATGATTACCGAAAGTGTTCATTAGGCAAGGTTTTTAGGTTAAAGGTTATGAGGTTTTGAGGGGTGCGAAGAAGAACTAAGGTCTTTAAGGTAAATGAAGGCCTTTAAGGTCAACTTCCTTAAGACCTCATAACCTTAAACCTTATAACCTTAATTATTAATGCTTGCAACCGCAACCATGTTCGTGGTCGCCGCAACCGCAACCTTCGCTGTCGCAACCACCTTCGCAACCGCCGTCACAACCACAGCCGCAGCCGCAACCGCCTTCGCCTGACATCATCTTGATAAGGGCTGTTACTTCAGCGTCAGTAGCTTCGCGAGAAGTAACTACGCTACCCTTGAAGTGAAGTTCCTTGCCTGCGAGAGGATGATTGAGGTCGATGATAACAACTTCTTCCTTAACTTCTAAAACAAGTCCCTGGAAGCGGTTGCCGTCGGCATTCACGAGGGGGATAACAGCACCTTCGTAAATAACATCGTTCTGGAAGCGTCCGTTGAGCATGAATGTAGACTTGGGAAGCTCAATGACGTGTTCCTGTTCGTAAGGACCGTAGGCTTCATCAACACTGAGTGTGAAGTCAAACTCATCGCCAGCGTTGAGGTCCTTGAGCTTTGCTTCAAACGCCTCAAGTGCTACGCCGAGTTCGGTGATAAACTGGAAGGGATGCTCTACGGGAGCCTGTTCTACGAGTTCGTGAACGCCTTCTGAGTTATCTGTGTAAAGGCTATACGCCACTGTGATGTACTTGTGCATGATGTAGATTTTTTATGTGTTGGAATATAAATATAATAATGTGTGGTCGGTGAAAACGGTAGTGTCACCAAAATGTGTAGGGTAAGGATAAACTTCTCAACCTCTGAAACAGGGATTAGTAATACTCTAATCCGAGCGCTTTCTGCAACCTCTGTATCATTCGATTGTGCTGCAGGAGTTCTTTCCAGTGCTCGCGAGGGGTCTTTATCTTAGTGGGTTCAGAAAGTGCCTCAACTTCAAATGTGAAATCCACTTCCGCGTTACGCAAACGGGTACGCATGAAGTCAAGCATCTGACTTTTAATCGCCAAGAAGCAATCTGCTACGGGCTGACTCTCAAAGACAATGTGTCCCGTCCACTCTTTGACCAACTTTGGTTCAATATTTTTCAAGCGGCCAGTGGTTGCGATATACTCTCTGGGCAATTTGTTAAGAAAGTAGCGCCATTCGTGTTGCAACTCGTGTTCGCTAAACGGTCGCACCTCTGTTATAACCGGTGTTGTGGGAGTTGTGGGTGTTGCCTCCTGACTAACTTTGGTCTGTTGGGGCATCAATCCTCCGCGCAAAGAGAAGGTTTGAGGTTTTCCTTTAAATGTGGGCGTTGTGGTAGTAGAAACCGTTGTGCTTACCGCTTTAGGCGGCGTCACGATGGTAGTCGTCTGAATTTTCGGAGCAGGTGTTTGGGGCGCTTTAGGTTGCGCAGCGGCAACTTTTTGAGTTGTCGCCTTAAAGATGGGGCGTAGAGCTGTCTTGGGGCGAACCCCAGAGCCTTCTTCTGTAGCTTGTGCTAATTCGATGAGGGCAATCTCTACGAGCAAACGCTTATTGCGACTCGTGCGATAGTTCATATCGCAGTCGTTACATATTTTCAGTGCGCGATAAAGGAAGGCAGGTTTGCAACGCTTGACTTGTTGAGCGTAGCGCTGACGCACATTTTCAGAGGCTTCTATAAGTGAAAGCGTACGCTCGTCACTTGCTACGAGAAGTTCGCGGAAGTGTGACGCAAGTCCGCCCATAAAATGTTGCGCACTGAAACCTTTTTGAAGAATACTGTTCAACTCGAGCATCAAGTCGGGAATCTTTTTATCGATGATGAGGTCTGCGACTTTGTAGAAACTTTCAAAGTCAAGGACGTTGAGGCTCTTGATGACTTGGTCGTAAGTAATATTTCCCTCGGTGAAACTTACAATTTGGTCGAATATAGAAAGTGCGTCGCGCATCCCTCCGTCGGCCTTTTGAGCAATAACGCCGAGTGCCTCTTCCTCATACGTAATGCCTTCTAAGGCAGCCACGTTTTTGAGGTGGTTGGTAATGTCGCTCACCTCCATACGGTTGAAGTCGTACACCTGACATCGGCTGATGATGGTGGGCAGAATCTTATGCTTCTCAGTGGTGGCGAGGATAAATATAGCATGTGCAGGCGGTTCTTCAAGTGTTTTCAGAAACGCATTAAAGGCTGCCGGCGTGAGCATGTGTACTTCGTCGATGATAAACACCTTATACTTTCCAATCTGTGGGGGAACAAGCACTTGGTCTATCAGGTCGCGAATTTCATTTACCCCATTGTTTGAAGCCGCATCGAGTTCGTGAATGTTGTAGGAGCGACCTTCGTCAAACGCCTTGCAACTCTCACACACACCACACGCCTCTCTTTCGCCATTGGGCGAGAGGCAGTTGATCGTCTTTGCAAAAATGCGGGCACAAGTAGTTTTGCCCACACCACGAGGACCGCAGAAGAGGTAGGCATGCGCCAACTTTCCTGTGGTAATCGCATTCTTCAGCGTAGTGGTCAGTGCTTGCTGACCCACAACAGTGCCAAAGGCGGTAGGGCGGTATTTGCGCGCCGATACAATATAGTTTTCCATAAGGGTAAAGTTTAGGACGCAAATTTACAGAATTTTTCCAACATAAGTAGTGCACTTCCCGCCCTCTTTTCTATTAGCAACCTTGTTTTCTGCTCGCTTACTGTAAAAAATCTTACTACTCAAGTTGGACGGGTGACAAATTTGGTGTACATTTGTTGCCTAAACCTTTACACACAAGTTATGAAATTTCGTTATCCCCTTTTAGCCGCGTTTGCTTTAGCGCTTAATTCTTGTTCGAGTAGTGATGAATACGTGCCCCTTATACAGCCTGAACTTCCGGCAGAGGGCAGTAGTAGAGTGCGCAGCATTACGCACGAAGGTTCTATGCCTCAGGCGTATGACTGGACGTTTAACTACGATGCCAACTACTTGACCGCTGCCGAGGGCAAGTTGCTGGGCGATACTGATGGCACCTATAAATACAGCAGTTGGTTGTATTACGGCCCCAATGGCGTTGCGATTGTAAATTCAAACGGCAAGAACATGACGGCGGTTATGGATGCCAAAGGCAATATCGTAGAACTCGCTGTTAATAATAATGAGTATTATTTTGAATACACTGGCGGTCGCCTTACCAGCTGGAAAAAGGTGTTGAACGATGAAAATTTTGGTCACGAAGAGTCTGCCACTACGGGTAAACTGACGTATAACGCTGCGGGCAACCTTGTGCGCATTGACCATGTGGGACATGACGGTGTCACTACGGTAGTGACGCTCACGCCCTCTACTACGTTGAACAAGAACGGTATTTTGCCGCCCACGCTTTCCTCACAGATGGGATGCTTCGGCTTTGAACACCTTTATTATGGCGGTATGTTGGGCAAACCCTCTACGCATCTTGTGAAGACAATTAAGGTGGATAACGCTAAGGGCACGGCCAACGATTATCAGATTGATTGCACGTATTCTTTCTTCCCTGAAACGGGCGACACAAAGCTTTGCAATTTCACGTATAAGGGCGAAGCGGCGTCGATAATCTATAAGTACGAAAACTAAACCTATTTTCGTAAAAATTATTAGTAACCTAAAAAAAATTATTAGTAACATATTTTAAATTTTCTTACTAATAATTTTCGCCTTTGTAAACCTTTGATTTTCAATAACCAATGCGCCCCGTCAGAAATCACTGACGGGGCGCTTATTTTTAGGGTTGTGAAGAGGGGAGATTATGCTTCTTCCTTCTTCTTGCGTGTGCGGCGCTTGGGCTTATCATCTGTAGAGGGCTGCTCAATCTTAACACCTGCGAGTTCGGGGTCAATCATGATGCGACCGCAGTATTCACACACGATAATCTTCTTGCGCATACGGATGTCGAGCTGGCGCTGGGGCGGAATCTTGTTGAAGCAACCACCGCAAGCGTCGCGCTGTACGTAAACAATACCAAGACCGTTACGGCTGTTCTTACGGATGCGCTTGAATGAGGTGAGCAAGCGGGGCTCAATGCAAAGTTCGAGGTTCTTTGCCTTCTCGCGAATCTTTTCTTCTTCAGCCTTAGTTTCAGAAATAATTTCGTCGAGTTCAGACTTCTTCACGTCGAGGTCATCACGGCGGCTGCGGAGCGTGTCAGCACACTGGTTCATGTCGCGCTGCTTAGATTCGATGCAACGCTGCGCTTCGTTGATTTTCTTTTCGAGGAGCATGATTTCAAGTCCCTGGAATTCAATTTCCTTAGTGAGGATGTCAAATTCGCGGTTGTTGCTCACGTTTTCCTGCTGCTGTTCGTAGCGCTTCATAGCGTCCTGGGCTTCGCGAATCTGTGCGTTCATCGCTTCGATGTCAGCCTTGTGGCGCTCGATTTCATTGTTGTACTTCTCAAGGCGGTGTGTGAGGCCTTCGATTTCAGCGTCGAGGTCTTCTACTTCAAGGGGAAGTTCGCCGCGAAGCGCCTTCAACTTGTCGCTTTCAGAGAGGAGCGACTGCAACTGATAAAGATTTTTGAGCTTCTGCTCTACTGACATTTCTGTAATGTCTTTCTTTACTGCCATAATATTTTTAGGTTATGAGGTTTTTAGGTTGTGAGGGGGTAAGGGCTTTAAGGTCTCTAAAGTCTTTGGGGTCTTTAAGGTCTTTAGGGGAGAATGGGTTCCTACCTCTTTCAACAACTACAAGTAGTGAATGGGGTTGGTGTTTACCTTTGTTTCAACGATGCGCAAGTCGGGGTTGGCGTTGCGCAGGATGCGCGCCATGAGTTGCACGGTAAACTGCTCGCTCTGGTAATGCCCTAAGGCGGCGATGAGGATTTGATTGTCGTAGCCAAAGAATTGGTGATACCCCATTTCTCCCGTCAGAAAGGCGTCGGCATTATGCTTCAGCGCATCGCCCAGTAAGAAATCGCCCGACCCTCCGCAGAGCGCCACGCGCGAAACCATTCGCGTGAGGGGCAGGTTATGCTGCAGGGCTTCTACGTGAAATGCTTGCTTCACCAGGTGAAGAAATTCAAGCGCTGGAAGCGGGTGGGGAAGGTCTCCGATAATTCCGCTACCGCCTTGTCCACTGGGGAGGGGTTGCAGGAAACTTACGTTTTGAAGTCCCAAACGCTCAGCGATGGCAAAGTTTACTCCGCCCTCGGCGTTGTCTAAGTTGGTGTGAGCGGCGTATATGGTAATGCCTGCCAAAATAGCACGGCGCACGCAGCGCTCTACAAGGTTGCGGTCGGCAATACATTTCAGACCGCGAAAGAGTAACGGATGGTGGGCGATGATAAGGTTACAACCCTCACGCTCAGCCTCTTCGATGATTTCTTCCGTCACGTCAAGACACAATAATACCCCTGAGGCGTCTGCGTCTGTTAATCCAATCTGCAAGCCAGCATTATCGTAGCTTTCTTGCAGGGGCAGAGGTGCAAACCGTTCAAGGGCTTCTGCTACTTCCTTTATCTTCATAAGGGAAACCAATTATGTTGTGCAAAAATGCGGTGCAAAGTTATAAATTTATTTTTATTCACGCTTGCTGAGTGGGGTAAAAATAGCCAACTATTAGTAATCTTTTTCGCTTTCAGACCCCCTCAAAATTGTTAGTAACCTATTTTAAATTATCTTACTAATAATTTTTTTTATGTTACTAATAATTTTTACGAAAATAGGTATAGTTTTTGAGGGGTGTAATTTAGGGTCTTCCGAGCGTATAAAATTTGATGTTTTCTTGCATAAAAAAACAATAATTTGGGGTGCTGCCGCCGCTATGTCGGCGATTTTGCGTACCTTTGCAGTTCAATAGTGTGCAACCCAACTCTTGGTATGACGAAGAACTCAGTGCAAGACATAAAGCAGCGGTATAACATCGTGGGTAACTGCGATGAACTCAACCGTGCGCTCGACACGGCGCTAAAGATTGCTCCCGTAGACCTCTCCGTGCTTATCATTGGTGAAAATGGGGTGGGTAAGGAAATTTTCCCCCGTATTATCCACGACCACAGTACGCGCAAGAAGAAAAATTACATCGCCATCAACTGCGGCGCCATACCTGAAGGCACGATAGACTCAGAGCTTTTTGGTCACGTCGAGGGTGCGTATACGGGAGCCGTAGGTGAGCGCAAGGGTTACTTTGAGGCGGCTGACGGCGGTACACTCTTTATGGACGAAGTGGGCGAACTGCCCGCTGCCACCCAAGCACGTCTGTTGCGTGTGCTTGAGACGGGCGAATACATCCCCGTAGGAGCGAGTCAGCCCCGAAAGACAAATGTGCGCATCGTGGCGGCGACGAACGTAAACCTTGAAAAGGCGATTGCTGATGGGAAGTTTCGTCAAGACTTGTACTACCGCTTGAACTGCGTAACCATAGACGTGCCTCCCCTGCGCCATCGTGGTGAAGACATCCTCATGCTCTTCCGCATGTTTGCCCTGAGCATGTTTGAAACACACAAGATTCCGCCCGTGCGCCTCACTCCCGATAGCGAGCAACTGCTTCTGGCGTATTCATGGCCGGGTAATGTGCGAGAGTTGCGCAACATTGTGACCAACATGAGTATTACGGCAGAGGAGCGCACTATTACGCCCGAGATTTTGACGCGCTACCTGCGCAAAGAAATGCACCGTGGCGAGCTTGAAGTAGTGAAGCAAGAGGAAACGTCGGTTGGTGGACAGTATGAAAAAGACCGCGCCTTCATCCTCAATATGTTGCTCCAATTGCGCAGTGAGGTAGACGAACTCAAGCGCGCATACAATTCTAAAACACTCCCTGCTGCGCTCTTGCCCACCAAGTCGGAGCAGCGCTCTGTCGCAACTTCTGTGGCGCTGAAGGGAGAGATTATTGACGCCGACGGAGTGGAACTTTGCGACGCCGAAGAGTGGGCGGAAGAGGCGGGAGATAAACTTGCCAACACCTCAACCACTATTGACGAAATGGAGCGCGAGTTGATTCGCAAGACTCTTGAAGATTGTCATCACCACCGTAAGAAGGCTGCCGAGCAGTTGAATATCTCGGAGCGTACACTTTATAGAAAAATTAAAGAATATGGCATGGAATAAATACGGCATCTGCGTAGCGGTATGCACCATCGTGTTGTTGCTCTTCACGGCTTGTAAGGTAAGTTATAAGTTTACGGGCACCTCCATTGACTATAACGTTATCAAGACCATACAGATTGACAACATTGCTAACCGTGCCCCCTACGGTTGGGCACCTATGGAGGCCATTTTCAATAATAAATTGCAAGACCTCTATGCCAACCAGACGCGCCTCGAATTTGTGAAGCGCAATGGCGACCTTCATATTGCGGGCGAGATTACGGGTTACGACCAGTTTAATAAGGCGGTCTCTGCCGACGGTTATTCTTCGCAGGTGCAGTTGAAGATGACTGTCAACATTCGCTTTGAAAATAAGAAAGCCAATGTGGCGTGGGAAAAACAGTTCTCTGCCACGACTCAGTATGACGCTAATCAGCAGTTGGCAGCAGTGCAGGAAGAACTTGTTACGGAAATGGCACGCGATATTACAGAGCAAATCTTTAATGCTACTGTGGCAGATTGGTAAACCTCAAACTCATCACCTTTAACCCCTCATAAAATTACGCTGTGGATTTAAAAAATCTCATAGCTCACCCCGAGCAACTGAATAAAGAGACCCTGCACAAGTTGCGTGAGTATGTGGCAGTTGCGCCTTACCATCAGGTGGCACGCTTGCTCTACTTGCAAAATCTCTTTCTTCTTCACGATGCAACCTTCGGCGATGAGTTGCGTCGTGCCGCCCTCTTTATTCCCAACCGAAAGGTACTTTTTGATATGGTAGAGGGAAGTAATTATGAGGTGCGCCAGGTGGTAAATACTGTTTCTCAAGAAGCAATTCCCGAGGTGGAACCTGCTGACCGCACGCAGAGTCTTATTGATTCCTTCTTGGCAACCACGGTTGAAGTAGGTGTAGAGCGCACAACTCGCAAACTCACGGCGGCCGACGCAACTACCGACTACGCAGCCTTCCTGCTTTCTATGGACGACATAGTTCCCGAAGAAAATCAAGCAGATGAGCGCATTGATACTTATTTGAACCAAGTTTCGGAACGCATTGTATTGCAAGAAGAACCAGAATACACCCCCGACCTTTCAGAAAGCACAGTTGCGGGTGCAGAAGAGGAGTATTTTACCGAGACTTTGGCAAAAATTTATATCAAACAGGGGAATTATGACAAGGCTATTGAAATTATTACCCGCTTAAATTTGAATTATCCGAAAAAAAGTAGTTACTTTGCAGACCAATTGCGTTTCCTACGCAAATTACAACTAATAAATAACAAAACTAAATAACTAAAACAATGTATTCAGTACTCGTAATTTTGGCTGTTGTTGCAGCTATCTTGCTCATCCTCATTGTGCTTGTTCAAGAGTCAAAGGGTGGTGGTCTTACCTCAAATATGGCAGGTGGTAACTCAATAATGGGTGTACACAAGACTACAAACTTTGTAGAAAACGCTACTTGGACTCTTGCTGTCGCACTTGTTGTGTTGAGCATTGCTTCACACTTCTGCACTCCTGAAGAAAAGAACACAGACTCTATTGTTACAGAAATGAAGGTGGCTCTCCCCTCTGTTCCTGCGGCACCTACAGCTCCCGCTGCGCTCGAAATGACTCCCGAGGCAGCACCTGCTCCTGCAACAGAAGCACAAAATTGATTCCATTAGGCAAACATAATAAAGGCGCACTGAGATTGCTCGGTGCGCCTTTATTGTATGGGTTGGTGAGAGAGATACTCCAGCGTGTCAGAGGGTGTTGAGAAACTCTGTCTGTTCTACGATTCGCGTAATCAGTCGGGGTAGGGCGTAATTGTTAAGGTCGCAGAGGGGAATGACAGAGTAGGGAACCACCGCGTCAGACGTTGTGGGGAGGGAGTCAGACGTAAGTGGACGAGAGGTACGAAGCAGGTATGCCCAGGTACGAAGATTTTGATGACTCAGTTTGTGCGTCATGTCTGCAACAAGGGGCGTGAGCGTTACGTCGGAGGCGAGAAGGGGCGTAAGTAAGGGGTGCGTCGTGAGGTCAGGGAGGATACATTCAGAGTCAGTCTCTATCAACACGGGTTCGTACAATCCCTGCCAAATGTCTCCCTTGGCGCGTCGGCGGAGTAAGATGTTTTTCCCGTCTGTAATGAAAATGTAATTTAAGAAACGGGTGCGCACCTGCGTGCGTTTTGCTTTTACGGGGAAGTCTTCGGTGCGACTTTCGGCGTGGGCAATGCAGGCATCTGCCAGTGGGCACGCCGTGCATTGTGGGGAGCGCGGGGTACAGATGAGTGCTCCGAGGTCCATTATTGCTTGGTTGTGAAGCGCGGCATGCTTGGGGGGGAGAATTTCTTGGGCAAGCGCTGAAAATTGATGCTTGCCCGCGGTGGTGTCTATGGGAGTTGCGATGCCGAAGAAGCGGGAGAGCACGCGGTACACGTTTCCATCGACCACGGCATGCGGCAAATCGTAGGCGAAGGAGGCAATGGCTGCTGCCGTATAGTCACCTACGCCTTTGAGCATGCGAATTTCGGCATACGAGGTGGGGAATGTGCCCCTGCTCGCCACTTGTCGCGCGGCTTCATGCAGGTTTCGGGCACGGCTGTAGTAACCTAAGCCCTGCCATAGGCGCATTACTTCATCTTCATCGGCACTCGCCAACAACTCCACCGTGGGGAAGGCCTCGGTGAAGCGCAGGTAATAATCCATCCCTTGCTCCACGCGGGTTTGCTGTAGGATGATTTCTGAAAGCCAAATCTTGTAGGGATCTTTTGTGCGGCGCCAGGGAAGGTCGCGCCCGTTTTGCTGATACCAGGTTAGGAGGGGGGAGAACATTATAATAAAGAGTAAAGATAAAAGAGTAAAGATAAAAGATGCCATGCGGAACTTTTTCCGCCGGAGGTTTTCTTTACTCTTTTATCTTTACTCTTTACTCTAAGGCTTAGTGAAATAATTTAATGCGCTGCTCTTCTGAGAGTTTGCAAATCATGAGTGTGCCATCTTTTTCTACGACGATGTAACCATCAAGTCCTTGAACGACAACCTTTTTCTCGCCTGTGGTGTGAATGATACAGTTGTGCGTTTCATAGGTGTCAATGTTGTCGCCGATGCAAGCGTTGCCGTATTTGTCTTGTGGCACCTGCTCGCGCAAAGAACCCCAAGAACCGAGGTCGCTCCAGCCGAAGTCGCCAGGATATACGAAAATTTCTTCCGCACGCTCCATGATGGCGTAGTCAACAGAGATGTTTTCACACGTGGGGAAGAGTTCGTTGATGCGTTCCTGCTCTTCTGGCGTGTCGTAAATGGGAAGGAGTTTTTCGAATGTGCGCGAGATTTCGGGGTGGTACACGCGGAAGGCATTAACAATGGTGCTGACGCTCCAGATAAAGATGCCGGCATTCCAGAGGTAGCCTTTCTGCTTGATGTATTCCTGCGCCAGTTCGAGCGTTGGTTTTTCCTTAAATCCATCTACGCGATAGATGTTTTTACGTCTGGGCGAGGCGTAACTAAGGTCGCCCTTGATGTATCCGTATCCCGTTTCGGGGCGCGTAGGCTTGATGCCGAGCGTCACGATGGTGTCTGTTTCAGCCGTAAACTCAAGGCATTCGCTAATGGCCTGGCGGAAGGAGGGCACGTCTGCGATGGTGTGGTCAGAGGGTGCCACTACGACATTCGCACGAGGGTCGCGCTTCTTGATGCGCCAGCTTGCGTAGCAAATGCAGGGGGCTGTGTTGCGACGGCAGGGTTCGAGCAGGATGTTATTTGCCGGCACCTGGGGCAACTGTTCCTTAACAATCGCCTCATAATCCGCCGAAGTTACCACCCATACGTTTTCCGCAGGGATGATACCCTCAAAGCGCTCTACGGTAAGCTGAAGCAGGGTTTTCCCACAACCTAAAACGTCAAGAAACTGCTTCGGCTTTTCAGGGCTGCTCATGGGCCAAAAACGGCTCCCGATGCCGCCCGCCATTATAACGAGGTGGTTATGTCTTTTCATAGGATAATGTGTGTGTGAAGTTTAGTAAGAATGTTGAGGAGTAACGGAGGGCGAAGTGCGCGTAAATTTCTGAGAAACAAACGCCGTTTGCGTCATTTTTTATGTCACAATTTTTCACTCGCGTAACTCTCTGTAAATAAAGGATTTATAACGCCGAAAATTATTAGTAACATATTTTAAATTATCTTACTAATAATTTTTTTTAGGTTACTAATAATTTTTACGACAAGTAGTTTAGTTTTTTGGGGCATGGATTTTGGGGTGAAACAGGGGCATTTTTTCTCCGCAGGTTTTACCCTCAAGGTAGGAGTTTCACACCCTGGGGCGCTACTCCTTTGGTTTGTCTTCGTTCATCGTGCCCTCAATGGAGATGCGCGTAATGGGCGTCTTGGCATTAGAGCGGATGGTGATTGACTTGCGGAAGTGGCCAAAGAGTTTTCCTTTGCCGTTGTAGATGATTTCCACTTCGCCCACCTTTCCAGGCTCAACGGGTGTCATCGTGTACTTTGCCACCGTACAGCCACAGGAGGTGATGGCCTGATGAATCACCAAGGGCTCCGTGCCCGTATTGGTAAACTTGAAAACGGTCTTTTGGGTTTCGCTTTCAGTGAATGTGCCAAAATTATGTGCGCTCTTGTCAAACTTAATTTCAGCCTGCGCAAAGGCGCTCATGCAACTCAGCGTGAGGAGTGCTATGAATGTTGAGAAAAATCTTTTCATGTCTGATATGTGATACCTATTGTCACTTGCAAATGTAAGATTTAATCTGTGAATAAGCGCTATGGTTGCGAAAAATATTCTGCTCGTGGGGGCGAAGTGCCTATTCTTTTTGTAATTTTGCGGTAAGTAAGTATGAAAACTGCACCCTCACCTTCCGTTTCTTCGCCCAAAGAGAAAATAATCTTGGGCATCGACCCCGGCACGAATCTGCTGGGGTATGGATTGGTGCGCGTGAGCGGAAAAAAGGTGGAGATGATTGCCATGGGCGTAATCGACATGCGCAAATGTGCCGATGGTTACTTGAAACTCGGCAGAATTTATGAGCGCGTTATGGGTATTATTGATGCCTTCCACCCCGACGAGTTGGCGATTGAGGCTCCATTCTTTGGCAAAAACGTGCAGAGTATGCTCAAACTGGGGCGCGCACAGGGCGTTGCCATTGCCGCCGCCATTAGCAGGCAGATACCCATTCAGGAGTATGCTCCGATGAAAATTAAAATGTCTATCACGGGCAACGGGCAGGCAAGCAAGGAGCAAGTGGCGGCGATGATTAAGCGCATGCTCAATATTAAGGAAGACCCCGTGGGGTTCCTTGATGCTACCGACGCACTTGCCGTGGCGTATTGCCATCATCTGCAAAGTCTTCGCCCACAGGCGGCTACGGGTGGTGCACATACGTGGGCGGCTTTCGTAAAGCAGAACGCTGATAGGGTGAGAAAGTGAGCGCCGCTGGGGGAGCGCTTCCCGCGGTGTAGGTCTCGAGACGTAAAACAAGCAATTATTTTTTTGAACATTATGAAAAAGATTTTTTTAACCCTGCTCTTGGCGGTGTTTGCCTTTGGCGTGAACGCCCAAGAACTGTATAAGATTGTATATCAAAGCGCTGAGCAAGTGCTTAATGACCCTGCGGTCAGCGAAACCAAGGCAAAGATTGCACAGTTTAAGATTCACCAACTCACCTACCTGCGCCAAAAGGCTTTTGCTACGATGCCCGAGGTGACCGACCGCTTCTTGGACGTGCAGGCTTACTACCTCTCGGAATTTATGACGCTCTACCAAACGGAGTTAGTGAAGAGCGCGAAAAGTAGTGGGGAGGAACGCTCAAAATTAGTGATGATTTTCCTTGACGCTACCGTTTCTAACCCCCTCTTTGGTGATACCGATGAGGAGGTAATATACGCATATATAAAAGAGGGTACTGAGCTGACGCCTTTCTCACTTGACACGGATTGGCAAAAGGCCTTTGCAGCGGTAAAGTCTCAGTTGAAATAGGGGATGAGTGAGGAGCTTGCGAGTGCTCCACTCGTAGCGTTCAGTCGTAGGCGTTTACTGCTCTTTACCAGTAATTTAATTTATGCAAAATCCAGAACTACATAAGGCGTGGCAAGCCATTGCAAATACCAATGTGAGTTTGTTTCTCACGGGTAAGGCGGGGACGGGTAAAACAACCTTTCTCCACCGCCTGCGTGAGCAATTACCAAAACGCGTAGTGGTTTGTGCCTCCACAGGTATTGCCGCTATCAATGCGCAGGGCGTCACGCTGCATTCTATGTTTCAATTACCTTTTGCGCCCTATATCCCTGAGACCACTTTCAATAATAATCAGCGCCGCTTCTCTTTCCCCAAACATAAAGTTCGCCTTTTGCGCAGCATTGATGTACTGGTGATTGACGAGGTGAGTATGGTGCGCGCTGATGTGCTTGACGCTGTCGATAGCGTGTTACGCCGGTACCGCCATCGCTATAAGCCCTTTGGCGGGGTGCAACTATTGCTCATTGGCGACCTACAACAGTTGGCGCCTGTTGTGCGACAAGAGGATTGGAACTTGCTGGAGAAACATTACGATACGCCTTACTTTTTTAGTAGCAAGGCATTGCAACAGTTGAATTATTACACCATTGAACTGAAAACGGTGTACCGACAGAGCGATCCTACGTTCCTCTCCTTATTAAATAAGGTGCGCGAAAATCGTATTGACTCAGAGGCGCTCGCACATCTCAATACACGATACATCCCTAACTTTGAACCCTCGAAGGAAGAGGGGTACATACGTCTGACTTCCCACAACCGTCAGGCAGATGCCATCAATCAGCGCGAACTTGAGGCGCTTTCAACCAAGCAACACATCTTCGAAGCCAAGATTGAGGGAGAATTTCCCGAAATGTCTTACCCCACAGACAAGGTATTGGTTTTAAAACAGGGGGCGCAGGTTATGTTTGTAAAAAACGACCGTGAAAAGCGCTTTTATAATGGTATGATTGGCACGGTTGTAGATATAGATGCCAACAGTATAACGGTTTGCCCCACAGATAGTAAGGAGGAAATAAAAGTGACTTCTGACGTGTGGCAAAACTGTAAGTACGTGCTTGATGAGGAAACGAAAGAAATTTCGGAACAAGTAATTGGCACGTTCTCCCAAATCCCCATGCGCTTGGCGTGGGCAATCACGATTCATAAGAGTCAGGGACTGACCTTTGAGCGGGCAATTATCAATGCTAAGCAAGCCTTTGCCGCAGGGCAAACCTATGTGGCGTTGAGCCGTTGTAAGACGTTCGAAGGTCTCGTACTCAGCGACCCCATTCCTGCCCACGCAATTATTACGGATCATAATGTAAGAACCTACACGCAGCAAATGGCTGAGCACGAACCCTCTGATAATCAGTTGCAAGAAGCACAGCGTAACTTCCTTTACGCTACGCTCGAAGAACTCTATAACTTCACCCCCGTGCTTTATGCCTATGCCGATTTGCTGCGCGTAATGGAGGAGCATTTTGCAAAACTTTACCCCGAACAGATTGCCCGTTTCAAGTCGCTTGACCCTGACTTGAAAAGTGCGGTTGAGGCGGTGGCAAAAAAGTTCAGCACGCAGTTGGATTACCTTATACGCACGGAGGAAAATCCTGCCGAGTCACAGACGTTGCAAGAGCGCATAGCGGCGGCTACGACTTACTTCTTGGAAAAACTTGCGCCCCTCATTGCGCAAACAAGTGACCTCTCGCTGCCTACGGATAGCAAGCGCATAAAGGAGCGTTCGGAAAATGCGATTGATACCCTCAAAGAAGCACTTCGTGTGAAGATGCAACTACTTAACTATGTGAAAAATAATCGCTTCTCACTTAACGCATATCTCAGGCGTAAGGCTGATATTATGCTCGATGCTTCAGAGGATTCTGAACCAGAGGCAGCAGAAAAAACTACTAAGTCTGTGCGCAAGAAGGCAGAGAAAACGGAGAAAATTACAGATGTTCCCCAAGACATTCTGCATCCTCGTCTCTTCAACGTGCTTCGTGCTTGGCGTGCCGAGAAGGCGCGCGAACTCTCGATGCCTGCCTACGTTGTCTTCTCGCAACGCGCGCTCGTCTCTATGACGAATATGCAGCCGCGTACGATAGGAGAACTTAAAAAACTCCCAGGTGTGGGCAAGGCGCTCCTTGATCGCTACGGCGAAACCCTTTTGGAACTCATCAATGAGTACCTGTTGGAGGAAGAAGACTAACTTACCATTCTTTATAACAAGAGAAAAAGTGGAGACAACACTCGGCTACGAGGTTGTCTCCACTTTTTTTGAGGGTGGGGTATAAAGAGGAAATACAGTTCCCTTGCCTCTATATAACAAACGCCTAATTTTTTGCGAAATATCACTTAACTGGTACGGACGCACGGGTTTGGAATCCACGCCCTATATCATTCTCCGATTTTTACCAATGTCGTTATCCCGTTTTTCTGCCCTGCTACGTAAGTAGAACCGAGTAATGCGTTGTCCCTGCAAAGGTCGGTCATGGTTAAGGAGTGTCCTAACGTGAATTGCAGGCATGAGAAGGTGTCACCTGCTTGTAATTTTGAGTTTTCGCAGCGCTCTGCCAGGAATCTGTTTTCGCCTAAATAACAGATTTCACAAATACGATCGGGCAACCAACCTATTCGTAAACGGTCGCCCTCTTTAAGTTCAGGGCTATCAATATGTTCTGTGTTGAAATAATCAGATTCACAGTTTGTACCTTCCTGTAAAGCCTTGCAAAAGTCCTCCCAGTTACCCCCTTCCGCATACGCGGCCAATACGTCGAGTGTGTGTAGGGATACTGTGTCATAACCTCGTGTGGAATAGCCCCACACGCGTTCCAGAGTAGTTTCGGAAATGTGGAGTCGTAACGCTGTCTCAATTTCAGCAGTCAGTGCTTGAAAGTCAGCATGCACAGCCAACTTTTTACCAAAGCGCCGCTCTACACATTGGCGCAGCGCACAAATTTGAGGTATATTTCTTTTGATGCCCATAGCGATACAAAAATAATCATTATCTTTGAGTCCCCAAAATAAGTCAGTGATGGAAGAAAGTGAAATTTTTGATAATGTGCAACAAGTAAATGAGGCACAACCGGGTTTTCATGACTTTAAATTGTTGAGAACCAGTGCTCACACCTCCTTATATCTTGCTTACAAGGCAGGAAAGCGCTTTGCGATAAAGGCAACAAAAGACAATACGGCGTTGCAGACCAAAATCTTGCAGCGCGAATATGAGTTGTCTATCAACTGTGATCATCCCCACCTTGTACACATATATACATTAGAGGACGGTCTCCCCTTTGGCCTCGGTCTCGTAATGGAATATGTTGAGGGGCGCACGCTGGGTGAGTACCTCAAAGAGCGACCTTCGAGAAAGGAGCGCAATCGTGTTTTCAGCGAACTCCTCTCTGCCGTAGAGTATCTGCATAAGCGCGGCATTGTTCATAACGACATCAAACCCGAAAACATTATCATTACGCGTGCGGACAATACCTTAAAACTCTTGGATTTCGGCTTGGCAGATAATGATGCTCAATATGCCCTGCGCACGTTAGGGTGTACGCCCCAATATGCTGCTCCTGAATTATTGAATCAATCGGGAGTGACAGATGCGCGCAGTGACATCTATTCAATAGGTGTGGTGATGCGAGAATTGTTGGGCTATTCCCTTATAGCAAGGCGATGTGTGAAGAAAATGCCCGAGCGGCGTTATGCCAACGTCGAGCAACTTAAGAAAGCATGGTGCAATCGACATCTGCCCCTCCGAATTTTACTCTCGTTCCTTCTATTAGCAGTTTGCTTGTTGCCCACCGTCCTGCTCATTCAAACAAAGGTGAAAGAGCAAGAACGGCGTGACTATCAAGAGCGGATAATCACGCAAATGGAGCGCCGCATCACCAGCATTTGCGAAACCTCTATAGTCGCTATTGAGCAAAGCCCCTATTTTGAATTTGCCAACATGCACATGATGGTGATGATGGAGCGTTGCCGCGAAAGTCTGGATAGTGTGATAAATAAGGTAGACGACCAAAATCTAAAGATGCTCGTAAATTCTCGCTATCAATTTATATTTGGAAACTATTGTAAAGAAGTGGCAGACATGCAGTGGGGCGATAAAGCACCCTATCTAATGGTCACACCCTCCGAGCATCATAGTTTTTATGACTCCTTGATTGCCAACAAATTGCCTTACCGCCCTTACCCAGAAAAAGAATAAATCTATTCAAGCTCATATATTATTAGGCAATGATATAGCAGTTGACCCAAGATAATAAGAATCATCATACCCCCTCCCCTCCTACGGAGGTACTCCCCCTATCTTAAGGGGAGAGCGCCAT
>JAGBYW010000030.1 GCA_017628555.1 Bacteroidaceae bacterium | reverse complement strand
TGTGCCCCAGATCGAAGTTACGTTCGACATCGACGCTAACGGTATCCTCAAGGTTTCTGCAAAGGACAAGGCTACAGGTAAGGAACAGACCATCCGCATCGAAGCATCTTCTGGTCTCAGCCAGGAAGAAATTGACCGCATTAAGGCTGAAGCTGAAGCAAATGCAGAAGCTGACAAGAAGGAAGCAGAACGCATTGCGAAGATCAACCAGGCTGACTCTATGATTTTCCAGACTGAAACACAGCTCCAGGAACTCGGTGACAAGCTTCCCGCAGACAAGAAGGCGCCCATCGAAGCAGCCCTCTCTAAGCTCAAGGATGCACACAAGGCTCAGGATGTAACTGCCATCGACGCAGCCATCGCTGAACTCAACACAGCATTCCAGGCAGCAAGCGCAGAAATGTACAGTCAAGCTGGTGCACAACCCGGTCCCGACGCAGGCTTCAACGCCGGCGGTGCCGACCAAAACGCTTCACAGAAGCCTGGCAAGGAAAACATCCAGGATGCTGATTTTGAGGAAGTGAAGTAGTCTCTGATGACCAAGTATAAAGAAAAACAGCGTGCAACTCTCAAATGGGTTGCACGCTGTTTTTTTATGCTTACACTTCCGAAAAGGATTTTATATTCAACATAAGAATGCCTTCCTCGCAGAAAGTCTACGACCTCAATCGCTTCCTTGAAGCACAGGAACGCGACTACGCCACCGCCCTCCAGGAAATGCAGAACGGCAGAAAGGTGATCCACTGGATTTGGTACATATTCCCTCAACGCAAGGGACTTGGACACAATTACAACTCTCAATTCTACGCACTTGACGGCGTTGACGAAGCTCGCACCTACCAGGAGCCCCCATCCTGGGCGAACGCTTTTTTCTAAATAATCTACCCTTCGCACAACACTAACCCACAAGAAAATCCTAACTTTGGGGAGCAAATCTAAAAGGCGGTACTTCATATACTTGCGACTGCATTTTATACAACCACAAAAACACTTTAGCTGCACCACTTATGACTACAGAGAGAGACGAACGCGTTATTCATCAACTCCTCCAATTAGCGAATGATTTCTGTTACATTCCTCACGCCGACGTCAAACTCGGGCAGAAATTATTGACGCTTCTTCCTGAACTCAATAAACTCATGATTGTCTCGTTAGACACTTGGTTTGACACGGAGGGAAAAGAATTTTCTGAGGAGCACCGCCGCAAGACCGCCCTACGCTTTTGCTTGACGTTGGGAGTGGGGGCGGCATGGTTTTTCATTCAGCATAAGGAACCGATTGACGCATGCTCGCTGTTCGACCTCATGGCTGCGCCCCGCGGAGAGGATGCTATGGATGAATATATCGAAGACGCTGTAGGCCTTTGGTTTACGGGCGATTCCGATAAGCATTCTCAATGGTTAGTCCTTTGCAACTGTTGTTACGATCTCGCGTGTGAGCATTACAACCTTTCAGTGGCAGAGGAGAAATTTCAAGCCTGCCTCTCCGCTATGTATGTGGGGGCGCTGATTGGTTTTGGAATGATTCGAAAGAACTGCACCAAGACAAAGTATGAGGGAGACTTCTCGTGGGGAAAGGACATTTGGAGTGGCATCATTAAAGACAAGCGCCAGTCCGCACAGGCGATGTTGGAAAAGTGGACCATCAAGTGCTTGAAGACGGGTCTCCCCATCGGGGGCAACTTAGTTTCACTCCCCAAGGTAGATTCTCATGAGCATCAAGTGGAGTGTTACCACCAGCTCACGCTCGATGGAGACCCAGCCATTCAAGTCATCTTCCACATCGACGAGAGCGTTCCCCGTTTGGTCAGCATCATGCCACGCATTGACTCTTCGCGTACGCACTACCTTTGTGTGGACAAGGTGTTTGAACACGAAGGAGGGGCGGAAGCAACCATCCGCGCTCACTTCTTGGACGATCCCTCTACGCTGGTTAGATTTTATGACACGGAGTACCTGAAGAACCGCGACCAGTATTTCGAGGGACAGTGTTACGTGTTCGACCTCTACGCCATCGCCTACAACGCGTCCCTCGTTTCACCGTCTGGTCGTACTCCCCACATGGAGGGCGAACAACCGCTTCACTCGTTCCTGCAAATTGACAGTCCGCACCCCGAAATCTGCCGTTTCAGAGCGCCCATCCAAGCAACTTACAACGAGTTTGACTTCGCCGAACCGTCGCTTTACGAAGTGGAAGTGGGCATTCCTTATCGCAATTTCCGCCACGGCAAGAAGCACGACCTCTCGGTGTACATCCCAACGTTTCAAATTCCTGACGGCGAGCAGCGCCTGACTCCAGGAACCTCCATTGAGGGCACACTGATCATGATGGGAAAGATGCGCGTGCAGGTCAATTTCAACGAGCGCCCCTGCACAGAGGTGCGCTCCTTCACTCCGCTTACCCAACGTGGAGTTCCCCGACGTTTTACACACAAGTGCAAGGCGGCAGATATGGGTCAGGAGATGAACGAAACCGAACGCTTGGATTTTGCCAAGAAGGTGATGAAGCAATTCATGGGTCCCGAGATTGAACCGGCGTACGAAGCAGAGGGTCCCGACTTTATGGCAACACGCCACCGCTGTATGTGGATTAAGACGGACGAAGACTATACTGCCGCAGAGCGCTTTAAGACCGAAGACATCACTCCAGGATTAGAGCACTATTACCAAACGGGCCACCTTCCCGTCATGGTTTATGTCTCGCTTTACGATGAGCAGGGCAACCCGTGTCGTTGGCAGAAAGGAGGTTCTTATACGGCGCAGTTGCATTACGGTTCTATGCTTCCCGGACAACGTATGCAACCACGCGAAGCATACAAGCATGGGATGCTCACGCAAATCCTGTTCGAGGCCTTCCAAAGTCTCCACATATTCCCGCTCAGTCAGGTGATTCACAAAAACCTCCATTACACCTCACCCAACCTCACCGACCCCATCATCACGCGCGAGGAATTCCTAATCCATATCCAAGGGGTGTTTGATGCCAACCGCTACTCGCCCGAGGGTCGCATGCAGGCGTCACTCCTTGTGGGCGAAAACACGGGACTCCCCTACCTGCAACTGACCTACCCCGAAGGTTTCGTGGATCGCGTAGACATTGAGTCGGAACATAACCTCATTACGGAAATCCGTATCAGCAATGTGAAGGCACCTTTAAAGAATAGTCGCCGTTAAGAATTTTGCAACACTGCCCCTGAAATGATTACTCAAACCTCCTTTCAACTCTCGCCCAAGCGCCGTGGATGCCACCTCATTACGCGTGAGGTGATGGAGCATCTGCCCCGTCCGTTGCCCGAAGTGGGAATGCTCAACCTCTTTGTGCAACACACCTCATGCGCACTCTCTATCAACGAGAATGCCGACCCCGATGTGCGCACGGACATGAGCAAGATTATGGACCGCCTCGTACGAGAGGGCGAACCTTATTACGACCACACGATGGAAGGTCTTGACGACATGCCCGCCCACGCAAAATCCTCGCTCTTTGGTGTGAGTCTCACCATCCCCATTACGGACGGACGCCTCGCGCTCGGCACTTGGCAAGGCATCTACCTCTGCGAATTTCGCGACTATGGCGGAGCGCGAAAAATTGTGGCTACTATTTACAACTAACAATGTACCAGAAATTCATCATCAACCAAGATGGCGTCCTGAAATTCGGACGCGTATATATGCACCGCGACCTCCTGGCGTGGAACGAGGAATGCCCCTACGGCGGAGGCCTTTGGAAAATTGACGAAAGCCGAGGTGCCATCCTGCTCTACGGTCGCTCATTTGACTTTGGCACACCCGATTTCTCCGCGCTCCGACACATCGATTGGAGTGCCCTTGGTGGGAACCCGCGCCCCCTACTCTTTCTGCCCCATTGGCCAAATGAGGAGCACGTTGAACCTATCTACGCAAACTGATTTAGGTTATGGATATTGAAACCGTCAGAGAATACTGCCTCTCCCTCCCTTTCGCCACCGAGGACTTCCCCTTCGACGAAACCACCCTTGCATTTCGCATCGGGGGGCGCATCTTCGCGATGCTCGACTTGGAGCGCACGGAGTGGTTCGTACTCAAATGCCAACCCGATTACGCCATAGAACTGCGCGACCGCCATCCTGAAATTACAGGTGCTTGGCACATGAATAAGAAGCACTGGAACCAACTCAACCTCTACGGAACACTCCGCGAGGAACTTATTAAGCGCCTCATCCGCCATAGTTATAACGAGGTGGTCAAGAAAATGCCACGCCGCACCCGCGAAGAACTCCACATCTCCCTCATCCCCTAACTCCTCCCCTACTCATGCTTGCCATCATCAGCGGAATCCTTCTCACGCTCAACCTCCTCACCTTCATCATATACGGCATCGACAAGTTTAAGGCCAAGAAAGCGAAGTGGCGCATCCCCGAATCCACCCTCCTCCTACTCGCCGTCATCGGCGGTAGTATTGGCGCATGGTTGGGACTACAAGTGTGGCGCCACAAGACGCAGCACAAGAAATTTTACATCGGTATCCCCATGATTCTTACCCTGCAAGTCATCGCCACAATATACATCCTCACGCTCATCGCTTAAGTGGGCACTCACACTTGAGTTGTTGAGAAAAAAATCTCCCAGTTTGTTCAAACGCATCGGCACTCCGTTTGAACAAACTGGGAGATAATTTTATGCCCGCTAAAGAAAACTTTTTCGCCACCGAACACGGGGTAAAACTCACCACAAATTCCGACGACAGAGGGGCGAAAAAACGAACGGATTTTCCTGTTTTGAAAGCGCAAATCCATTGGCAAAAAAACTAAACCTATTTTCGTAAAAATTATTAGTAAGAAAAAAAAAATTATTAGTAACATATTTTAAAAAAGGTTACTAATAATTTTCGCCACAAGTAACACCACTGTAACCGATTAAGGTTCAGTGGTTTACAAAATTCATTGTTTACCCTTAAAATGAGGAGAAATTTTGACGCACTACATGGTAACCAACAGGGCGTAATGGATGGTGTCATCAAGGATACTTTTGCCCATTTCCATGTCGGGAACTTCGGATTTCTGAAGGGGAGCAGTTTGCAGGGAGTCTGTTGGGGGGACTACCGCTGCAAGGTTTTGCGCTGCTGGTGCTGGGAGGTAAACAGGCACTTCGCGGTCGAGGAAGAGGGTGTCGCGAATGGTGGTAAAAATTGTGTCGCGCAGGATTTCTGTCTTGGGGAGTTGGGCAAGGGGGGCGGGACTTTCGGGGGCGCGGAAGGGGGACGCTACACCCAAGAAGTAACCCACGCAAAGGGCGGCGGCAATGCCCGTCCACCAGATAAGAGGTCGCCCCGTTTTTGAGGCACTCACACGCGGCGGTGTGGGCACTTTCAGCGCAGCATCGTGCTGTTCGCGCAATGCTTTCGCGGCTTGGGATAGTTGATGCTCAAATTTATTCATAGTCGTGGAGTTGTTGTTTCAAATGGTTGAGGAGTCGGTGTAGGCGCGACTTGACGGTGCCCTCGGGGATGTCAAGAATTTGCGCCACTTGGGCAATGCCGAGTTCTTCTTCAAAGCGGAGGGCGAAAAGGGTGCGACTCTCTTGCGGCAAGGTTTCTAAGACTTCCGACAAAGCCTTTAACAGCGTGGCATTATCTAATTGCAATTCGCAAGCATCGGTATATTCGTCCGCCGTCGTGGCGAGTTGCTCGGAGCGATAGCGCTCTACTTGCTCGGAATGCCGAAAACGGGAGCGGCACAGGTTGTAAGCAATCGTGTAAAGCCAAGGGCGAAAGGCGGAGGTGGGGTTGAATTGCTCCGCTGCCTGCCACACTTTCAAGAAGGTCTCTTGACAGGCATCTGCCGCCTCGTCCTCGTCGTAGCGAAAGGCTCGCAGGAAGAAACCCATCAGCCTTCGGGCGTGACGCGAGTAGAGTTCGTTAAACGCCTTCTCGTCCTGCCCTGCTCCCACCCGACTCATCAACTGCTCATCGGTCAATGCGGTGAGCGAAGTCTTACGGAAGAGGCGTATCATGGGCGGAAGTTTTCAAGGTGTTGAAGATAGCGTTGCTTGGTAGCCTCGTCCAACTGCGTATTCGTGATGGAGGCACGCAAGATGCGGTACAACTGCTGCGCACGCTTCTCATCGCCTGCCGCCTTAAACCGCTGAATGAATTTAGGCAGGAGTGTGGCGTAATTGACTTGCAATTTTTCGCTCCCCTTCCAGTAAATCTCCGTGCGGAAGCGGGGTTCGGTGAGGTACTCCAAGTGGTACTTTTCAAAAGCACGCATCGCCGCCGTTGCATTGTCGTAAGGCGTGGTGCTATACTTCAATAAAAGTCCCTCTTGATAGAGGCTATCGCAAAATTCCTTGATTTCCTGGTTCGAAGATGCTTCTAAATTATAGGGCACTGAGGCATTCAAATAAATAGGTCTATCCGTCTTTTCACTCAGGTAGTGAATGAATTTGGAGAGTCGGAATTGCGACGCCTCAATTTCATAAGGCGGGATGCCAAGATGTTTACAGATACCGTCGCGATAGTTTGGGAGGAAAAGGAAGGAGCTTACCACGATAAACTTATCCTTGTGCAAGTTCATCGCTCGTTGCATCATGATTTTTGAAAAGAGGTCGAGGTCGCCATGTCCGATATAAATGGCACTCTCGGGCATGCCCTCCAACTGGTTGTAGTTGTAGCGCAGGGCGAAATCGGGATAGTAACCACCCTCATACTGCCACTTCAGCATTTCATTGAATTGCGCCCCACGCTCCCCCTTGTCGAGGTCTGCCCCAGTGCGCCAAAGGTACCCCAAAAGGCCGTCCACCGTTTCAAGGTCCACATCGTCGGGAATCATGGTGAGCGCGCGTTCCGCAAATACCGAATCGCTCGTCATGGAAATCCTGTAGCGACAATAATTGTAGGTAAACGTTTCAGGAATCGCCTGCTCCATGCGCGTCATGACAAAGTTTTCTGTAGGAATTTGCTCCTTCAGTCCATCAAACCAAAACTTCAGATAATACTTTGCGTTAAACAGGTTGCGCCAAGCCTCTTCGGATTTCGGGTGTTTCTTTACCTCCGCTTCCCAAGCCTCTGCCTGACGGGCATACCACGCCGAATCCTGCCCGGAAATGATTACGGCACGCACGGGTTCAGCCTGCTGCGCCAAAAGTGAATTTGCGGTTGCAAGCAAAAGGGCAAGAGCGAGGATACATCTATGTGTCTTCATAGGATTACAAATTTTAGTGGGTTACAGTTAGAATTTCATGTAAGTAAGATGGCCATTCATAACTGCATACGCACAAAGGAAGCAAAGGTTCCCC
>JAGBYW010000029.1 GCA_017628555.1 Bacteroidaceae bacterium | reverse complement strand
CTTTAAGGAAGCGGTGTGACTCGGTAAGTTTTTTATTAACCACTTTAGGCAAAGCCTCACCATAACCAACTGGAGTAAGACGCTCGCTTTCAATACCTTGCTCGATTAAATAATTTACCACAGATTCTGCGCGTCTCTGCGATAAGCGTTGGTTATATTCATCACGCCCTCTGCTGTCCGTATGTGCGGATAATTCAATAGTAATCTGCGGATTATCTTGAAGCATTAAAACCAAGCGATTGAGTGCTGTTGCACTTTCCGGCGTAATGTCTGCTTTGTCAAATTCAAAGAAGACATTTCTTACGAGCACGGGTACAGATACTGATGCTAATGGGAATTGCAAAACATACTGATGGTCAGTAGAAATCGTGTCTGTAGTCAGCTGGTTATTTGTGTTAAGATAGCCTTCACACGAAGCCAAAAATACATAGTCAACAGCAGGACTCACTTTTGTTTCAAACGAACCATCTGGAAGTACCCCCAACTTAGTATTTGTGCCATCACTTCCTACAATATACACAACCGCCTCAGGCAATTCATACCCATCAACTTCATAAATCCACCCCTTTACGGTTTGAGTGGTTTCTGGATAAGAGAAACTAAAGATTTTGTCCCATCCGCGTCCCCCAGTAGTGCGTGAAGAAGTAAAATATCCGCGGTTGTGAAAACCCTCAAAGGTCATTCCAAAATCATTGCCATTAGAATTTATTGGCGCAGGTAGATGTGCAACCAGCCAGGTATGCGTAACGGTATCCTCCAATGCCGAAAACAAATCAAGTCCCCCTAACCCACCTCTACCATCAGAAGAGAAATACAATTCTCCCGTTGGTTTGAACGTCGGGAACACCTCATCTCCTGCAGTATTTATTGAAGCGCCAAGATTCTCAACAACTTCAAAATCCGCACCGTCCATTCGTGTGCGCCAGAGGTCATAACCTCCAAATCCTCCAGGCATATCAGATGTGAAGTAGAGCCAACTACCATCAGCAGAAATGCAAGGATGAGCATACGAACTCAATGTGTCATCGCTAAGTTTTAATTTTGTAGGTTTCCCCCACGCCGCATCACTACGGTTAGACACCCAAATCTCTGCCATTCGAGGAAATTCAGGGTCAGTAGGGCATACTGTTATATACATCTTGCTGCCATCAGGAGTGAAACAACAAGCTCCTTCATCAAGGGGGGTATTCAACCCTCCTTCTACAAGTTCAGGCGCTTTCCATTTGCCACGCTCATCTTTTTTCACACAAAAGATGTCGCCATTTTTCATTCCTGTGATGTCACTCAGTTCATCACTGGTCGCTTGATTACGAGTTGTTGTAAAATACAATTCATCACCATCTGTATTGCCGTACATAGGCGAGAAGTCTGATCTGCTCGATGCAAACAAGCGTTCTAACTTTACGGTGTAAGCAGACCCTTCGGATTTAAATTCAGCAGCACGCTTTGCCCAATAGTAATTGAGTCTTGATTCGGACGAATCATTCATCAAGTTCATGTGCTTTGACAAGTAATCAGCCGCCTCTTTATAATTCCCCATTTGAGCACTCAATCTACCTAAAGCAGGAAACACCAAAGTGTCATTAAATTTATAGCGTTCGGCATTTTTATATGCTCCAACAGCACGCGCAACATTTCCATACTTAGAATATGCCTCGCCCATTGCAAAAGCCACCTCACCGCGCCACTTACGTTCCTTTGGAGGTATGCGCTTGTACGCCTTTTTATAATAGTTGGCAGCCAGTTCATACTCACCTCTGTTAAGTGCTTCACGGGCTTTCTTGATACTTTTGGTTGCGCTTCCACACGCCACCATCAACATCATGATTATCAGTGGAAATATTATTTTTGTATATTTTCCTTTCATATATTATATTTAGTCTTATGGTCTAATAGTTTATACATTAAATATAGAACCCATAAATCACTATATTATTGCTCTCAATATGCAAATTTAAAAAGAAAAATATGTTGGTTCAGGAAAAATGCCTAATTTTGTTGCAGAGAAACTCTTACTGAAAATTCATCACTTAAAAATTCATAAAACATGAAGCAAATCGTAAATGGTCGCATCCTTACACCTCAAGGATGGCTTGAAAACGGCAGTGTGCTCGTTGAAGGAAATAAGATTGTAAATGTTATAAACTCTGCCCTCCCTGTTTGCGGAGCAGAAATAATTGATGCTAAGGGATGTGATGTAGTTCCCGGCGGTATTGAACTCCATGTTCATGGTGGTGGCGGTCGTGACTTTATGGAAGGCACAGAAGAAGCGTTCAGAGTAGCAGTCAATGCTCACCTTCACTACGGCACAACAGCAATCTATCCCACTCTGTCATCTTCTACGGTACCCATGATTGAGGCAGCTTTGAAGACAACAGAGAAACTCATGGCTGAACCCAACTCTCCCATTATGGGTTTACACCTTGAAGGTCCCTACTTTAACATGAAAATGGCTGGCGCTCAGATTCCTGAATGGATTAAGGCTCCCGTTAAGGAAGAATACGAACACATTCTTGGTCTCACAAAATGCTTGAAGCGTTGGGATGCTGCGCCCGAACTTGAAGGTTCTATAGATTTCATCAAGGCATGTAAGGCACATGGCGTATTGCCAAGTATTGGTCACACAAAGGCTACTTATACAGATGTAAAGGCAGCAAACGAAGCTGGTATGACACACGCTACACACTTCTACAACGCCATGCCAGTTGTTTACAAGAATCGAGAATTTAAGGAAGCAGGTACAGTAGAAAGCATCTTTGCGGAAGAAAACATGACCGTCGAAATGATTGCTGATGGCATCCATGTTCCTCCCGTAATGCTCCGCATGATTTATCAGATTAAGGGTGTAGAGCGTACTGCGCTTGTAACCGACTCTTTAGCATGTGCTGCTGCTGATTCTGATGTAGCTTTTGACCCCCGTGTAGTTCTCGAAGATGGCGTATGTAAGTTGGCAGACCGCTCAGCTCTTGCTGGTAGTATTGCAACAATGGACCGCCTTGTGCGCACATGCGTACAGCAGGCTGGCATCCCTATGGCTGATGCGTGCCGAATGATTAGTGAAACTCCCGCTAAGATTATGGGCATCTACGACAGAAAGGGTTCGCTTGAACAAGGTAAGGATGCTGACATCATTATGTTTGACAAGAATCAGGAACTCACTTTTGTCATGGCTATGGGTAATGTAGTTCGCAATGAACTTGTGTAACCCGTTGACGTCGTAAACAAAGTATAGGAATTGAAATAGGGATGCCATCGCATCCCTATTTTTATATTCCATGCAGAAATACTTTCAATATAAAAATAACTCCTTATTTCTTGAAAATATCTCCCAATTATTTGAAAGTATCTCCCAATTATTTCAGATTAACGCTCAAAGATTTTCAACTAATTCCTATGCTTATATAAAAATAAGGAGAAAGAAACTTCCACGCTTCTCTCTCCTTGTTCTTTTATCACTTAACAACCTACTAATATTGCTCAGTTTCATTAGGAAAATCTCCCGTCTTTACGTCTGAAACATAATTTCCTATAGCATCCATCATAATAGTATGGAGGTCTGCATACGTGCGCAAAAACTTGGGGCGGAAGCCAGCATTCTTACCCAACATGTCATCGACAACGAGCACCTGACCATCTGCCTGACCGCCTCCAATACCAATAATGGGTACGGAGATTTCGCTTACAACCTTTTGCGTTAATGCTGCTGGAATCTTTTCCACTACGATAGCAAAGCAACCTGTATCATCAAGTAACTTAGCGTCATTCAAAAGTTTAGCAGCTTCTGCTTCATCCTTTGCTCTAACACCGTATGTACCAAATTTATTGATGCTTTGAGGTGTCAATCCAAGGTGTCCCATAACGGGAATACCTGCATCAAGAATCTTTCGAACCACGGGCAGAATTTCCTCACCGCCTTCTAATTTCACACCGTCAGCACCCGTTTCCTGCATAATGCGAATGGCGTTTTTTACACCCTCTTCAGGGCTTACTTGATACGTGCCGAAGGGCATGTCACACACAACAAAGGCACGCTTCACACCGCGCACAACACTCTGTGCGTGATAAATAATTTGATCCAAAGTAATGGGGAGCGTGGAACTATGCCCAGCCATTACATTTGCAGCACTATCTCCTACAAGGACAATGTCAACACCTGCCGCATCTACAATGCGTGCCGTGCCATAATCGTAACTCGTGAGCATAGCGATTTTAGTGCCCTGACGCTTCATTTCAAGAAGGCGCCCTGTGGTCACTTTGCGCATATCTTCTACTAAATATCCTGCCATAATATTAACCATTTTAAATTTACTTCACGGCAAAGTTAAGTTTATCTTAACACTTGGAAATAGATTTTTAAAAGAAAATTGAAGCATTTACTTTGTACATTGAAATCTTTTCAGCAAATTTGCATAATTAAACCCCGATTGTGAATTTTAGATTACAAAATTTATAAATTACTAAAGTCATATTTCCCATGGAAACGAATAAGCAGTCTCTTAGCGGACTTAAAAAGGAAGACTTTAAGAAAGTCATTAATGGTAAGGAAGTTGACCTCTTCGTGCTTACCAATGCTAATGGTATGGAAGTAGCAGTTACGAACTATGGCGGTTCGCTCGTTGCTATCATGGTGCCTGATAAAAATGGTGTTTATGCTAATGTGATTCAGGGGCATGATAATATCGATGATTGCATTTCTTCACCCGAACCTTTCCTCTCTACGCTTGTAGGTCGCTATGGCAACCGCATCTGTAAGGGTAAGTTCACACTCAACGGTAAGGAATATCACCTTGCAATTAATAACGGTCCTAACCACCTTCACGGCGGTCCTACAGGTTTCCATGCACGCGTTTGGGATGCTGAACAAATTAACGAACGTACGGTTGTACTTCGCTATGTGTCTGCGTATTATGAAGAAGGTTTCCCTGGTGAACTTTCTATGACGGTAATGTACACACTTACAGATGACAACGAAATCGTTATTGACTATAAGGGTACAACCAACAAGAAGACCGTTGTCAATATGACAAGTCATGGTTTCTTCTCACTTTCAGGTATCGGCAACCCCACACCTTCGGCAATGAATAACATCTGTACCATCAATGCAGATTTCTACATCCCCATTGATGAAAACTGTATTCCTACAGGTGAAATTCGTAGCGTAAAGGGCACGCCCTTTGACTTTACTGAACCTCACGTAGTGGGTGAACGCATTGACGATCCCAACGATGAGCAAATCAAGAATGGCGCTGGTTATGACCACTGCTATGTGCTTAACAAGAAAGAACCCGGCGAACTCTCATTTGCTGCGAAGATTGTAGAACCCAACAGCGGACGTTGGATGGAAGTTTATACTACAGAACCTGGTGTGCAGTTCTATAGCGACAACTGGGCAGATGGTTATAAGGGACAGCACGGTGCAACATTCGGTAAGCGTAGTGGTCTTTGCTTTGAAGCACAGCACTTCCCCGATAGTCCTAACCGTCCTTACTTCCCCCCTGTAACATTGAAACCTGGTGAAGTTTACACTCAAAAGACTATTTACAAGTTTGGCGTAGAATAAATTACGCACCTTAACATTGCAGTGAGGATTCTCCAAAATTCTTGCCGCAATGTTAAGTGTATTATTACGGAATTAAACAATCTTTTATTTATAACTTTATTAATCAAAACTTTACAAACAAATGAGTAATCAAGCAAAGCAGTGGGGAGCCATCATCGTGATGATTGCGCTCTTCGCAATGATTGCCTTCGTGACAAACCTTTGTAATCCGATGGCAAACATCATTAAGGAGCAGGGCGACATTTCTAATGTACTCGCTCAAATCGGTAACTACGGAAACTTTGGTGCATACCTTTTAATGGGACTTCCCGCTGGTATGCTTATTGCCAAGTTCGGATTCAAGAAGACAGCTCTTATCGGTCTCCTTGTTGGTATCGTAGGTGTCCTCGTTCAATGGTGCAGTGGTCTTTTTGATCCCCAAGTTGATGGCGTCGGAACTGTTTTTGCCGTATATTTGGCTGGTGCCCTCATCTCAGGTTGTTGTATGGCAATCCTTAATTGTGTTGTTAACCCCATGCTTAACCTTCTCGGTGGTGGTGGTAATGGTGGTAATAAACTTATCCAAATTGGTGGCGTATTCAATTCTAGTGCTGCCGTTGCGTGCTACATTTTGATGGGTGCTCTTATTGGTGATATCACCAAAAGAAAGCTGGAGGGCAATCCTGTGACAATGTCTGATGCAACACCCGCTCTCATGATTGCACTTGCTATCTTTGTTATTGCTTTCATTGTTATTTGCTTCACTAAAATTGAAGAACCCAAACAAGCTCCCGTACAACTTTCATTGGTGCCCAAAGCTTTGAGTCATCGCCACTTTGCACTCGGTGCTCTCGCAATTTTCCTCTACATGGGTGTTGAAGTTGGTGTACCCAACTTTGTTGATAAGTATTTGGTAAACGAATTTGTATATAATGGTAGCAATTTATCTAGCGAAATCTCTGGACTCTTAGTTGCTGTTTATTGGGCAAGTATGCTTGTAGGTCGTTTTATCGGTGCTAGTATCGGTGATAAGGTAAGTGCACGTGCAATGGTGACAACTGTAAGTATTGCTACTCTTGTACTTGTTGGTTTCGGTATGTTTGCACCCACAGACATTTTGGTACCCTTCCCTGGTGTTAAATGGTCAACAATGGAATTGATTATGCAACCTGTTCCCGTAGGCATCTTTGCTATGTTGTTAGTAGGTCTCTGTACTTCAGTTATGTGGGGAGCTATCTTCAATATGGCTGTTGAAGGTCTTGGTGAACTTACATCTATCGCTTCTGGTATTTTCATGGCAATGGTTTGTGGTGGTGCTGTACTTCAGTGGGCACAAGCATACATCGCTGACTCTTTTGGTTACATGACAAGTTTCTGGGTTGTAATGGCATGCGCTGCATACATTCTCTTCTATGCGCAAGTTGGTAGTCGTGTTTCTAAGAAAGCCTAACAAAGCAACTCCTAATATTTAAATAATCTAATAATTTAATACAATTTTATCATGAAACTTACAATCGACGACGTTCGCAGTCGCTTCATTAAGCACTTCGACGGCACTACTGGTTCTGTTTACGCTTCACCTGGTCGTATCAACCTCATTGGTGAACACACTGACTATAACAACGGTTTCGTATTTCCCGGCGCAGTTGAGCAGGGCATGATTGCAGAAATCAAGGCTAACGGCACTCGCAACGTACACGCCTACTCTATCGACCTCAAGGATCGCGTAGAATTCAACCTCGATGACGAAGCAGGTCCTAAGGCAACTTGGGCACGCTACATCTATGGTGTTTGCCGTGAAATGATGGCGCTCGGTGTTCCCGTTGAAGGTTTCAACACAGCATTTGCTGGTGATGTACCCCTCGGCGCTGGTATGTCTTCATCTGCTGCTCTTGAAAGCACATACGCTTTCGCGCTCAATGACCTTTGGGGCGACAACAAGATTGAAAAGATGGAACTCGCTCGCGTAGGTCAGCGCACAGAACACAAGTACGTAGGTTGCAACTGCGGTATCATGGACCAGTTTGCTTCTGTACATGGTAAGAAGGGTAGCCTCATGCGTCTTGACTGCCGTAGCGGTGAATTTGAATACTTCCCCTGGAATCCCAAGGGTTATCAGCTCATCCTCGTTAACAGTTGCGTAAAGCACGAACTTGCAGGTTCTCCTTACAACGAACGTCGCCTCCAGTGCGAACACGTTGCTGAAATCATCGCTAAGAAGCACCCTGAAGTAACTTCTCTCCGCGATGCCAACTACGACATGCTCGAAGAAGTAAAGGCAGAAATCACTACTGACGAATACAAGCGTGCTCGCTACGTGATTGGTGAAGTAGTTCGCGTACTCACAGTGTGTGACGCTCTCCAGAAGGACGACTACGAAACTGTAGGTCAGATG
>JAGBYW010000028.1 GCA_017628555.1 Bacteroidaceae bacterium | reverse complement strand
GTGAACAACATCTTCAAAGTAGTGGATCAAAGCCCTACGATTCAGGTGCCTTCACAGATGGAGGGCGGTCAAACCTCAAAGTGCACGTTGGTGCTTCAGGAACTTGGGGGTAAGTATGAAAACGCGTATGCGGTGACGCTCTTGGGCAACGGAGCGCAATGCAGATTCGCCACTGGGGATATGGTGGCGGCAGTGTTACGATTTACCACACATGAGTACAACGGTCAGTGGTACCAGGATGTGGTGGCAAAGGAAATTGTAGCACTAAAAAAGTAAACACAGAAGACAAACGTATTGTTTTAACCGAGTAAAGGTTTGAGGGGAGTCTCATGAGTGAAAAGCCGGCAATCTTCACACTCCAATGCTCACAATCTTATTCGGAACAATGAAACTTCAGAAAAGAATCACCATCGACGGTGAAGTGAGATTAGACACAACAACGGTGTATAGTAACGAACAAATCAGGGTGGACGCATGCCCCTGGGGCAACGCCGAGGATATTGCTCCCGACGGTAGGGTAAGTCTCAAAGGGCGCACTACGGTAGAACCTGGCGGTAAATATGTGTTCAAACCCTATAGAATCAACACAGGGAGTCGCTATCAAATGCTTTTTCAAACCGAGCATTGTATGGTGATGCGCACACTGGGAGGTGCAATAATTGAGAAATGGAGGTTCTCTAAAAACATGACATCCCTTGACATCATGGAAGCACGGGAGAAAGAAAATCTTCGCATTTTGGCTTATTACAAGAGCAGAAAGGAGAACATTGTTTGGTAAAAAGTTGAAATAGTGAGAAGTGAGGAGTCCGTGCGGGACAATACTCCGGATGGTGTTACTCACTACTCACTACTCACTACTAAAAAGTAAATTTATGCAATCTAATTATTTTACCTGTATAGGCAAAGGGCATGGTGCCCCTGCCATACCTGCCACCATGGAGGCGTGGCAACAATTGAGAAACGAACAGTGGTTGAAAGACATGTGCGAACGCATTGAGCAGGGCGATGAAACGCTAAAAAATCGCTTGCCGATTTGGACACCCTCTTGTGCGGAGTTTAAGAACAACCATCGTGCAGTTAAGGATGCCACAAAACCCTTACGTCGCTTGATGCTCGACTTTGACCAAAAGGGGCACTCTCAGGAGATTTTAGAGCGTTGTATGCAGTTAAGAGAAGCAGGGAAATGGAACATTCTGCTGGTAGAGGAAAGTGTGCGTCGCGGTACGCATGTGCTTATTACGCTCCCTACGGGGATGACACCACAAGAGGCACAAGCGCAGTTTTCCGAGGAGGTGGGATTTCAAGCCGACCCTGCATTAAAGGACGTGTCACGATGTATTTATATGGTGCCAACGTCTCACACGCTTTGGGTGAGTGAACAACTGGGCACGATTGGTGAAAACGATGTGCTGGAGGCAACACAAGATTTGGCATCAGCATCATGCGAAAATGTCAGAGAATTGCCAACGTCTGGAACAAACATTCCGACTCCCGCCATCACCTTTCCCCCTCTTGAATACCCCAACCTCGTCAGCGTCCTTGAGGAGCAGATGGGCGGGAGGCCTGCGCACGGTTCTCGAAACAACTTTATATTTTCTATGGCGTGCCACCTGCGCTACGTGTGTAATGATGACCCTCATTGGATAGCCAGCGTAT
>JAGBYW010000027.1 GCA_017628555.1 Bacteroidaceae bacterium | reverse complement strand
TTTTGCTGAAAGTAACAAAATTTACTAACAATATGACAAAATTTCTTGCCCAAAAGGTTTATTCTGTAAAAATATTGACTAATTTTGCCACCCGAACAATACAATACTAATAACTTACATTTTGTTACCTTATAAACCATGGAAAAAATAGATGCTCTCGATAAGAAAATTCTCGAGATTATTTCCAGCAATGCGCGTATCCCTTTTAAGGACGTGGCAGTAGAATGTGGTGTTTCACGTGCGGCAATTCATCAGCGCGTACAGCGATTGATTGAGACGGGCGTTATTATCGGATCGGGCTATCACGTATGTCCCAAGAGTTTGGGCTATAGCACTTGCACTTACGTCGGCATTAAATTGGAGCGCGGCTCTATGTATAAAGAGGTGTCGGCACAGTTGAAAAACATTCCCGAGATTGTGGAGTGTCACTTCACTACGGGTCCTTACACCCTGCTCGTGAAGCTTTACTCTTCCGACAATGAGCACCTCATGACGCTCTTGAACAACAAGATTCAAGAGATTAACGGCGTGATTTCTACCGAGACGCTGATCTCGCTTGAGCAGAGCATCTCTCGCGAAGTGCCCATCTCTATTCCTACCGACGAGGATTAAGGCGCGCGCTACTTTTCGTTACTGACTTGACACACATATTATATACAGCATGAAACTTTGGGAAAAATCCACGCAGGTGGCGGATGAAATAGACCGCTTCACGGTGGGACACGACCGCGAGTTAGACCTCTACCTCGCCAAGTACGACGTCATGGGTTCGATGGCGCACATCCGTATGCTCAATTCCATCGGACTCTTGGGCGACGACGAGCTGCCCCAACTCTTGAAGGAGCTGCGCGCTATCTATGATTTGGCAGCGCGTGGTGAGTTTGTCATCGAGGAGGGTATTGAGGATGTGCATTCTCAAGTAGAACTCATGCTCACGCGCCGCCTTGGCGATATGGGTAAGAAGATTCACGCGGGCCGCTCTCGCAACGACCAAGTGTTGGTAGACCTGAAGCTCTTTACCCGCGACAAGTTGCGCCAGGTGGCTGAAGCTGTGCGTGCGCTCTTTGAGAAGTTGCAACTTCAGAGTGAGCGCTACAAAAATGTGTTGATGCCCGGCTACACGCACCTACAGGTGGCGATGCCCAGCAGTTTCGGCTTGTGGTTTGGCGCTTATGCCGAAAGCCTTACCGACGACATGCTGCTGCTCGAAGCGGCTTACCGCATGACCAACCGTAACCCCCTCGGTTCGGCTGCAGGCTACGGCTCTTCGTTCCCCCTTAACCGCACGATGACTACGGAGCTCCTGGGTTTTGACAGTATGGACTACAACGTGGTGTATGCCCAAATGGGTCGCGGCAAGAACGAGCGCAACGTGGCATTTGCCCTTGCGGGCATTGCGGGTACGGTGGCGAAGCTGGCATTCGACGCGTGTCTGTACAACTCTCAGAACTTCGGCTTTGTGAAACTGCCCGACGAATGTACAACGGGCTCGAGCATCATGCCGCATAAGAAAAACCCCGACGTGTTTGAGCTCATCCGCGCGCGCTGTAACCGCCTTCAGGCGTTGCCTCAGCAGATTGTGATGATGCAAAACAACCTGCCCAGCGGGTATTTCCGCGACCTGCAGGAGATTAAGGAAGTCTTCCTTCCGGCATTTGACCAACTCCTTGACTGCCTTGAAATGACCACGTATATAGTAGACCGCATGAAGGTGAATGAAGACATCATCAGCGATGCGCGTTACGATGCGATGTTCTCCGTAGAAGAGGTGAACCGCTTGGCTACAAACGGTATGCCCTTCCGCGATGCTTACAAGAAGGTGGGGCTTGACATCGAGGCGGGTCGTTTTACGCCCGACAAGCATATTGCTCACACGCACGAGGGTTCGATTGGCAACCTCTGCACGGCGCAGATTGCGGCGCTCATGGAGGGCATTTGTCAGCGCTTCGGATTTGAGCGCGTGGAAGCTGCAGAGCGTGAGTTGCTGAATGTTTAAGCGAATGAATGAAATATAGATAGATGAGAAAAAGCGGAGCGCGCCGGTGTCGGTGCGTTCCGCTTTTTTGTGGAGGTAAGCGTGGGGCGCGTGGAGGGTGCTTTTGCGCATGCTCCGCCTGCTGAGGGGAGTGAATAATGTAACAATTTTTCGCCTCGTAATACGATTGATAATCAGCAGGTTAGACCCCCTGAAAATTATTAGTAACCTTTTTTAAAATATGTTACTAATAATTTTTTTTAGGTTACTAATAATTTTTATTACAATAGACTTAATTTTTTGCAATAATAAAGCAGTTGCTCCAAGAACTTTAACAGACCCCCTCCGCAACTAAAGTTGCTCGTCCCCCTAACTTATGGGGACATTTTATTTAGTCAGCCTCGTTTGGGTTGCCAATTGGAATAACAAGCGAATAGGGGCATATTAAATTCCTCCCCAAAGTTAGGGGAGGTGCCCGTAGGGCGGAGGGGTCTGTTGTAATTGGTCAGCTGCTATGTTATTGCATTAGCTTTTCTCAATGGGTTTGGGGGTGAAAAGGAGGGGTCGGGGTTAGTGTGCTTCCAACCAATTCTCCCCTACTCCACACTCTGCCACGAGGGGCACTTGCATGGTGTAAGCACTTTCCATTTCTTCCACAACAATCTTGCGGACGGTGTCGAGTTCTTCGGGGAGGACGCTGAAGTTGAGTTCGTCGTGCACCTGTAGAATCATCTTCGACTTCACGCCCTCACGGCGCATGCGGTCGGCAATACGAATCATGGCGATTTTGATAATGTCGGCAGCCGTTCCCTGGATGGGAGCGTTGATGGCGTTGCGTTCGGCGTAACCTCTAACCACGGAGTTGGCAGAATTGATGTCTGAAAGATAGCGTCGGCGCCCAAAGTCGGTAAGGATATACCCACGATCGCGCGCAAGGTCAATGCTCTTGTCCATGTATTCCTTAACGGCGGGATAGGTGAGGAAGTAGTTTTCGATGAGTTCCTTAGCCTCCGTGCGGCTCACGCCCATGCGTTCCGCCAAACCGAATGCCGAGATGCCGTAGATGATACCGAAGTTCGCCGTCTTGGCTTTGCGGCGCTCGTCTTTGGTCACTTCCTCCAAGGGCTTCTTAAATATCTTCGCGGCAGTGGCGGCGTGGATGTCATTCCCCTCACGGAAGGCCTCGACAAGGTTAGTGTCGCCCGAAAGATGCGCCATGATGCGCAGTTCTATCTGGGAATAGTCGGCGGAGAAGAACACGTGACCCGGTTCCGGCACAAAGGTGCGGCGGATTTCCTTGCCATCGTCGTCGCGAATGGGAATGTTTTGCAAGTTAGGGTTTGACGACGAAAGGCGTCCCGTAGCCGTAACCGCCTGATTGAAGGAGGTGTGGATGTGTCCCGTAGTGGGATTGATCAATTTGGGAAGCGCCTCGATGTAGGTAGAAAGGAGTTTCTTCAAACCTCGATGTTGCAGGATTTTCTCCACAATGGGGTGCTTCGACTTGAGTTTTTCAAGTTCCTCTTCCGAAGTAGAGTACTGCCCCGTCTTGGTCTTTTTCACCTTCTGCGCTAACTGGAGTTCGCCAAAGAGCACCTCGCCCACCTGTCGGGGAGAGGTGATGGTGAAGGCGTGACCCGCGAGGGCGTAAATCTCACTTTCGAGCTGCGCCAAGCGCTCCATAAACAGGCGTCCTGCACTTTCAATCGCGGCAGTGTCGAGCACGACGCCCGTCAGCTCCATCTCTGCCAACACAGGCAGAAGGGGCATTTCGATATCGCGGAAGACGCGCTCCACTTCGTATTGTTGCATCTCCGCTTCAAGCAGGGGTTTCAACTGGAGCGTAATGTCGGCATCCTCGCAGGCATAGTCGCAAATTTCACGGGGAGAGAGGTCGCCCATAGAGCGTTGGTTTTTGCCGCGTGCGCCGATGAGTTCGTCGATGTGGATAGTCTTGTACTTCAGATAGATTTCCGCCATGTAGTCCATGCCGTGGCGCATTTCGGGTTGCACTACGTAGTGCGCCAACATGGTGTCGAAGAGCGGACCCTCAAGGGTTACGCCCCACTGCTTCATAACGAGCATGTCGTACTTCATGTTCTGTCCCACCTTTTCGATAGTGGGGGCGGAGAAGAAGGGACGGAAGATGTCCACTCGGCGTTGTGCTTCCTCGCGGTCGGCAGGGACGGCGACGTAATAGGCAGTGCCGGGCGCCGTAGCGAAACTCATGCCCACGAGGCGGGCATCAAGGGCGTTGAGCGAGGTGGTTTCGGTGTCGAATGCCACACAGGTGTGCTTCAATAATTCTTCTACGAGCGCCAAAGCGGCAGCGTCGGAATCGATAAGCTGATACGTGTGGGGCACGTCGGCAAGTGTTTTCAGCGAGGTCTCAAAGAGGTCCAACTGCGTGGGTGTTTCCGCTTCGGGTTGTGCAAATAAATCCTGCTGGATGGGAGCCGCCGCTACGGGATTTCCGAAGAGGTCGAGTTGCACGGGAGCGTTGGATGCAGGTGTGGGAGTCGCTTGTTTCTTGGGTTCAGCCGCGGGAGCGGGAGTACCAAAGAGGCGCTGACTCAAGGCGCGGAATTCCTGTTCTTCAAAAATGCGTTGCAAGGCAGTGGCGTCGGGTTCGTGGCGCACAAGACTTTCCAAGTCGATGTCCATAGGAACGTCCGTCTTGATGGTCACCAAGAATTTCGAGAAACTGATTTTCTCGGCATTTTCCGCCACCTTCTTCTGCATCGCGCCCTTCAACTGGTCGGTGTTTGCCAAGAGGTTTTCCACCGAACCGAATTCCTGAATCAACTTTGTAGCCGTCTTCTCCCCTACTCCGGGACAACCAGGCACATTATCCGCCGTGTCGCCCGTCAGTGCGAGGTAGTCGATAACCTGCAAGGGAGACGTGAGGCCATACTTCTCGCACACCTCGGCAGGTCCGAGAATCTCCATCCCCTTTGCGCCATTGCCCGGGCGGCACATGAGAATGTGTTCCTCCACCAACTGTGCGTAGTCCTTATCAGGCGTCACCATGCGCACGTCTAAGCCCTGCGTGGCAGCGTGTTTCGCCACGGTGCCAATAACGTCGTCGGCCTCGTAACCCATAACCTCAAGTATGGGAATGTTATACGCACGAATCACCTCCTTAATGATGGGCACGGAGCGGCGAATGTCTTCGGGCGTTGCCTCACGCTGTGCCTTGTATTCAGGATAGACTTCGTGGCGAAAGGTAGGACCAGCGGGGTCAAAAGCAATGGCAATATAGTCGGGGTTCATCGACTTGAGAATGTCTTCAAGTGTGTTGATGAATCCGAAAATAGCACTGGTGTTTTCGCCCTTAGAGTTGATGCGCGGGGCACGAATGAGGGCGTAGTATGCACGGAAGATGAGCGCGTAAGCGTCAAGCAGATAAAGCGTCTTCATAGAGCAGGGGGAGTTACAGTTTCAGTTTGCAGAACGGCGGAGTGATGTACAGCCCACAATTCCACTCTACAAATTTAGCGAGAAACTTTTGCCGGAGCAAGTGGCGGAGCTAAAGACACAAGCCACACGGCGGAAAAATTAAATAATGGAGTTATAATGGGTTAATTCAAAAGGTATTGTGTAACTTTGTAACGAATACCATTTTGGATTACTTCTGAAATTTTACACAAACAAAATCCATATTTTTTTATGAACAAGAAATTTCTCACGCTCCTTTTGCTTGCAGGATTAGGTACTCAGACAACTGTAGTGAAGGCAGAAAACAGCGTTGAGGCAGAACCTCAGCAAAACCTTTTCATTACAAATCCTGAGTCAGCCCGCCCCTATCGCATTCCCGCTATTGCTGCGGCGCCCAATGGCGATGTTTTTGCTATTTCTGACTATCGTCCGTGTGGCAATGATATAGGTTATGGCGAGGTAGATATTAAGTGTCGCATTTCAAAGGACAATGGCGAGACCTGGGGCGAAGAGTTTTTCATTGCCGACGGTAAGGGTGGAAATTCTAACCACATGACTACGGGCTATGGTGATGCTGCGATTGTGGCAGACAGAGAGCAGAACAAGTTGCTGGTCATGATGGTGTGCGGACGCACTGTTTGTTGGCACGGACGCTGGAATCCCTCGAAGATCGGTCAAACCTCTGCCGACTCTGTCAATCGTGTGGCGCGCATCTACTTGACGTATAACAAGAAGACGGGCGAGTGGGAGAAGAGTGAGATTGTAGAAATGACCGATCATATTTATTCGCTCTTCCTCGACGGCGAGAAGCCCACGGTTTCCTCAATGTTTATCGGCTCGGGCAAGATTTGTCAGAGCAGTCGCATTAAGGTGGGCAAGTTCTACCGACTTTATTGCTCCATGTGGACACGCGACGGTGGCAACCGCGTAATTTATTCGGACGACTTCGGAGGTTCGTGGAAGGTGCTCGGCACGATTTACGACCGCCCCGCTCCTGGTGGCGACGAACCCAAGGTGGAAGAATTGCCCGACGGTAGCGTGTTGCTCTCCAGCCGTTGCACGGGTCGCTACTTCAATATTTACACCTACACCGACGTGAAGAAGGGCGAAGGTTCTTGGGGCACGGTGGCGCTCTCGAATGCTGACAACAAGGGTGTGGCAGCTGTGGGCAACTCTACCAATGGCGAAATCTTGATTGTGCCCGTTGTGCGCAAGCAGGACGGAGTAAAGACCTACTTGGCGCTTCAGTCGGTGCCCTTCGGTCCGGGCGGACGCCGAAATGTGGGAATTTTCTATAAGGAACTTACGGATTACGCTACCGACTTTGCTACTCCCGCCCTCTTTGCGGCAAATTGGGACGGCTGTCACCAAGCCAGCACGATGGGTTCGGCATATACGACGATGACCCTGCAGAAGAACAACACCGTGGGCTTCCTTTACGAGGAGTCAACCTTTGCGCGCGACTATACCATCGTTTATAAGAACTACACCATCGAGCATATCACTCACGGCGCCTATGCGTATTGCGACGACCCCACTTTGGCGAAGACGTACATCGCTGAAAAGGTGGTAGACCAGAAGGTAGCGAGCGCGTTTGTGGGAAAGGCGTGTAAGCAGGTGGTAGGTGTGCCCAACCAGGACTTGCGTAAGGGCGTAGACAAGGCAGCTAAGGCGGCAAAGAAGCGTGCGACGGTAACGGCCGTGGCAAAGCTCAACAAGAGCATTGCAGAGACGGTTTTCGCCCCCATTGACGGGCAGCAATACCGCTTGCGCAACCTCGGTTATTTGGAGGGTGGCAAGGCGTATACCGACAATCAGTATTTGCAGGCTACGGCAACGAGTCTCAGCGCCTCAGCGCTTGACGAAAACAATGCTGCACAGCTCTGGACCCTCCAACGCACGGAAGACGGGCTCTGGCGCCTTTACAACGAGCAGCACCGCGTGTATATGGGTAAACCTGCGGCTACAAGCGCGGTGATACTTCCCACCGCTAAGGTCTCAGAGGCGGGCACCTTTGCCTTGATTAGCGACCGCGAGGGGCAGTCTGTGTTTAACGAACAGCAGACGGCAAACGTGAGTTACCCTTGTTTCCACCTCTCGCAGGGGAATACCATCGTCACGTGGAATGCTTCTGCGCCCTCAAAGTGGGAAATAAGTGCCGCAACCCCCAAGGCGTGTTGTGGAGCGCACAAGTAGTAAACCCTAAAAGTAGGTATCTGTAAACAAGAAGTACCCTAAAAATCACAACATTTAGGGATTGTCACACATTATGTAAAGGCGTAACTTTGCATCATCATTTCACAGCGCTTCGTGAGCGTATAAAAAATTAAGTGTGTGATAATTGTTATGTTTTTGTTTTGTAAATCGGGAGCACCATGCGTGGCGCTCCCGATTTCTTTAATTTCAGAGGGGTAAAAATGTCACAATTTTTCGCTCGAAATACTCTCTGAAAATCAAGCAGTTAAGATGGTCAAAATTATTAGTAACCTTTTTTAAAATATGTTACTAATAATTTTTACTACAATAGATATAGTTTTTCGGGCAATGGGTTTCGGTGTTTTTTTGGGGTGGTTTGAGGCGCCAGATTATTAAAAAAATAGTGGAGGCAACCCGCATCTTGGGGCTGCCTCCACTATGGTGTATGACGACGGTATTATTGCTTGCGCCGCAGGTAGACGGCTACGGCATTGTGGTCGGAACGGTCGGGGCGATTAAGTACGTGCGCCGCATGAGGTTCCCAATAATCAGCGCCGTAAAGGATGTGGTCGATGCGCACCACCATGGCGTGGCGGTTAAACGTGCGGCCAAGGCCGTTGCCCGATTCTACGAAGGCGTCGTCAAGGTTTCCCGCTGAGGCTATCGTCTGGTAGGTGTACGACACGGGGGTGTCGTTGAAGTCGCCACAGACGATGATGTTGCGGTGCTTGTTTTCCTCAATATACTTCGCGATGATGTCGGCCTGTTGTGCGCGTGGTTCGGAGGCGCGAGCAATCTTGCGGGCAAGGTGGAAGAGTCCGGCGTAATTGAGCGAGTCGGTGTCGTCATCGTCACGCAGTTGGTCTACGTTTTCCTTAAACGTCTTGCGCTCTTCTTCAGACAGACTCATCGACTTTAGGTGCATCACGATGAAGTGGAGGGTATCTGCATTCGAGAGTTTTATTTTAAAGAGCACGGCGTTGGGCACGTCGGTTTTGCAGATGGTATCTGTTTCGAGAATGGGGTAGCGCGAGATGCAACCGATGTAGTTGCCGTTAGCCAGCACCGACTTGTGGTACATACCGTTGCGCTTGAGCATGGGTTCAACGTGCTTGGTGTATGAATTGCCGTAGAAGCCCTCTTGATAGCCTACGATGTCGGGGTTCTCACGCAGGATGTCGCGCACAAGGCGGTTGTTTCCCTCGTCGTCATTCTTATTTTTGTTGTCCCCCGTCCACAATCCAAATCCGGCAGTGTTATACGTCATGACCTTGAGGCTCTGTTTGGGCGCCGGAGAGGGTAGGTTGATGGGGAAATAACGGTAGACGGTGGGGCCGCAGAGTAACAGTCCCAGGAGCGGAATCCATGAGCGGCGCCACGCGAAGAGCAGGCTGATGAAAAACATGAATACCGTGCCGCCCAGGAAGAAGGGGAATGCCAGCCCTGCGAGCGAGAGCAGGCGAACCGTCTCAGGCGAGATATAGGCGCTCGCCACCGAGAGACACAAGAGCAACACCGTTGCCAACGAAAATCCGGTGATGATGTTGGCAACGATGGAGTAGAGGCGCGAGGGCGTATTTTTCTTTCCCTTAGAGGGGGTGGGGGATTTAGCCATTGTCGTGTTGCGATCAAAAAGATGAAGGCTTGCGCGGGGTTTACTTGCGCGTTGAGGCGTCGAAGAGGAAGTTTTTCTCCTCTGTGGTCAGGCTTTCGTAGCCCGACTTCTTGATTTTGTCGAGCAGTTCATCAATGCGTCGGCGCTTCTCTTCCAGCTCCGTCGAGCGCTGAGGGGGTGTTTCCGGCTGGGGGTGTTCGTAGGCGCCGCCGGGAGAAACTTTCATCTTGGGGTTCTTGTTATACGGCGTCTTGCGCGACGAGGTGAAGTGCTTCTTCAGGCGTTCCCACCACGAGTTGGGATTGCTCAGACGCGTCCAGCGCAGGAGCAGGAGGAAGCCGAAAAGCATACCGCCAAGGTGGGCAAAGTGGGCTACGTTATCGTTTACGGAGAACGAAGAGTAGAGTTCTATCGCGGCATAACCAATGACGAAGTATTTTGCCTTCATCGGGATGGGCGGAATGAGCAGCATGATGCGGTGGTTGGGATAGATGAACCCAAAGGCAAGCAGGATGCCGTAGACTGCCCCAGATGCGCCCACCGTGCGCCAATAATTGAGAAATTCTCCCATGGGGTAAATGCCTTCGGGGGTGCGTACGCGTTCGAAGTCGGCAAGTCCTTCCATCCAATACTCTCCGTACTGAAACAGTTCCTGACACAACCCTGCGCCCACGCCACAAACGATGTAGTAAATAAGGTAGTGGCGGGCGCCAAGGGTAGATTCAATCAAGCGACCGAACATCCAGAGCGCAAACATGTTGAAGAAAATGTGCGACAAGTTTGCGTGGAGGAACATGTAGGTGAAGAGTTGGTGCAACTGGAAGTTGTCGGCCAAGAAAAAGTGGAGCCCAAAGAGCGCCACAAGGTCGATGCCCCATTGCTTTACTACCTCCTGCAACAGAAATACTACAATGTTGGTCAGCAACAGGTATTTGGTGACTACGGGTAAGTTGTTCATAAAATTAGAGTATGAGGTCGCTTCGCTTTTAGGTTTTAAGGTTTTTAGGTTAAAGGTTTTTAGGTCGTAAGAACTTAGGTTATTAGGAAAAAGTCGCTTCGCCATTCCGTTTGCACAGTCCTTAAAACCTTAAAGCGAAGCGACCTTATAACCTTAATACCTTAATTACTTATTCAAGCGCCAAGTAGCGCCGTCCTTAGTATCCTTAACTTCAAATCCGAGGGCGGCAAGTTCGTTGCGCACTTTGTCGGAAGTCGCCCAGTCTTTATTCGCCTTTGCGGTAGCGCGGATGTCGAGGAGCAAGTCTATTGCCTTGCCAAAAGCTGCTTCGCGTTCAGCATTTCCGTCGGCTTCAGAGGTGAGACCGAGGATGTCAAAGGCAAAGGTGTGGAAGAGCGTGCGGAGTGCTTCCAAGGCGTCGGCGGCAATCGTTTGCTTCTTATCCACAATCTGGTTGATGACGCGGCACGCATCAAAGAGGTGGCTGATGAGGATGGGAGAATTGAGGTCGTCGTTAAGCGCGTCGTAGCACTTCTGCTTGAGTTCTTCTACAAAGTCCATCTTCACGGCGCCGTCCTTACTTGCTTCGATGCGGTCAAGTTCCTTAATCGCTTGGAGTAGGCGGTCGAGTCCCTTCTTAGCGGCTTGGAGGGCTTCGTTAGAGAAGTCTACGGTAGAGCGGTAGTGCGCCTGGAGGATGAAGAAGCGGATGGTCATCGGCGTGTAGGCTTGTTCGAGCAAGGGATGGTTACCTGTGAAGAATTCATCGAGAGTGATGAAGTTGTTGTAGGACTTACCCATCTTCTTACCCGCAATGGTAATCATATTGTTGTGCATCCAATAGTTCACCATGGGTTTGCCTTGCGACGCTACCGCCTGTGCGATTTCGCATTCGTGGTGGGGGAACACTAAGTCCATACCTCCGCCGTGAATATCGAACTGTTCGCCGAGGTATTTGCGACCCATTGCCGTACATTCGCAGTGCCAGCCGGGGAAACCGTCACCCCAGGGCGAGGGCCAGCGCATGATGTGCTCGGGTTGTGCCTTCTTCCAAAGCGCGAAGTCCACTTGGTTGCGCTTTTCTCCCACACCGTCGAGTTCGCGTGAGGCATCCTTCACGTCATCCAAGTTACGACCCGAAAGAATGCCGTAGCCGTGCTTTTCGTTATACTTAACTACGTCGAAATATACCGAACCGTTGCTCTCGTAAGCAAAACCGTTGTCCAGGATTTGCTGCACGAGCTGCTCCTGTTCGATAATGTGACCCGTAGCATGGGGTTCGATGCTGGGACGAAGCACACCGAGCTTCGCCATCGCCTCATTGAAGCGGTTCGTATAGTGTTGCGCCACTTCCATAGGCTCCAACTGTTCAAGGCGAGCCTTCTTAGCAATTTTATCTTCGCCCTCGTCGGCATCATGTTCGAGGTGGCCCACGTCAGTAATATTACGCACGTAGCGCACCTTATAACCCTGGTGCTTCAAGTAGCGGAAAAGGAGGTCAAAAGTGATTGCGGGACGCGCATGTCCGAGGTGTGCATCACCATATACCGTAGGTCCGCAAACATACATGCCTACGTGGCCCGGATTGATAGGCTTAAATTCTTCTTTCTTACGAGTAAGGGTATTGTAAATTGTCAACATAGCTGTTATAAGTGTTAGGGTTTATAGTTGAGAAGAAGGGAGCGAACGCTCTACTCTTCAAAGTTTTCTAAATCAAGATGATTGAACACGTAGGAGGGTTCAAATCCGCGGGCGATGAGGCTTCGTGCCAACTTCTGGCGCACCTCGTAGTCGGTATCTCCCTTGATGCTGCGTCTTTTTGCCTGCAACACTTTGTGAAACACCTCGGCATACTGCTCCTCTGTAATGCAGGTCATCGCCTCGTTGATATAGGCGTTGCAGATGCCCTTGGCGCGCAACTGCTGTGCCGTCTTGATGCGCCCCCAACCGTTGTAGAGGGTCTTGTCGTGCACAAAGGCGCGGGCATATCTGCCCTCATTGATATAACCTTCGTCGATAAGGCGGTCAATCAGCACTTCGGCTTCTTCGGGAGTGATGCCCTTCTTGCGAAGTTTCTCCGTAATGTCCGCACAGCAGTATTCGCGGCGCGCACAGAGCGCTGCCATAGATTGATAAAGCGCTTCCATGTCGTTAAGGTTTGCGAACGACGAACCACAAGTGATGCCCGATGGTAGATACCGCACCGTAGTGGCGCCACATGATTCGGAAGCGCTCGAGGAGCGACTTCTTGTGGTTCTTCGTGGTCATTCCTTCGTTCAGATAGTCACTGATGACGCACTGAGCGTCGTGTGTGGAGCGCTCAAGGCGAGCTGCTTCTTTCAGGATGCGGATGCACCAATCGAAGTCGGCAGAGAAGCGGTATTTCAAGTTGTATTTGACGCTGCGGAATACGTGTTTGTGGGCAAAGAATGCCTGATGACACACTAGCATGCCGTGCTTAAACGACTTCCAAGTGAGTTCTTTGGGCGGAGAAAGGCGGCGCGGACCAATATACTTCTCATCCGCATCCACTAAGTCCGTACGTCCGAAAATTACCGCGGGGCGCTCCTCCTTGATTTGCGAAGCGAGTTCGCTCAGAAGGGTTGCGCTGTGGAGCTTGTCGCCAGCGTTGAGGAACAGGATATAGTCGCCCGTAGCCATCTGTAGTGCCTTGTTCATGGCATCGTAAAGTCCGTGGTCGGGCTCAGAGATGCACGTGATTTCGTGGGGCACGGCGGCGATACTGTTACGCTCCTGGTAGTGATGAATATGTTCAAGTGTGTTGTCGCGGGAGTTGCCGTCGACGATGAGGTGTTCTACATAAGGGTAGTCCTGTTCTTCCACACTTTTAATAGTGCGCTCAATGAGCGTTGTAGCGTTAAATGTTACCGTAGCAATGGTAAATTTAAGCGGTTCCGTCGTGCTCGACGGAGGGTTGTCTGTTTGCATTTCTATAGGGGTTATTTAGAATCTGGAGAGGATTTTAGGAAACGCTCGGCAATAACTTTTTCGGCGTACGACTCTGTTGCAACTTTGCGAGCGTCGTTGGCGTAGTTTTGATACCCGTCTGAGAATGCCGTTTCGAGAATGCCATCGGCAAAGTCGGCAGCATCGAGATAGCGTGCGAGGTATCCGTTGCGACGGTGGGCAATCATTTGCGGCAAACCGCCTACGCGGAATCCCACACAGGGAGTGCCGCATGCCATAGCCTCGGCAATGGTGTTGGGAAGGTTATCCTGTAGCGTGGGCATCACTAAGAGGTCAGCCGCTTGGTAGCACAGGAGCATCTTTTCGGCATCTGTGATATACCCTTGTGGGAAACATTCGCAAGGGATTCCCACGGTGGCAGCCTCGGCTTCGCGTCCGACGATAATGAGTCCTAATTGTGCGGCAAAATCAGCGTTGCGCTCCTGAATATTTGTGAGTGCGTCGCCCAAGTAATAGATGCCCTTGTTGCGATCCGTAGCGCGGTACGCCACAAAGAGGAGTAACTTTTTATTGAGTGGCAAACCGAGGCGTTTGCGTGCCGCAATCTTATCGCCAGGAGTATAGAAGGTGGTGTCAATAGGGTTGGGGATGCTCTCAACGGTGAAGTTCTTGAAGAGGGGTGCCTTACGCGCCAATTCAGCTAACCAGTTGGAGCACGCCACTACGCGAATCTTTCCCTGGGCATAGACCTTCTGCTTCTTCTTAAAGGTGCGGTAGGAAAGGTCGCCCTTGCTCCCATTATTGATGAGCAGGCGGCAGTTGCCACATTCGTGTTTCCACCCCTCACATTGGCGTGCGTGGTGGCAGATTCCCGTGAAGGGCCACATATCGTGGAGTGTCCACCACACTTCCTTGCCACTGCGAAGAATCTTTCCGATGTCCTCCATCGAAAGCATGCCTTGGTTCACCCAATGTAGGTGAATAACGTCCGCCTCCTTGAAGCAAGGGAGTTTTGTAATGTCTGTGCCGTGTGCCGCATGGTCAACCTCAAACAAGCGGTGCTTCTTACACCTGTTCTCCAAGAAAATCTCAGCACGCTCCGCCACGAATTTTGCCTTCAACAGGAAAGACGGGGGCAGGGCAATCACTCTGGGGTCGTCATCATCTTTGTCGCGCACGAGCATCTTGACCGTTGCGCCATTTTTTTCAAGCGCATTCATCAAGCGTCGGGCAGCTATCGCGGCGCCCCCTGTAGCGGAAGATGTATTGACTAAGAGGATGTTCATTAAACGAGTGATTTTGAGGTAGATAACCGATGTGCGGGATAGGGGGTGTATAGGGGTGAAAATTATTAGTAATGTATTTTAAATTATGTTACTAATAATTTTTTTTAGGTTACTAATAATTTTCACGAAAATAGGTATAGTTTTTTGGGGGTCTAATTCACCCCTATTTTTGTGGGATTTCAGGGCGAAAAATTAAGACTTTTTTCTCACGCTGCGCCACACAAGGTAGCCACCCAGCAGGATGAAGGGAATGCTGAGCAACTGTCCCTGGTTGATGCCAATCATATCTTGCATTTGGAGTTCCCAAGGTTCTTGCACCTCCTTGCAAAGTTCGATAAAGAAGCGGCAAGTGAAGATGCAAAGTATTGCCGTGCCGAAGAAGTAACCCGTGCCGACGCGTTGCGGCGCCTTTTTGTAAAGCAAGAGTAGGAGGGGGAACAGGAGGAAGTAGGCAATCGCCTCATAAAGTTGTCCGGGGTGGCGCGGGAAAGCCTCTCCGTTTGTGGCAAATACAAAGCCCCAATCCGAACCCGTTGCCTTACCCACAATTTCGGAATTCATCAAGTTTCCAAGGCGGATGCATCCCGCCGTAAGGGGAGTGGCAATCGAAATATTATCAAGGGCGTGCAGAAACTTTACCTTCGTCTTGCGGGCGTAAAGCATAAGCGCCACGATAACGCCAATCGTTCCCCCGTGAGAGGCAAGTCCGGCGTAACCAATGAACTTTGTGCTACCGTCGGGCATCGTGCGGATGGGCAACACCATTTCCGTGATGTGCGAAAGGTAATAACCAGGTTCGTAAAGCAGGCAGTGGCCCAAGCGTGCCCCAATCAAGATGCCGAAGAAGCAGTAGAGGAAGAGCGGGTCAAACTGCGCTTGCGTCAGCTTCTGATGGCGGTAAAGTTTATACACTACAAAGTATGCCAACGCCAAACCAATACCCCAAAGCAAGGAGTACCAGCGCAAGGCAATGGGACCTAATTCGAGCGCTATTTCAGAGGGAGACCAGATAATCATTAGTGGGAAAGGTTTTAAGGTTTAAGGTTATGAGGTTGTAAGGGTTTAAGGCTTTTAGGGGAAAGGTCTTTAAGGTCTTTAGAGTCTTTAAGGTCTTTAAGGTCGGAGATATGTGGAGCATTCAACCCCGCATGATCCTTAAAACCTCAAAACCTTATAACCTACAACCTTAATTAAAACGCCAACTCTTCCTTAGACACAAACAGGAGTGCGTCGCCCACCTTCAACTCTAATTGTCCGTTGGGCACAATATACTCTTCACCGCGCTTCACCATGATGACGAGGGTAGAGTCGGGGAGGTTCATATCCATCAGGCGGTTGCCGTTTTTGAGCATAGACTCTGTGACAACATAGTCTGACAACTGCGCGTCAAGTTCTTCAGGAAGTTCAACGCCAAATTCGTTGCCCTCTTTTTCAATAGGCAGGTCGAGGTTAAACTTTCTTGCTACCCACGAAATACTCATTCCCTGCATGATTAGGGATAGGAGGGTGATGAAAAAGACAATGTTAAACAACGTGCGTGCCCCAGGAATTTCGGCAAGGATGGGGTAAGTGGCGAAGATGATGGGCACGGCACCGCGCAGACCTACCCACGACACAAACAGGCGTGCCTTTGTGGGTAATTCGCGGAAGGGCGCCAAGCACAGGAATACCGTAAGCGGGCGCGCTACGAACATCATAAACAGCCCGATGCAGAGCGCCACGAGCGCCACGTCAATAATCTCTAAGGGGTTTACCAAAAGTCCGAGCGAGAGGAACATCACGATTTGCGCCAACCATGTAAGCCCGTCCATAAAGGTGTTCATCTCCTTGCGGTTGGTGAGTTTTTCGTTCCCCAGTACGAGTCCCGAGATATATACTGCCAAATAACTGTTTCCGTGAAGCAATTCCGTGAGCGTGAATGAGATAAACACGAGCGAGAGTAACAACACGGAATACATCGACTGCGTATTGAGGTTGATGCGGTTGATAAGCCACGCGCTGCCTTTACCTACGGCGTAACCCACGAAGATACCAGCGGCAAACTGTACGACAAGGTCGCGGATGATGGTTCCAAGACTCCAACTTTCGGGAGCACCAATCACTTGAATCAACACAATCACCAGCAAGTACGCCATGGGGTCGTTTGAACCGCTTTCCAACTCCAGCATAGGTTTCAGATTGTGCTTCAACTGCATCTGTTGTGAGCGCAACAGGTTAAACACCGAGGCAGAGTCCGTAGACGACATGGTTGCTGCCAAGAGCAGCGCGGTCAGGAAAGAAAGTTCGATGCCCATGGGCGTGAAGGTGGTCAATGCCCAAGCAAAAGCGCCCGTGAAGAGTGTGGTAAGTAACACACCCACCGTAGAAAGAATCAACCCCTCGCGCATAATCGGGCGGATGTCGGAAATCTTCGTGTCCATACCCCCCGTGAAGAGGATGATACTCAAGGCGAGCATACCGATAAACTGTGCCGTTGAGGCATTGTGGAATTGCAAACCCAATCCGTCGCTACCGAAGAGCATCCCTACAACGAGAAACAACAGCAGGGTGGGAACTCCGAAGCGGTAACTGGTCTTGCTGAACAGGATGCTCACAAAGATGAGAATCGACCCCAGCAACACAATGTTTTCGGCGGTAAGTGTCAGATACATAAACAGCGTTTCGTTAGTTTAGTTGAGTCAAGAGTAAAGTTTGCCCAAAGTTACAATTTTATTGTAAAATGGGCGTTCGTTTTTTGCGGAAAAGATAAAACACGGCGCCCAATTCTTTTCTTTTCGCCAGTACCGCCCCGCCGATTCCCGCTATTTGAAAAATTCAACGCTCATTTTTGTGCAGATTTTAAGGGCAAAATCTTACAAAAATAGTCCATTTTTGCACCCCAAAATCCGCCCTCGTCACCCCCAAAACCGTTGCTGTAAAAACTATATCTATTTTCGTGAAAATTATTAGTAACCTAAAAAAAATTATTAGTAAGATAATTTAAAATATGTTAC
>JAGBYW010000026.1 GCA_017628555.1 Bacteroidaceae bacterium | reverse complement strand
CCGCTCTTTCTTTGATAAGATAATTCAGTTGCCCTTCTCAATGCCAGTGGCTTCATACAATGTAGATACGTTCCTTGTAGATGCACTCCGTAAAATTGAGTTCTTTACTGAAAGTGAACTCAACAATCCTGCATTAGCAGAGGACTAGTCTGAAATCAATCGCCTTTCTGTAGGAAGTAATCCTCGCTCATTGAAGCGCCTAACTAATACTTTAGCTTTAATCTCCATCATCAACGAGATGCAGCATACAGCGGAAGGAGAAACTATTCAAGAACAGCATTTGAAGGTACTCAACTACTCTTTGGTGTGTATGCAGATTGCTTATCCTTATATTTACAATCAGTTGACAGAGGCTCCTGACTTTAAGTCATGGAATGAAAAAATTGCATCGAAACTTAAGTTGAGAACACTTACAGAGGCAGAACTTGATACGCTCAATTCCATAGAAGAATTTGATGAAGATTGGGAGAAGGTGGTGTATCGTATGTGTCAGAAGGAAACATATCTTGCAAACCGTGCCTTTAGTATCTCATCGCTGTTTAACAAAATTGCTCAGATTATTGGTAATGACGAACAACTGGGCGAAATTGTCTCTTCTGTATTGGAAATGTCTGCTGTCACCAATCTTAAGGCATTTGACGGTCCTATCAAGAAGGAGACGAAATTTAATCGAGACACATCCTCTTACCAATTTAACGGCAAGGTATATACCAAGAAAAAGGAATTTGTGAATGATGTAGTTGCGTATTATCTTTCCGAACATCCTGGAACTACTCACGAACAGTTGAAGGAGGCGTTTGCATTCAAACGAAGTATGGACTCTGTGTTTCTGGATTACGAAGAGTATTTAATTAAGTTGAAAGAAAGAGGTACAGTTGGTTTCTTTGGAAGTTCGCCCGATGTACCTACAATTCAGTTGGCGGATAAGAAGGTGGTGCTTTGTGGCAACTGGCCCACTATGGTTAATGGTAAACCCTCTGATTTCGCAAAGTTATTGGATCTTCTTAAACTTAAGTTAAAGTATAATGTAGGTACTTGTTAACAGTTTAATTGTAACTATTATGAGCAAAGAATATTACAAGAAAAAGATTGTTGAATTGCGTGCCAGGATTGACCGAGAAAAGCAGGACAAGAAGCGCGACAATGAGCGTTACGCTTACTTAATAAAGAGCGCCTCCAGTCCTTCTTCAAAAGCTGGATATCGTAAGAACAAGATTGACGCGGCAGCGACGCACGCTCGCCGCATTGAAGGTTGGAAAAAAGAGATAGAATATGCAAAGGATTCTTTGAGGCGATTGAAGTAAATACGACAAAGAGGAAATCCTAAATAAAGAGTGACCATTCTCGTTGTGAAAACGGAAATGGTCACTCGTTTCATTGATAGAGAAAATGCGTCGTTGCGTACGCCACAGTCACACCAGAAACTCAATTTCTTCAGGCAGTATTCCTATGCTGATATGTGTTGCGTCGGTAAGGTGGATGCGTCCGTCGAGGGCGATGGGGGCATTGTGGGTTTCTAAAATTTCAATGCCTTTTGTGCGCCAGAATTTTACGCTATTGTAGGATAGAAAACGATTGGTGAAGAGCAACCAAAGTCCGTTGAGCGTCTTGGTAAACGGGGCTTGTGCTACAGCGGAGATGTCGAGCATTCCGTTGTAGGGTACGGCACTGGGCGTCTGCCCGTAACCGTGTGCCGAACCTATGCAAATAGTGGTAAGTTCCTTTTCGTGTGTCTCAAAATTTACCTTGAACTTCATGCTAAACCTTTTGCGCTTAAAGATTAACTGCAAGGCGGACAGGGCATCTGCCAACATGCGTGAGATCCAGAAATTGCGGTTCGTGCGCTTTAGGTGAATGATATTTGCCACGACTCCTATGTTGAGGCAGTTTAAGAAATAGTGGCGTGAGTCAGTGTCTGCCGCTTCTGCTACGACTCCCACGTCAATACGACGCCTTGTGCCACGTTGCAGGCGCGCAATCGTGTCTTCAATGTCGTCTGTATGGTAGTCCCAATAATGCGCAAAGTCGTTGGCATAACCGTTAGGGATGATACCAAGTGCTGGGTGCACTCCAGTGGGAGACGCTGTGTGCATAATACCATTGATGGTTTCATTGAGGGCCGCATCTCCGCCTACAACAATAATGGTCTTATACCCGTTTTGAGTCATCATCGCCGCCAGGCGTTCTACAGATCCCTCGCCCTCGCTCTGCACGAAGTCAAAAGGCTGCCCCGCTTCTTTCAAAGCCTGAAGTATCTTCTTCCAACGGCGCTTGCAACGTCGGGAAGGGTTGGGGCTGTAGATGAGTCCCCATTTTGAGAAAGATTTAGAGTTATCTGCCATAAATATTTGCTTGCGGAGTGTGGTCAAGGGTGGGAGTTTCGCTTGCGGGAGTGGGTGGGGTTTCAGGTTCTGTGGGAGGAGTTCCTTCTTCGGGAGGTGTTGGACCTCCAGTTTCCTCAAGTTCGTCAATCCAGAAGTTGGGATGCTTAAATCCGTTTACTTTAAAGTAAGTGGTAATGACTCCTTGGGCAACGACTGCCTGCCCCAGCAGTTGGGGATTGAGATAGAGGTTGAAAACGAAGTGCTCCTCTGTGCCACTCTTGAGTTGTATGGGGAAGCAGCGCGTGTAATCGGTTTCCGTCTTGCTGTCCGCTATGATTAAATTAGTGTTTGCCTTCTCAGTAGGCGTTGAAAATTTTGCCTTGCTTATTGTTGTGCCATCCACGTACCCCACGATGTAACCTTTAATCAAGACTCTCTCATCGGTCTGTGCTTGAAGTGCTTGCATTACCGTGAGCGTGTCTGAACTACTATTATTGTCATAGTTCGGACCTCCCTCGGGGCGCTCCGCGTTGGGCGAGTCAGCCCCTTCTTCCTCTAATTTAGAGCATGCCAATACTCCCCACGCAAGGAGCGTGAGTAAAAGGAGCGTTTGAAGCAGGCGTTTGTTCATGTAGTCGAGTAATTGCGGGGAGAGGGGTTAATTATCTGAGAGGATTTCTTGGGCGATGGCGTGTATGGTTTCCGCCGTGTTGCTCACCCAGCGTATGGGCGTGCCTCGCTTTTCCATACCTCTGAACCATGTCATTTGGCGCTTGGCGAATTGGTGAATAGCAATTTCGAGTTGGCGGTACATTTCTTCAAAGGATAGTTCGCCAATGACGTGTTGCGTTAAGAACTTATACTCGAGACCGTAATAAATAAGGTCTTCTGCCGAAATTCCTTCGTTGAGCAGGGCGCGGATTTCGTCAAGCATGCCTTCTTCAAGGCGTTGGCGCAGGCGGTTGCTGATGCGCTCGCGGCGCACTACGCGGTCTACGTCAATTCCCAGCGTGAGACTGCTCAGTGCGGGGAAGGGGCGCTCTTCTTTGGGCTCGTTTTTGTAATACTCCTCAATCTCAATGGCACGGATGGCGCGCTGAGCGGTGTCCACATCAGTGGTGTTGTGGAGTTGTGCCTTATAAGTCTTGAGTATGGCGGTGAGTTCCTCAAGCGTTTTGCCCTCCAGCTGTTTACGGAGTTCATCATTCTGCGGAACGGGACTCAATCGATAAGCGCGCAGGATGCTTTCTACATAAAGTCCTGTGCCCCCGCAGACAATGACGCGCTTGCCACGGCGGCGAATGCCCTCGTATGCCGTAAGGAAGTCGCGTTGAAACTCAAACACATTATACTTTGTGCCGGGTTCGGCAATGTCTATCAAGTGGTAGGGAATCTGTGTGCCGTCAACCGCCGTATAATCCGCCAAATCCTTACCCGTTCCCAAGTCCATGCGGCGATAAACCTGGCGCGAGTCAGCGCTGATAATTTCAGCGTCGATAAGTCGTGCCAAAGCAGTGGCAAATTTCGTTTTGCCCGATGCCGTAGGGCCAACAATAGTAATCAAGTCGTAGTGTGTAGACATGGTTGTAAACAGAGTAGGGGATTCTATACTGCAAACTTATCAAAAAAACGGCGTATGGCGAAAGGTTGATGCTTAAAATCGTTTTTTGTGAATTGGATGCGTGTTTTTTATTGTGTATGTAAGTGCTTGAATATCAGTTGGTAATTAGTGTATCTATTTTAGTGAAAATTATTAGTAACATAATTTAAATTATTAGTAACCTATTTTAAAATACATTACTAATATTTTTCAGCAAAAGTGGTTTGCAAAATTTCCGTGCTCAAGCAAGGGAGATTTTGAGGACTGCAATTTTTCCTAAAAAATGTAACTTGCTGTCTGTCTGTATGGTTACGATTTTTTGTAAAATTTTGTAAAGAAAAAGGGGGTAAAACAGGTTGTCGGATTAAACAAATTTTACTACTTTTGCACTATAATTTCGCCCTTAATATAGGGGCGATTTGTCTTCTCTCTGATTATCATTCCTTTAACTCTATAGCGTGATTGCATTAGCTCGACATATCGAAAGCTTGCTCTTGAAGCACGACTGCGTAATCGTTCCCGACTTCGGCGGATTCGTTACGCAGCAGGTTTCCGCGCGCTATGTTGAAGACGAAGGTTTGTTCTTGCCTCCCTACCGTAGCGTTGGGTTTAACGGATGCTTGAAGTTGAACGACGGCCTTTTGGCGCAGTCGTACATGAACGCCTATGGCATTGGTTATCTTGAGGCGTTGCAACAAATTGCAGCGGCTGTGGCTGAGGTGAAAGCAGAACTCCATGCTACTGGTTCGTATGAATTGGGTGGCATCGGCGTTTTCACGCTCACGCTGAGCGGAATGTATGAATTTCAACCCTGCGAGGCAGGCGTAGTTTCGCCTGAGTTGTACGGATTGGATGCATTCATCGTTCGCAAGGAGGAAGAGGTGGTTGAAGACAAGGTTGAGGAAACACGCCTTGAGGAAGTGCGTCCTGCGAAATTCCTTGAGCGTTCGGCTACGCACTACACCATCCGCATCAGTCGCGAAGTGGTGAACTATGTTGCTGCTGCCGTGGTGATGGTTGTATGTTTCTTTGCGTGGTCAGTGCCTGTAAGCAATACTACAGAGGCTGGCGTGAAGCAAGCTGCGCTTTTCAGTGCGCAACTCTTTGCTTCGGCAGAAGAAAAACCGCATCCCCTGCTCGTTCCTGCTACAACTTTTGCTGATGAGGTAGAAGAAGTGGTGGCGGAAACAGAGGCAGAGGTTGCCGTGTCGGAAGAAGTTGCTCCGACTCCTGCTCACGCTGAAACTGTTGAACTTCCCGCTGAAACCGTTGAAGCACCTGCAGTTCCAGCACGCTTTACGTTGGTGGTTTGCAGTTGCATTCCTCGTAAGAACGCAGAAGCGTTGGTGGCAGAACTCCAAGAGAGTGGCATTAGCGGAGTAGAAATTTTTGTAAAGAATGACGTCCTGCGCGTGATTGTCGGAGGTTATCCTACGGCGGGAGCAGCTACAGAGGCGTTACGCACTTATCGCAATGAGCGTGGCGGATTTGAGCAAGCGTGGGTGCTACGAAAATAAAGTTAAAGCCTTGAGGCTGTGTCAAATCTCACTTTTGACGCAGCCTTTCGCTTTATAAGAGCTACGCCTTTCCCGTAGGTGGATGATTGGAGTAGTGCGAACCCTATTTTGAATACTTACCCTAAAGAATAATTCATATCATGAAGAGAATACGTTGCCCAAAATGTGATGAGGCTATCCTTTTTGACGAAACACAATACGAACCAGGTCGCAGTCTGGTGTTTGAATGTCCCGAATGTCACAAGCAATTCAAATTGCGCATCCCAATGCCGAAGCCTGTTGAGGAAGAGGTAGAGGAAGAAGCGCCCGTGTTGGGATGGCTCACCGTGATTGAAAATGCCTTCCACTTCAAGCAAGTGCTCCCTCTCTATTTGGGGGATAATGTCGTGGGCAGAGGGGTTAAGGGTACGAAGGCTAATACGCCCATCAAGACTGTTGACCCCAGTGTTGATACTACGCACTGCATTGTAAACGTGCGTGAGAAAAAGAATGGTGAACTCGTCTTCACCGTGCGCGATGCACCCTCAAATACAGGTACGTTTGTGCACAATACGCTCGTTGGACTCAAGGAACAAGTGCGCTTAGAGTCGGGCGATATTATCACCATCGGTGCTACAACTATGATTTTCAGCACAGAGTTGGAAGAAGAGGCATAATATTTTCGTGTAATTACATACAAAGGTCTGTTGCTTCATAGCGCAGCCGACTTAACAAAAAATATCTGGGAGATAAATAAACCATCTCCCAGATATTTTGTTTTATCTCCCAATTTGTTTTTATGAATATTGCTTAACTTTTTTCTTTTGTAGAAAAAGTCGAATTTGTGGAAACCTATATGGAATACACTCTATATCGTTGTGTGTTAAGCGGATACAAACAACTATCTATTACCTTTCTTTATAGTCTGAATCTTAGAGGTGACTAGTAATGTGCAAAGTAATTTTTCGCTTATATATCCTAATACATAAAAGGTGATACTTATATTTTTATAAATTTACTTCTCTATTAACCATAAATGTTGTACTTTTGCATAGTCCTATCGGATTGTTTTATCTCAAGTAAAATGATATAGACGTAGGACACTACATTATGTAAAAGCGTCATTGATGCTTTGTCAATTGGCTGATAGAACCTAGGAAATTCCATCAGAGAAGTCAATGGCAATGTTTGAAGTGAATGCTACGGGTATGCTATAAATGTATCCGGTGTGTGTGAGAGGGTTAATATGCCCTCTAACACACTTTTGGGGATATAATATACCAGCGTGGTCAAACACTCTATTCGTCAACTTCTCTGGCTTTCCTAGGGCCATATCAGCAGACGAGTAGAAGTGGAAACCCACGCTTTTTGTGTGTAGTTTGTTGACCATCAAATCATTAATTACCTTTTAGGGTTTCGAAAGGTTAATCTTTATTTCACAAAATGGGTAAGAATAAAAGATTCTCCTTAATTATCTTTTGTTTCTGTGCTCTAACATCGTTAGCGCAAGAAGTTAT
>JAGBYW010000025.1 GCA_017628555.1 Bacteroidaceae bacterium | reverse complement strand
GTGTCGTGAAATCTATGGTGCGGCTTCTGTAAGCTTCGCAACACCTGCGTTGAACCGCATTAAGTTGGCTGAACAACACGGCATGGCTTCCTTCCCCGTTTGTATCGCAAAGACACAGTTCTCATTCTCTGCCGACCAAACGAAGTACGGCGCTGCGGATGGCTTTGCCATTCAGATTCGCGACGTAGTCTTAAACGCTGGTGCCGAAATGATTGTGGCGCTCGCAGGCGACATTATCCGTATGCCGGGTCTGCCCAAGTCTCCTCAGGCGAACCGCATTGATTACGTGAATGGCGAAATTATTGGGTTGAGCTAAAGATAAGGTTAAAGGTGAAGGGTTAAAGGTGAAAGATATGCACCATATCCATCTTGACACAGTAGATTCTACAATGCAATACCTCGCACGTCCGGAACTTTCGGCGTGCGAGGATTCTTTTATTGTGGTAACTGCGGACTTCCAAACGGCAGGTCGTGGGCAGAAGGGTACTTCCTGGGAGAGCGCAAAAGGAAAGAATTTGCTGTTAGGCTTACTCCTGCGCCCCACATTCCTACATCCACAGGAGCAATTCTACCTTTCCGAAATCTGTGCCTTAGCCTTGGTGGAAACCCTCAATACTTATAGCGACGGGTTCACGATTAAATGGCCGAACGATATTTATTTTGCCGACCGTAAGGTGAGTGGCATGCTCTTGGAGCACACCTTGCAGGGCGCAACGCTCTCGCAAACCATCGTAGGTATCGGTTTGAACATCAACCAACAGACTTTCCTTAGCGATGCTCCCAATCCCGTGTCGCTCTACCAGATTTTAGGAGAAGAGGTGTGCAGAGAAACGGTACTCGAAGCCTTCCTACAACGCTTCCAATCCTACTATCAGCACTTGGAACGGCAGAATTTCTCCGCCATCCACAAATCCTATCTTCAACACCTCTACCGCCGTAACGAATGGGCGAAATTCCGCGATGAAACCGGCATTTTTGAGGGGCGCATCCAGGATGTCGAACCCACAGGTCGGCTTGTCGTGGAAACTACTGAGGGCACGCTCCGCAAATTTGCCTTTAAAGAAATCGCTTATATATTATAATGAGTAGCGCAAGGGGACGGCGACAACTTTCTCCCCTTGCGCGCTTGTCTTTATCACCGTCCATGAACAAATCCATCCTCAAAATAGCGCTGCCCAGCATCCTGACAAACATCACAATCCCCTTGCTCGGCCTGATTGATACCGCCATCGTAGGGCACTTAGGCAGTGCGGCATACATCGGTGCAATCGCCCTGGGCACCACCCTTATGAGCATGGCCTATTGGGGATTTGGTTTTCTGAGAATGTCTACCGGCGGACTTACCGCACAAGCCGTGGGAGAAGAAAACCGCGAGCGTTGCTTTGCCATACTCACACGCTCCATGGCATGGGCATTGCTCATCGCCACCCTACTCCTGCTCTTGCAAAAACCCCTGCTTCACGCCACACTCTCACTTGTAGAGGGCACAGCAGAAGTTAAACGCCTCGCCGCCACATACTTCCGCATCCTGATATGGGGCGCGCCCGCCGTGTTGTGCCTCAGCGGCATGAACGGGTGGTTTATCGGCATGCAAAATGCCACCTTCCCCCTCATCATCGCCGTGGTGCAAAACCTCATCAATATCTTTGTCAGTTGCCTGTTAGTATTTGGACTACATTGGACCATCGAAGGCGTAGCTACGGGCACCCTCGTGGCGCAATATTCAGGTCTGATACTTGCAGCATGCCTCATCCTGCGCTTCCGCCCCCTGCCTACGCTCACCGCCTTACGCACCGCACTGGGCAGACGTAGCTTGCTCGACACCAGCTTCCTGCGCATGAACCGCGACATCTTCCTGCGCACACTCTGCCTACTTGCCGTCACCACTTACTTCACCTTTGCCGGTGCGCGCCAAGGCGATCTCACCCTTGCCGCCAACGCCCTGCTGATGCAGTTCTTCCTGCTCTTCAGCTACTTTATGGACGGCTTCGCTTATGCCGGAGAAGCCCTTTGCGGAAAGGCGTTTGGCGGCATGAAGGCAGAGGATTTTAAGCGCACGGTGCGCCAACTCTTTCTTTGGGGAGTAGCGCTGGCAGGCATCACCTCCACGCTCTACTACACAACTGGCATACAGCTACTTTCACTACTCACCGACGAGACAAGCGTTATCCGCTGCGCCACGACATACCTCCCGCTCGTGGCGCTCATACCCATCGTGAGCTTTGCAGCATTCCTGCTCGACGGCATCTTTATCGGCATCGCTTTCATCACCTCAGGCATGCTGCGCGCCCTTGCTATCGCCTCGCTCGCCTTCTTCCTGCTCCACCTGCTGCTCTCACCACATTGGGGGAACGGCGCCTTGTGGACCGCCTTCCTTGTTTACCTCGCAACGAGGGGCATCATTCAAGCGTGGGAACTGAAGCGAAAAACAGCCAAATTCAGGTAATTTCGGAGGCCGAAAATAAGACATTTCGCACCCCAAATTCGACCTCGAAAAAACTAAACCTATTGTAGTAAAAATTATTAGTAAGAAAAAAAAAATTATTAGTAACCTTTTTTAAAATATGTTACTAATAATTTTCACTACTTTAGACCCCATTTTAACTGCCTAATATACAAGCGTTTACGCAAGTCATAAAATTCACACAAAAACAAGGGCAAACACAAGCACTCGCCACCCTCTGCCCCCCACAAAAGATAGGGCGATAAACGCAACACTTCACCACCGCATAAAAACAAATTGAGGTAAACTTCTCACAGAGCAGAAGCCTACCTCAAGTATGTCGGATAGAGGCGACTCGAACGCCCGACCCCTACGTCCCGAACGTAGTGCGCTACCAACTGCGCTACTATCCGATTGCAGTGCAAAATTAGTAAGAAGTTTTGGATTTTAAGGCTTGTCAAGGGGTGTTTTTTAGGGGAGAAGTAAGAAAAAAGCGCTGTGCACTAAAAAAATACGGCGTCGAAGTTTGTCAGTATGAAAAAAGGTTGTACTTTTGCACCCGAAACGAGAGGGCATCTCGTTTGCAAACGAAAGTTTGGGGTATGGTGTAATTGGCAACACTACAGATTCTGGTCCTGTCTTTCCTGGTTCGAGTCCGGGTACCCCAACAATTCGATTTGCTTCGGTAGCGAGTCGAATTTTAGCGTTTGGGGTATGGTGTAATTGGCAACACTACAGATTCTGGTCCTGTCTTTCCTGGTTCGAGTCCGGGTACCCCAACACAAAATCAGCGAGAATCCACCATTGGTGAGTTCTCGCTGATTTTGTTTTTGTTATGTTTCAACTTTCGCTCCTACTTACGCACATAGGTAGTAAAAGCGTAAGGACATTCGTTCTTTTCGTCTGCCTCAAATTCCGCTGTTTCAGTAGCCTTCCACTCTTCCGTGCTGATTACTGGGAAGAATGCATCGGCATGGGCGGGAGTGTTGTGCACATGCGTGAGATAGAGACGGTCGGCATGGGCAAGTCCCTCGGTATAAACGGTTTCACCGCCCATGATGAACACTTCGGCATCATCGGTACACGCCTTCAGCGCATCGGGAAGACTATTAAAAATCTCCACTCCAGGAATGTCCAACCCCTGCTGGCGCGTGAGCACGATATAGCGGCGGTT
>JAGBYW010000024.1 GCA_017628555.1 Bacteroidaceae bacterium | reverse complement strand
TATTAGTAATATAATTTAAAATATGTTACTAATAATTTTTTTTATGTTACTAATAATTTTCACGAAAATAGGTTTAGTTTTAAGGACGAGGGATTGTGGGAAAAGAAATAGCAAAAAGGAGGTGATATTTTTAATAAATGAAACATTTAATGTAGGGTGCTTCAAGTGTTGTTATATCTTGCATGGAGGGTAGGGGCAATTACTACTCGTCCTCAATAATCATAAGGTCGCTGATTATGTCGTTGGCCAGCATAATCCCTGTTTGTGTAAGGGCAAGTCTTGTGTCAGTAAGACTGAGTCGATTTGCTGTAATGTGAGGTGCTGCCCAAGTGGAAATTTGCTTTGTTATAGCACTGCCAAATTTATGGGTGAGTGCGTTAAGGTCTAAACCTTTTGATGTGCGGAGCGAAGTAAGCACAAAATCGTTGCATAACTCTGTCAGGGTTAAGCGTTCAATCTGTTGCTCAGGAGTTCCTTCGCTGGTAAGATAGGTGTGAAGTGAGAGCGGGTTTACAGAACGAATGTTCCCGTCAAAGGAGTGAGCAGAGGGACCTAATCCTAAATAGGGTTTGAAACTCCAATATCCACTATTGTGCCGTGAATGGCATCCTGGTTTGCAGAAGTTTGAAATTTCATAATGCTCAAATCCATAGCGCTTTGTTTCATCACACAAAAGTTGAAACATATCACAAGCGAGTTCGTCTGTCGGGAGCGAAAACTCACCCTGTTGGAGTAGTCGATGAAGTGGGGTTTGCTCTTCTACGGTCAGCGCGTATGCTGAGAGGTGGTCAATGGGTAGAGAAAGAGCTTTGCGCACATCTTCAGACCATGATTGCGCCGTTTGATGAGGAAGCTGGTAAATGAGGTCGATGCTGATATGGGGTATTCCCATCGTGTGGCAGCATTCAACCGCTTTTATTGCTTGTGCTCCACTATGGCGACGGCGCAAGAGACTTAGCGTAGCGTCGTCAAAGGTTTGCACTCCCATGCTAATACGGTTTACTCCCTCTTGGAGTATGGTTTCAAGAAATGCAGGTGTTATATCATCTGGGTTCGCCTCAATAGTGATTTCAGCATCGGTCGTAATAGTGAAGTTGCTACGAATCGCATGGAATACTTTTCTAATCTGTTCCGCTGAGAGTAACGAAGGCGTCCCACCACCTATATATACTGAATGAAGTAGGGGAGAAGGTAATTCATCTCGGCGCAATTCCATCTCTCGTGAGAGCGATTTTATATAGGCATCTATATGCGCAGCGGTGTGGGTAGTAGAATAGAAGTCACAATAGATGCAGCGCTGTTGGCAAAAGGGAATGTGGATGTAGAGCATAGGGGACGTGGGCGTTTCTATTCTATTGTTTAACTTTTAAGCCTTCTTATTTTGCAGAAACTCAACTAAATAGTATTAACTGATGTGTGAATAATTAGTTGTAATATCTTTTAGTTGATTGAGGTGGTCATAGACCGCTTTAATTTCTTGCGCCGTTCGTGTAGGGTGCTGGTGTATTATCTTACTGGCCTCTTCTCTTGCTTGTTGCATAATGTCAGCATCCTTGGTAATGTTTGCAATTTTCAGGTTGAAGGGGAGTCCACTCTGAGCAGTACCTTCGAGATCTCCAGGACCGCGAAGTTTGAGGTCTTCTTCCGCAATGACAAATCCGTCTGTAGTTTCAACCATAATTTGCATGCGTCGGCGTGTGTGCTGAGAGAGTTCGTAGTTGGTTAGCAAGATACAATAACTTTTCTCTGCCCCACGTCCTACGCGCCCACGGAGTTGGTGAAGCTGGGCAAGTCCAAAACGGTCAGCATGCTGTATGACCATTACGGACGCGTTGGGAACATTTACACCAACCTCGATAACCGTAGTCGATACAAGTACATGAATTTCTCTCTTGGCAAATTGTTGCATGACCGCTTCTTTTTCAGCAGGTTTCATTTTGCCATGAAGTTTACCCACTTTATATTGTGGCAACTCTTGGGTGAGATTCTCAAATCCGCGTTCAAGATCGAGAAGATCTATCCGTTCATTTTCTTGAATCAAAGGATAAACAACATATACTTGTCGCCCAAGTTTGAGTTCGGAACGCATACCTTCAAGTACGCGAGAGAAGTCTTTGTAATAATAGTGAAAGGTTTGGATTGGTTTACGCCCAGGAGGCAACTCGTCAATGATGGAGACGTCAAGGTCACCGTAGAGTGTCATCGCTAAGGTGCGTGGAATAGGTGTGGCTGTCATAACGAGCACATGCGGTGGAAGCGTATTTTTCTTCCATAACTGCGCGCGTTGTTTAACTCCAAAGCGGTGTTGCTCGTCAATGACGCAAAGACCTAAATTTTTAAATATTACATTAGGTTCTATAAGGGCATGTGTACCAATTAGTAGATTGATTTCACCATTGCGTATGCCTTCTTCTATACTCTTACGTTGCTTGCCTTTGATATTACCAGTGAGTAATTGTATGTTGATACCGAGTTGCTGAGCAAAGGTATGCAGGGTATTAAAATGTTGTTCGGCAAGGATTTCGGTGGGTGCCATTAAGCATGCTTGAAAACCATTGTCTATAACAATGAGACAGCAAAGAAATGCTACGAGTGTTTTGCCAGAACCTACATCTCCTTGTACCAGTCGGTTCATTTGTTTACTACTGATAAAGTCATTGCGTACTTCCTTAAACACTCGCTTTTGAGCGTTTGTAAGAGCAAAAGGTAGATAGTTGGAATAGAAACTATTGAAAAAAGTGCCTACTCGTGGCATGTAAAAACCTCGTTCCGACTTTTTGCTTTCAGCATAGCGCAAAATTTCAAGTTGAAGAAAGAATAGTTCCTCAAATTTCATTCGTTTGCGGGCAGTAGCCACATCCTCTGCATTTTTGGGGAAGTGCATCAGACGGAGTGCTTGCTCAAGAGGGATGAGATCGTATTCCTGAATGAGCGACGCGGGGAGGGGGTCAGATATTCTACCAGAAAGCATTTCAAGTGCATTAGATACCCATTCTGTTAGATGGCGTTGAGAAATAACTCCCCCTGCCTTTTCTGACATGTGGTAACGAGGTACTATCTGTTGGCGTGGAGCTTGAGTTGAAGAAACAACTTCAATCTCTGGATGAATGATGCTGATTTGTCCATTAAAAAAGGAGGGTTTTCCAAAGATGACAATTTCTTTACCTACCTTATAATTTTCTGTAATATATTTTAATCCGTTAAACCAAACGAGATGGATGTAACCAGTACCATCAGTAAAGTACGCCTTAATGCGACGTTTCCTCCCTTCCCCCTCAGGCTTGTCAAAATCAGTGATGTGTCCACGCAGTTGGATGTAATCCATCCCCTCGCTTAACTCGTTGATGCTGTAAAACTTTGTGCGGTCAACATAACGGTACGGGAAATTGTAGAGTAGATCCCTTATCGTTTGAATCTCAAAATGTTTTTTGAGTTTTTCGGCACGATGGGGACCTACTCCTTTGAGGTACATTATGTTTTGTTCTAACAGCATCGTAGCAAAAGAGAATGGCGAACTCAGATAAGGCAAACGTATAATTAAACTTAGGGCATTTGTCTTTCTTCTTTTCTCCTATTCCCCTAAAATTTTAGTCTAACTTAAGTACAGCGAGGAATGCCTTTTGTGGTACCTGTACATTTCCAATTTCCTTCATGCGCTTCTTACCTCTCTTCTGTTTTTCAAGAAGTTTACGTTTACGCGAAATGTCACCGCCGTAACATTTTGCAGTAACGTCTTTTCGTACTTGTTTCACCGTCTCGCGTGCAATAATCTTTGCACCAATCGCAGCTTGAATGGCAATGTCGAATTGCTGACGGGGAAGAAGTTCCTTGAGTTTTTCACACATTCGACGACCAAAAGTCACAGAGTTGTCAACATGGGTAAGCGTAGAAAGAGCATCGACGGGTTCTCCATTGAGAAGAATGTCGAGCTTCACCAACTTTGAGGGACGGAAGCCAATGGGGTGGTAGTCAAAAGAAGCGTAACCCTTAGAAATGGATTTGAGTTTGTCGTAGAAGTCGATAACGATTTCTGCAAGTGGCATGTCATAATGAAGTTCTACGCGGTTGCCACTCACATACTCTTGCTTGATTAATTCCCCACGTTTTGAAAGGCAGAGGGTCATGATGTTGCCAATGTAATCAGTGCGAGTAATGATTGATGCGCGGATGTATGGTTCTTCGATATGTTCAATCTCAAGGATGTCTGGCATGCCAGCAGGGTTGTGAACTTCTTTCATCTCCCCATGCTTATCGTAAACCTGGTAGGATACATTAGGCACAGTTGTTATGACATTCATGTTGAATTCACGGTCAAGGCGCTCCTGCACTATTTCCATGTGAAGCATTCCCAAGAATCCACAACGGAAACCGAAACCTAATGCAACTGAAGATTCTGGTGTGAAGGTTAGTGAAGCATCATTGAGTTGAAGTTTTTCGAGTGAAGCACGTAGCATTTCAAAATCTTCTGTTTCAATGGGGTAAATTCCTGCAAATACCATAGGTTTTACTTCTTCAAAACCTTCGATGGCTTTTGCACATGGGTTAGCAACGGAAGTAATCGTGTCTCCTACTTTTACCTCGGTGGCTGTTTTGATACCCGAAACGATATATCCTACATCGCCACATGTTAGTTCCTTACGTGGAGAAAGATCCATTTTGAGAACTCCAATCTCGTCTGCGTCATACTGCTTCTGAGTATTCACGAAGAGTACATCCTCACCCTTTCTAATTGACCCATTGACAATCTTGAAATATGCAATTATGCCACGGAAAGAGTTGAAGACTGAATCAAAGATGAGCGCCTGAAGTGGGGCATTAGGATCTCCCTTAGGTGCAGGAATACGCTCTACAACAGCACGGAGAATTTCGTCAATACCTTGTCCTGTCTTGCCCGACGCATGGATGATGTCTTCCTCTTTACAACCGAGAAGTTCAATAATTTCATCAGAAACTTCTTCGGGCATAGAGTTGGGCATGTCACATTTGTTGAGCACAGGGATAATTTCAAGGTCATGCTCAATGGCCATGTAAAGGTTGGAGATTGTTTGTGCTTGAACTCCTTGTGTAGAATCAACGATAAGTAGGCAACCTTCGCATGCTGCAATACTACGACTTACTTCATAAGCAAAGTCAACGTGTCCCGGAGTGTCAATGAGATTGAGTATGTACTTCTTACCATCAATTTCATGCTCCATTTGTATCGCGTGACTCTTGATGGTAATTCCTCTTTCCTTCTCAAGTTCCATATCGTCAAGCATCTGACCTTCTGTTACCTGTATTGTCTGTGTGCGCTCCAAAAGTCGGTCAGCAAGTGTGCTTTTACCGTGGTCAATATGAGCTATGATGCAAAAATTTCTAATGTGTTCCATTTATCTTTAGTTAGTGATTGCGTTTAAACTTATTCAAAAGGAATAATCTGTTCGATTGTGAGTGCGCACTTGAGATCCTTCTCTGATAATAATGGAGGATTATCTGCAGAGATGGGCCACTCGATATTTACAGACGCATCGTTATATGCTAAAGTTCTTTCTGATTGAGGTGCATAATGATTATCTACCTTGTATATAAATGTAGCTTGTTCTGAAACCACATAGAAACCATGTGCAAATCCTCGAGGTATAAACAATTGTCTCATATTTTCGGCAGAAAGTTCCACCATAACATATTTCCCGAAAGTAGGAGAATGTTTTCTAAGGTCTACAGCAACATCCAAGACGGTACCATTGATAACTCTCACTAACTTTGCTTGTGAGTCTGCGCCTTCCTGATAGTGGAGCCCGCGGAGCACACCTTTAGATGACATGGATTGATTATCTTGGATAAACTGAACATTGTAACCAATGTTTTTGTCAAAATCTGCTTTGTTGTAGGTTTCAGTGAAATATCCTCTTGCATCTTTGAATAATTGAGGTTCAAGGATATAGACCCCTTCAATATCTGCTGCAATGTAATTCATAAGAGTGAATCTATCGGTGAATAAATTGTTTTCAAATAATTAAAAAAATGTAAGAAATGCATTGGGGGAGTTTTATTTTCTTTCTTTTTTGAGATTAAATAATTCTTTAAGATTCTTAAACTCTTTCTGAATTTGAATCCCCATGCCTTGGGTTGTTAGAGCTGATTTTATAAAGTATTTATCGTTGGTTTCACTATACGCTTTCAAGAATACATTTCCTGTAGGGGTTAATAGGTATTTGATGTCAAAATCCCCAACGATATTATTACCTCTCATGGCATTATATTGATTTTCATGGTAACCAATATTACCGTTAAAAATAAGTCTGTTGTTCAATAGTTTTCCACTTACAGTGCCATCGACTCCCATATCAGTCCATCCAGAATTACCTGTAGAGAGATTGGTACCGAATGTCCAATCTTTAGAATCACTAGCATTGGTGATAACCTCATTGATTTGTGAACTCAAGGTATTTGATAAGAATGAGTTTGCGGCGATTGTTGATTGACTATGATCATTATATGACTCTGTTGAAATAGAATTGTAAGTGTAAAATTTTCCGAATCCAAGAAGGTGGATGACTTGCATATTAAGGTCTTCTTCATTTGCAATTAACTTTCTTACCATCTGTTTTTCATCATCGTTAATATTGGGTAAATCTAAGTCAAAACTAACGTTAGGATTCGATGCAATACCACCAATATTCAAGATACAGTTAGCTTTAATATGGCGATCAGAAAAACTTTCTCCGATATTTAAATCGGCTAAGGATGCTGTGGGAACAGTGTGTATAGCTTTAAGAGACAGTTGGGCTATATCAGGATCCCCTCTAAAAATAATACTACTTCCTACTTGTATATCAAAATTTTTCTTTAATAGATCTTGAATGCTCATTTGATAATTTCCTTCAGTTATGTCGTACTTACCATATAACTGAAAAATACCCTTGTTGTAATAATCTGCATTTATATTTCCGTACCCTCGCAAATTTAAATGATCTCCAGTTTTTTCGTCCATCAGAATTCGCAGTGTGGCGGTTGGATTCATATTAATGTTAAAACGGAAATTCATATCAATTGCAGGTGAGTGTATACTTGATAATTGTTCAATTTGATACTCCTCTCCATTTTTTGAGGTTAAATCCTGGTACTTAATAAAACCATCGTTTGTATCTTGAGGATTAATAATTTCACTTTCTGTATATACAATCAATGAATTATCTGTAGGAGTGACTGCTATGTCCAACAACATAGATTTATGGTCTCCTTTAAGAGAAACATCCCCCGAGGCATAAGTTGTAGCATAGAAAGGCATATCTGCAGTACGCTTTTTATCATACAATAATAGGCGATTTGCTTCTAAATTTAAATCATAAGTAAATTGTTTTAGATGCTTATGTCGTAAAGATGCTTTAAGAGTTCCTTTACCGCCAAGTGGTGCGATAATAGGACTCTCTTCTAATAGAAAAAGTCCTGATGAAAGAAGTATGTGGGCATCATGTAAATTGTAGGACACTCCATTAGCAGGTATATTAAGCGAAGCATCTACCCTCATGGAACCATTAAAATCTAATTTATTGAAGGCACCATAAAGTCTACAACTTCCCCTAGTTTTACCGCTGATATCTTTTACGATATTATCAATCCAATAACGCAAAAAGGCTATGTTAGTATTTTGAGCTGTAATCTGTAAATCCAATCCATTTTCAGATGGTGAGATATAACCTTTGACGTTAGTGGAAGCAACACCATCTTCAATGAATATTCCGTCTATAGCGATACGATCTTTTACAGATTCCCAAGATGATGCAATTTTTGCGTCACCAAGTAATGCATCATTGAAATGGAATGATTTAACTTTTATGTCCGTTTGAAGCAGTGGGGCATTGGGCGACAAACTTATGTATGCGTCGCCACTTACATCACCATCAAAGAGCACACTATTAAATTTGATGTTGTTTAAGATATATCCAATATTTAGATTTTTCAACTTAAGGTGAAGTTGATCTTGTTGGTATGATGATAAACTACCATCTATGGTTAGTTGTTGTTGAGATGTGTTTAAGGTTAGGTTCTTGATATGATGTTTATTATTTTGTAAACTTATCTCTCCATTTGAAATATTCCAAATAGTATCTCCAACCATAAATGTTGTGGGCATAATTGATGAAACTATGTTGTTCGGAGATTTAAAACTAGTAATTGTATTTAAATTTCCCTTAACTTTATGGAACTCTAAACCGTCCCACTCAATGTTAGTTTCAAGCAAATTATCATGTAGTTGCGCTCCAATAACAAATTGAACATTGTCATCAAGCAACTGTTTTTTTCCTTGTACTAGAAGTCCAGCACCTAATTCCTTAGAGTGAACATGTACTGATACATTTTCAAGGTTTGTACCCTTATAATTGATTTTTTTTGTTTGGGCAACTATTTCAGCCCAGGAATTATCTTTGAATAATTTTCCTTTAATTGTTGTACCATTCCCTAATTCTAGAGGAATTAAACAAATCTTTTTAAGAAAATTACCATTGTGAATGTCTATGAAGAAACTCATAGAAGTTTCGTCTTTTTTTCGTGAGTTCTTCGCTGAAACTATTCCTTCTAGTGAGGGTATATGTTTCATTACAGTCGTTTTCCAAACATCTACGATAGTAGTATAATCTACAGAACCTTCACACTCAACAGAAATAATGTCGCTATTTAAAGTGAAATGCGAGGGTTTGTTTTTTGTGTAGGATAACGAAGCTTTGCATTTGTTTATATTGAATGATTGTGACGAACGCTTGACAGATACTGAGTCAGATTCTAATTCAATATTTAACAAGTTTGACGACATCTTTGGAACACGAAAAGACAAATCTCCTTTCCATATCCCGTCAAATATCGTATCTTTAATACCTATTTTCTTAAATTCAATATGTTTTACTTTACTTTTAAATTCAATATTTGAGATAGTTTTATTATGAATCCAACACGAAGCACCTATATGAAAATTCAATTCTGGATTGTTACTTTCAATTTGGCAATTGTAAACTCTACCATCGCCTTTTGTTCTAACCTTAATGTCTTTTAATTCATAGAGTTTATGATTTAAGGCCTTATGAACAATTAATTCCATTGATTTTGGAAAGTATAGAGAATCTGTCAATAATGACTTCGCATTGATAGAGAATGTTAATTGATGAGGTAGTTCATCTGAATTTAACAGACTGTTGAGATCTAAATTCTCTGCTAACAGGTGTAAATTGATATTGTTTTCCTTAACTGCAGCATTTATGCTTATTCCATCTGAAAGGGGAGATGTTATTGATAGATCTGCAAAACCGCATTGTGTATTACAATCCATTTCAGAAACTCCTCTAATTTTAAAATATTTAAGTTTTCGAAGAATGTTTTTCGTGTTGTGATGTTTGTCAGAGGGAAATAATGTCAAGAGTGTAGAATCTGCAAATAATTCATCGCACTGAATTTGCCATTGATTAAAATCCTTGAGTTTAGAAGTTAAAACAAGGTTAAAATGATTGTGTTTATCCTTGATGCTTAGACTTACTTGTGAATGCTCATCTGTTAAATCCTTAGAGGTTAATTTACCACTGATATTAAGGTCTAAATTGTTAAATTGTGGTATAAAATAATTGAACTCTTTAGTACTTAAATTATTGATGAGTAATTCACCATTAAGAAATGTTTTCTTATCGTTGAATTTACTAATATCTACATTCAAATCACCAGGACATGAAACTTCACTATATGATGTTTCGATATTAATTTTACTTAACCTTATTGTTTTATAATTGCTTACAAGATTAAAACGTAATTTATTAATATGTAATTTGTCAGACTCATTACAAGAAAAATTTCTAACCCTTATGTTTATACTATCATTATCAATGTGTTTTAGTGAAAAATTTGAATTTATATTGTTAACTCTTATATGATCCTTGGAAAATTTATTGTCGGTATCTGAAATCCATCTATTATCGAAGGAGAAATTTAACCTTGTTATTATCAATGATTCCACACTTACTTGGAACGGGTTATTCGATGATTCATTACCTGTAAATAATTCAGACAGAAACAAAT
>JAGBYW010000023.1 GCA_017628555.1 Bacteroidaceae bacterium | reverse complement strand
GGAGTAATCCTACACTATTTATACCAAGTGAAAGCGAGATTGTTTACATCTGTTGAGTCGTTTTAACGGAAGTATCAAACTCTTCTCTCCCCTTAAGATAGGGGGAGTACCGCCTTTGGCGGGGAGGGGGTATGATAGTCTTTACGGGTCAGTTCCTAAATTATAACCAAATTTTATGTCCCGCATGGCCTTTCTCCTTCCTCCTTTTTTCTTTCTCCTTTAAAAAAACACTATATATAATGTGTAGTATAATATTTTTTCCTACTTTTGCGCCAAAATAAATTTGACTATGCAAAAGAATCTTGTAATTGTTGAGTCTCCTGCTAAGGCAAAAACTATTGAAAAGTTTTTAGGAGAAGACTACAAAGTGTTGTCCAGCTTCGGACACATTCGCGACTTGAAGAAGAAGGATTTCGGCGTGGATCTCAACACGTTCCAACCCGAATATGAAATATCATCTGATAAGCAACATGTAGTCAGTGACCTTCGCGCAGCTGCGAAGAAAGCTGAACATGTGTGGCTTGCATCCGATGAAGACCGCGAGGGGGAAGCTATTTCATGGCACCTTGCGGAAGTGTTAAACATCAAGCCAGAACAGGCAAAGCGTATCGTGTTTCACGAAATCACGAAACCCGCAATTCTTGAGGCTATTAAGAATCCCCGCAGCATCGACCTCAACCTTGTAGATGCACAACAGGCACGCCGCGTGTTGGATCGCCTTGTGGGCTTCAAACTCTCGCCTGTGCTTTGGCGTAAGGTACGCCCCAACCTCTCTGCGGGTCGTGTTCAGAGCGTGGCAGTACGCCTCATCGTTGAGCGTGAGCGCGAAATTGGCGCTTTCGTTGCAGAATCTGGTTACAAGATTACTGCAGTGTTTGCTGTTCCACAGGAAGACGGCACAGAAGCAACAATCAAGGCAGAACTTTCTCAGCGTTTCAGTACGCCCGAGGAGGCGGAAACATTCTTGAACACTTGTAAGGATTCATCTTTCCGCGTAGCGCAAATTACCAAGCGCCCCACGAAGCGTATGCCTGCACCTCCCTTTACCACCTCTACGCTTCAACAGGAAGCGGCACGCAAGTTGGGCTACCCCGTGGCACTTACCATGCGCATTGCGCAGTCGCTTTATGAAAGCGGACATATTACTTACATGCGTACGGACTCAATGAACCTCTCACAACTTTGCTTGAACTCTTCGAAGAAGGTGATCGTAGAGCAGATGGGTAGTGAGTATCACAAGCGACGCACGTATCAGACAAAGACCAAGGGGGCACAGGAAGCACACGAAGCCATCCGTCCCACCTACATGGAAAACGATACAATTACGGGGTCTGTACAGGAAAAGCGTCTCTACAACCTTATTTGGAAGCGCACCATTGCTTGTCAGATGGCAGATGCACAGTTGGAGAAGACAACCATCACCATCGACATGCTTGACGCTGAAGGAAAGGTTTCTCCGCTCAATTTCGTAGCACAGGGCGAAGTGGTCATCTTCGACGGTTTCCTTCAGGTGTATCGCGAAAGCAGTGATGTTGAGAACGAACAGGATAGTGACGAAGGCACATTGCTCCCAGCTTTGAACGAGGGTGATGTGATTAAGCAGCAAGAGGTTACTGCTACACAGCGCTTTACACAAGCGCCCCCTCGTTATACAGAAGCATCACTCGTACACAAACTTGAAGAACTCGGTATTGGTCGTCCCTCTACGTATGCACCCACGATTTCTACCATCCAGCAGCGTGAATATGTTGTTAAGGGGGATGGTGATGGCATGAAGCGTGATTACACAGTAATGACGCTCAAAAAGGGCAAGATTAAGAGTGTGCAGAAGAGTGAATCTATAGGTTCGATGAAGGGAAAGTTGGTGCCCACCGACACGGGTAGTATCGTCAACGACTTCTTGCTTGAAAACTTCCCTGAAATCATGAACTACAACTTTACTGCCCACGTAGAACAAGACTTTGATGCTGTGGCAGAGGGTAAGAAGAACTGGCAGGAGTTGATTAAGACATTCTACAATGATTTTGACCCGCAGGTAGAGCGTGTCATCCAGGAGCGCACCGAAAAGAAGGTGGGAGAACGTGAACTTGGTATTGACCCCATAAGCGGGAAGCGCGTGATGGTAAAAATTGGACGCTTCGGTCCTATGGTTCAGATTGGTGATGGCGGCGGTGACGAAAAACCCATGTTCGCTTCTATCGGAAAGTCACTCAGCATGGCGACCATAACTTTAGAAGAAGCCCTCGAACTCTTTAAATTGCCCCGCAATTTGGGCGACTTTGAAGGTTGCGACATCGTTGTGAATACGGGTCGTTTTGGTCCCTATATTCAGCACAACAAGAAATATGTATCACTTCCCAAGGGCGAAGACCCTATGGGCGTAACCTTGGAACGCGCTATTGAACTGATCCAAGAAAAGCGCGATGCAGAAGTTAAGGCGGTGGTGAAGAAGTTTGACGAAGACCCCGAAATGGAAGTCAAGAATGGTCGCTTTGGTCCTTATGTAGCTTACAAGGGAGTGAACTACAAACTCTCAAAGGCACAGGCAGCAAAGGCGGCAGAACTTACTTACGAGGAATGCTTGAAGCACGTAGAAGCGGAAGGCGATAAGAAGAAAAAGAAGAAGTAACCTCCTACTGAGAACTATGAAGGCAATAATCCTTGTAGGTTACATGTGTGTAGGTAAGACTACTGTCGGACGCGCTTTGGCGAAAGAGTTGGGCTGTCAATTCTATGACCTTGATTGGTATATTGAGGAACGCTTTCGCAAAAAAGTTCCAGTGATATTTGCCGAACAGGGCGAAGAAAAATTCCGCGACTTGGAGCGCCGTATGCTTCACGAAGTGGCAGAGTTTGAAAATGTAGTCGTTTCCTGCGGAGGAGGTACTCCTTGTTTCTTCGATAACATCACATATATGAACGAGACGGCGACAACCGTTTATATGAAAGCCTCGGTTGAAACCATCTTGGAGCACCTGCGACTCAGCAAAGGCGAACGCCCGCTACTCACTGGGAAAAGTGAAGAAGAGTTGCGCACTTACGTAACCGAACAACTCGCTGTGCGTGAACCTTTTTACTCACAAGCGCAGTTTACCGTTAATGTAGATGTCCTCAACGACTTTAAGCGCGTCAATGATGTGGCGTCTACCATCAAGAATTTAATTATTGGTTGAGGTTATTAGGTTATTAGGTTTTAAGGTACTGAGGTTCAGAGAACCTTAAAGACCTTTAAACCCCTCAACCCACAATATTTCCACTCCACCCCTCTAAAATCTCAATCATTATGCGTAAATGGCGAATTGAAGATTCTGAAGAGCTCTACAACATCAAAGGATGGGGCGTAAACTATTTTGGCATCAACGATAAGGGAAACGTGTACGTTGCGCCCCGTAAGGATGGTGTACAGATAGACCTTAAGGAAGTGATTGACGAACTGGCAACGCGCCACATTCAGGCGCCCGTTCTCCTTCGCTTCCCTGACATTCTTGATAACCGTATCGAGAAGACCAATGAATGCTTTGTAAAGGCAGGTAAAGAATATAATTTCCAGGGCGACCACTTTATCATCTTCCCTATTAAGGTGAATCAGATGCGCCCTGTCGTTGAGGAAATCATTTCTCACGGTAAGAAATACAACCTCGGACTTGAAGCGGGTTCGAAGCCTGAACTCCATGCCGTATTGGCTACAAACATGGATTCTGACTCGCTCATTATCTGTAACGGTCACAAGGACCAAAACTTTATCGAGATGGCGCTGCTCGCACAGAAGATGGGCAAGCGCGTGTTCCTCGTTATTGAAAAACTCCCTGAACTCAAGATTATCGCTGAAACCGCAGAGAAGTTGGGCGTGCGCCCCAACCTCGGTGTGCGTATCAAGTTGGCTTCCAACGGTTCGGGTAAGTGGCAAGAAAGTGGGGGTGACGCCTCAAAGTTTGGCCTCAACTCTTCCGAACTCCTCCAAGCCCTTGAAATGCTCGACAAGATGGGCATGCGCGAATGCCTTCAGTTGATGCACTTCCATATTGGCTCGCAGATTACAAAGATTCGCCGCATCTCAACTGCCCTTCGCGAAGCCGCACAGTTCTATGTGCAGCTCAACGCTATGGGTTTCAACGTGAAGTTTGTGGACTGCGGTGGTGGTCTTGGTGTAGACTACGACGGCACGCGTTCCAGCAACTCTGAAAGTTCGGTAAACTATAGCATTCAGGAGTATGTAAACGACTGCGTTTACACGTTCGTAGAAGCAGCAAATAAAAACAACATTCCTCATCCCAATATTATTACGGAAGGTGGACGTTCGTTGACTGCACACCACTCTGTGCTCATCATTGACACGCTTGAAAGTGTGAGTGTTCCGCAGATGCCCGAGGACTTCCAGCCTGGCGAAAACGACCATAAGTTGGTGCACGACCTCACTGAGATATGGGACAAACTTTCTTCACGCTCTATGCTTGAAGACTGGCACGATGCGGAAGACATCCGCGAAGAAGCGCTCGACCTCTTCCGCCACGGCATTATCGACCTCAAAACGCGTGCACAAATTGAGAGTCTCTACTGGGCGATTTCTCGTGAAGTAGCGGAATTGGTGCACCATCAGAAGCATGCTCCCGAAGAATTGCGCAAGTTGGATAAGGAGATGTCCGACAAATACTTCTGCAACTTCTCGCTCTTCCAATCTATGCCCGACTCTTGGGGGATTGACCAACTCTTCCCCATCATGCCGATTGCGCGTTTGAATGAGCGTCCCACGCGTAGCGCTACCATTCAGGATATTACCTGTGACTCGGACGGTAAAATCTGTGCGTATGTCAATCACAACCAGCAGACGAACTACATTCCTCTTCACGCGATGAAGAATGGCGAACACTACTACATTGGTGTGTTCCTCGTAGGTGCGTATCAGGAAATTTTGGGCAACATGCACAACCTCTTTGGCGACACAAATGCCGTTCACCTTTCGGTTGATAAAGATGGTTATGTCATTGAGCGCACAATTGACGGGGAAACCGTTGCCGACGTTTTGGAATACGTACAGTATGACCCCAAGAAGTTAGTGCGTCGCCTTGAAATCTGGGTGAGTAAGGCCATTAAGGAAGGTAAAATCACCGAGGCGGAAGGTAAGGAATTTATTTCCAATTACCGTGCCGGCCTCTACGGTTATACGTATCTTGAATAAGCATGAAGGAGAAATTAACGATCATAAAAGTAGGTGGCAAGATTGTCGAAAATAGCGACAGTCTTGCTTCACTGCTTAAAGACTTTTCTGCCATTGAGGGATATAAACTCTTGGTGCACGGTGGCGGCAGAACTGCCACAGACATTGCCGCACGTTTGGGTATTGAAACTACAATGGTCAACGGCCGTCGCGTTACCGACCAGGCGATGCTTGAGGTCGTAACGATGGTGTACGGAGGATTGGTAAACAAGCGTATTGTTGCTGGTCTTCAGGCGCATGGTGTGAATGCCCTTGGACTTACGGGTGCCGACATGAACGTGATTCGCTCGCAAAAGCGCCCTGTAAAGGATGTTGATTACGGCTTCGTTGGTGACGTTAAAGAGGCTGACGGTGCGCGTTTGGCTTCGCTGATTCGTTCGGGAGTAACACCCGTCATGGCACCTCTTACGCACGACGGCGAAGGTAACTTGCTCAACACGAATGCCGACACTATCGCTGGTGAAACGGCAAAGGCATGTGCGCAACACTTTGACACAACCCTCGTCTATTGCTTTGAATTCCCCGGAGTGATGCGCAATCCCGAGGATGAGACTTCTGTGATTCCCACCATCAATGCCGAATCGTTCCAAGCACTTGTTGCCGACGGCACCATCTCTGGCGGGATGATTCCCAAGATTGAAAATGCCCTTCAAGCGGTAAATGCTGGGGTCAAAGAGGTGGTTATTACAAAGGCTGACGCTATTGGAAAGAACGGTGGTACTACTATTAAATAAACAACTCCTCATCACCTCAAGACCTCAAAACCTTCCCCCTCATAACCTCCTATGATGAACAACTATGAAATAATGGCGCCCGTCGGTTCGCGCGAATCCCTTCACGCGGCTCTCAAAGCTGGTGCCGACTCTATATACTTCGGCATTGAGAGTCTGAACATGCGTGCACACTCTGCCACAAAGTTCACCATTGCCGACTTGCGCGAAATTGCGGAACTCTGCAACGAGCGCGGGGTGAAGTCTTACCTCACCGTAAATACCATTATCTACGGCGAAGACCTCCCCATGATGCGCAAGATTTGTGATGCCGCTAAGGAAGCTGGCATCTCTGCCGTCATCGCCAGTGACGTAGCCGTGCTTACCTACTGTCATGAAATTGGTCAGGAGATTCACCTTTCTACGCAACTCAACATCTCGAACATCGAAGCCTTGAAGTTCTATGCCCGCTACGCAGACGTGGTCGTTTTGGCACGAGAACTGAATATGGAACAGGTGCGTGAAATCTACGATGAGATAGAGCGTCAGGACATTCGCGGACCTCGTGGCGAGCGCATCCGAATTGAAATGTTCTGCCACGGAGCTTTGTGCATGGCGGTGAGTGGCAAGTGCTACCTTTCGCTCGACAATCTCGGACGTTCGGCTAATCGTGGCGAGTGCATGCAAGTGTGTCGTCGCGGTTACATCGTTACCGACCGCGAAACGGGAGTTGAACTCGCCGTGGATAATAAGTACATCATGAGTCCCAAGGACTTGAAGACCGTAGGCTTTATTGATAAGATGATGCATGCAGGTGTGCGCGTCTTCAAGATTGAAGGTCGTGCGCGTAGTGCAGAATATGTTTACAAGGTGGTGAAGTGTTACAAGGAAGCCATTCAGGCGGTGCTCGATGGCACTTACACCGAGGAGCGCATTGCGGAATGGGATGCCGAACTCACTACTGTCTTCAACCGCGGCTTTTGGGATGGCTATTATCAGGGACAGCGCCTTGGCGAATGGAGTAAGAAGTACGGTTCTAACGCCACGGAGAAGAAGACCTATATTGGTAAGAACATCAAATACTTCTCAAAACTCGGCGTAGCGGAATTTTTGATTGAGGCGGGTGAACTGAATGTGGGCGATAAGTTACTCATTACGGGTCCCACCACTGGCATTATCTTCGTCACGGCAGAAGAAATCCACACCAACGGACCTGTTCAGAGCGCTAAAAAGGGCGAGTACATCGCCATCAAGGTGCCTGAAAAGGTACGCCCTTCCGACAAACTTTATAAGATTGTTCCGAATGATTAGTTGGGAGGTTATGAGGTTTTAAGGTCGCTTCGCTTTAAGGTTCTAAGGCTATGCAGATTGGAATTTTCCCTTACAACCTTACAACTACAGAATTGCAGACTGGATAGTCCCATAAAACCTCATAACTACAGAATCGCAGACTGGACAGTCCCTCAAAACCTTAAAACCTCATAACCTTATAACCTTAACTCCTCATGCAACATCTGCTTTTCGACTTTGGCGGCGTACTTGTTGACCTCGACAAGCAACGCTGTATCAAGGCTTTTGCCGAACTCGGTTTTGACATCGTGCCCTACCTCGGCACCTACCAACAGGGAGGTTTCTTCTCCGACTTTGAACGTGGAACGATTACCACAGAGGAGTTCTGTGATATCATTCGTGAGAAGAGCAATAACCCTGCCTTGACCAATGAACAAATCGTTGGCGCATGGGAACGCTACTTGTTGGATGTACCCGTAGAGCGCCTTGAAATGTTGCTCCGCTTGAAGGAGAAATACACCCTTCATGTGCTTTCAAACACGAATCCCGTGCACTGGAGCATGGCGGAAAACGGATATTTCCGCTACAAGGGATTACAGGTTAAGGACTTCTTTGACAAAGTGTTCCTCAGCTGCGAACTCGGCGTAGAGAAGCCTCATCCCGAAATCTTTGAAAAGGTCGTTGCAGGCATTGGATGCCCTGCTGACGACATTCTCTTCTT
>JAGBYW010000003.1 GCA_017628555.1 Bacteroidaceae bacterium | reverse complement strand
AAATTGGGGGGCATCAATTATACCCCTCCTAAAGAAATATATTCGTTGATTATCAAAAATGAAAACTAATTCTCACTAATTCTCACTAATTCTCGCGACGCCCTGTGAGTGTTGTAACTTTGTATTGTGAAAAAATATACATATACATTTGGTATTTTTTTGTTTTTTTAAGACTGAAAAAAAACTGAATGTTGTAATTTTGCAAAGAACGTGTCACAGGGTGAGAAGTAGTGAATCTTTACTCTAAAGACATTCGAAAAAATATGATATTGATGCCGTTTTCTCAGAATAATCTCAAACATAGTAATTGAAACAATGTCACAACAAATTGACGTGCGCGAATTGAACGCGCTTATAGAAAGTCGCACAGGTTTTATAACAGACTTGGTTGCGGGGATGAATAGAACGATTGTAGGTCAAAAGCACCTTGTTAACTCATTATTAGTAGGACTCTTAAGTGACGGTCATATATTGTTAGAAGGAGTTCCTGGATTAGCGAAGACACTTGCGATTAAGACGTTGTCAAGTTTGATAGATGCAAAATTTAGTCGTATTCAGTTTACGCCTGACTTGCTTCCTGCTGATGTAATTGGTACGCAGGTTTATAGTCAAAAAACGGAATCCTTTACCATAAAGCGTGGTCCCATTTTTGCAAACTTTGTTTTAGCTGATGAAATCAATCGTGCTCCAGCAAAGGTTCAGAGTGCGCTTCTCGAAGCAATGCAGGAACATCAAGTTACCATTGGCGAGCAAACAATGGCGTTACCTTCGCCTTTCCTTGTGATGGCTACGCAAAACCCCATTGAGCAAGAGGGAACTTATGCTCTTCCTGAAGCCCAGGTAGACCGCTTTATGCTAAAGGTGCTCATTGATTTCCCAACCATTGAGGAGGAAAAGAAAATACTTAGAGCTCACTTGAATGATAGTTTTGCGAAGGTTACTCCTGTTGTTGACTTGCAAAAGATAGTTGAAGCACGAGAGCTGGTTAAGCAAGTATATTTAGATGAACGTATTGAGCAATACATTGCTGATATCGTATTTGCAACGCGCTACCCCGAACGCTACAAGCTAAGTAAGTTGAAAAATTACATTTCGTTTGGTGGTTCTCCCCGCGCATCAATCAATTTAGCCCTTGCTTCGCGCACTTGTGCATTTATTAAACGTCGTGGGTATGTTGTCCCTGAGGATGTGAGAGAAGTTGCTCATGATGTATTGAGACATCGTATAGGTTTGACCTATGAAGCAGAAGCTGAAAACATTACAACAGACACGATTATAAACGATATTCTTAATAATATTGAGGTGCCCTAATCATTAAATCATTAGGAACTAAATATACGATATTACTGTGGATGTTTCCGAACTTATTAAGCGCGTTAGGCGCATAGAAATAAAAACTCGCAATCTTTCTAACAATGTATTTGCAGGCGAATATCACTCTGCTTTTAAGGGTAGAGGGATGTCGTTTGCAGAGGTGCGTGAATACCAAATCGGTGACGATGTAAGAGATATAGATTGGAATGTTACCGCTCGAACCAGTCGCCCACATATCAAAGTTTATGAAGAGGAGCGCGAACTTACGGTAATGTTGCTCGTTGATATTTCAGGAAGTTTGAAATTTGGCTCTGTGATGCGTACACAACGAGAATTAGTTACCGAAATTGCCGCAACCGTTGCTTTTTCGGCGCTACAAAATAACGATAAAGTGGGGATGATTCTTTTTTCTGACAAAGTTGAGAAATACATTACTCCTAAGAAGGGAAGAAAACACATCCTCTATATAATACGCGAACTATTAGACTTTGAACCTACCCAACAATCAACAGATATTCGAGGGGGATTGGAATTTTTAATGCAAGTGCAACGCAGACATTGTATTGGTTTTCTGCTCTCTGATTTTATTGACTCACCTGATTTTGAGCAACAACTATCTATTGCAAGGCATAAACATGATATAGTTGCGGTTAAGGTATATGATCAGCGCATGAAGGATTTGCCTAATGTCGGATTGATGAAATTACAAGATGCAGAAACTGGAATATTTGTGTTTGTTGATTCATCTTCCAAGTCAGTGCGTGATCAACACAAACAATGGTGGAATAATGAGGTAGAAAAATTAGATATTGTCTTTCGCAGATGTAAGGTTGACAACGTCTCTATAGGTACTTCAGAAGATTACGTCAAACCGCTGCAACTGTTATTTAAAAGTAGACATCAATAAACTTTAAATAGTGATTGAAATATTGAATATGTATGAATAGAATATTTGCTTATATATTACTGATTTCATGTAATATATCCTTATATTCTCAAGTGGTTGTAGAACAGGAAGTTTCTCAAGTTGATCTGCTTATAGGAGAGCAAGTTGAACTTAAGACTATCGTGCTCGTTGATGCAGATAAGCATGTTACTTATCCGAGTTTTACTGATAGTATCTATACTAACGGAGTTGAGGTGGTTTATGAAAGTAAGATAGATACAACTTTGTTAAATGCAGGCAAGCGTTTGCAACTTAGTCGAACTTATAAGCTAACCTCCTTCGACTCGGCGTTTTATGCGCTTCCGCCCTTTTATGTATTGGTCGAGAAAGATACATTCAGGGCAACATCAAACATAGGACTTAAAGTAACATCTGTGCCTGTTGATACAACAAATGCAAATGAGTTTGCAGGACCTTATTCTGTTACTTCCGTACCTTTTCAATGGAGTTATGAGTTTTGGCTTAACATTCTTATTTTTGTTATAGGAATTTTCGGAATGATACTGATTTATAAGAAGTTGAAAGATAACAAACCTATAACGAAACGCATTGTTGTATCCCCTCCAACTCCCGCACATAAACAAGCGCTTGAGGAGTTTGAGCAGATAAAGTCCCAAAAACTTGAGACAGAAGAAGAACTTAAATTGTATTACGACCAAATTACGGACACTTTACGTCGATATATAGAAAATCGGTTTGCCCTTAATGCAAAGGAGTTGACTTCAGAGGAAATTATCTTGAAGTTGACAGAGATGAATAATGTTGAGGCATTACGTGAACTTAAAGAGATACTAACCACAGCTGATTTAGTAAAATTTGCCAAATATAAAGCAACAGTTTCTGAAGTAAATAGAAGTGTTGTTATGGCATTAGATTATGTAAATACAACCCGACTTTCAGACGAACAACTTCCAAAACCTGAGGTTAAAATTGTTACAATCGGCGCCACCAAGCAGCGAAATGTCAGAATCATTCTATTTATTTCCATGATTATATTGACGCTGCTTTTTCTCTACTTACTCGGATATATCTTGAAGGAAATCTATGAGTGTTTTATTGCGTGAGATTTATTTTGATACCTATTATCAAGCACTCTATATACCAATCAAATAGCCTATGTATTTTGCAAATCCGTTATGCCTTTATTTATTGTTGTTGATACTTCCGCTTATCCTATGGTATGTGATGAAGCAGAGGTTTCAACCTACGCTTATTGTTGCTTCGACGAGCGTATTTCAAAAAATGAAGGTTAGAGGTCCTCGCACACTCCTAATTCATATCCCTTTTGTATTGCGACTCATTACTTTGATATTCGTTATACTTGTTTTAGCACGCCCACAAACGCACGAGTCCATAACAGAAAACGAACGTGAAGGGATTGATATTATGATGGCAGTAGATATTTCAACGAGTATGCTTGCTGAGGATTTACAACCTAATCGCATTGAGGCTGCAAAGCAAGTTGCTACAGAATTTATTGCCAATCGCCCTAATGATAATATAGGACTTACTCTTTTTGGTGGTGAAGCATTTACCTATTGTCCGTTAACAACAAATCATGGGGTGTTACTCTCTATGTTTTCAAATGTCAATTGTGACTTGCAAGCTTACGGTATTATAAGTCCAGGAACTGCTATTGGTATGGGATTATCAAGTGCGTTAGCACATTTGGAGCATAGTAAATCTAAAAGTCGTGTAGTTATTCTGCTTACCGATGGTGAAAATAATGTAGGAGATATATCTCCGCTTATGGCAGCAGAGATGGCGCAAAAGCGGGGCGTACGTGTTTATACTATTGCCCTTGGTCGAGAGGGCAAGTCTAAACAAGTGGTTGCTCAACTTTCAAATGGAGAAACCTATGAGGAAAATGTAGATAACCAAATGGATGCAAAGACACTACAAACGATTGCAGCTGCTACAGGAGGTATATTTTATCAAGCTTCTTCAACTTCAAGATTAGAAGAAATCTACGCAGACATTGACAAACTTGAGCGCACAAAGATGAAAGTGTCTAACTATGATAGACGTTATGAGGCTTATCAACCCTTTGCTTTAGTCGCCCTAATTAGTTTTCTTCTTGAAGTGCTACTCAGTTTAACTTTACTCAGACGTTTGCCGTAAGGATTTTTCCGCCTAAAAATATTAAATTCATCTATGAGATTTGCATCTCCTGAATATCTGTATTTATTGGTATTACCTATTTTATTGCTAATGCTTTACATCTTCTCTGTGTGGAAGGTGAGGAGAAATGTGCGTCATTATGGTAATCCAAAAATGTTTTGGCGATTAGTACAAAACTACTCGCACGTACGTATCCATCTGAAATTCCTGTTAGTTATACTTGCTCTTATACTTCTTTCACTAATGTTGGCACGCCCCCAGTATGGAATGGTTAAAGAGGTAAAACAAAGAACAGGCATAGAAGTTGTAATCTCTCTTGATGTATCAAATTCAATGCTTGCTACAGACGTATCTCCTAATCGTTTAGAGCGAAGCAAGCAAGTGGTAAGTCACATGGTTGATCGTATGAGAGAAGATAAAATTGGTCTTAATGTCTTTGCAGGCGAGGCGTACCCACAAATGCCTATTACGAGCGATATAAGTTCAGTAAAGTTATTCCTTGAGAATATCTCTACAGGAATGGTAACTTTGCAAGGTACTAGCGTTGCTTCGGCTATAGATCTTGCTACTCATAGTTTTACAAAAGCAAAAGGGGTTTCAAAGGCAATCGTTATCATTACCGATGGTGAAGACCACGAAGCGGGGGCAGTTGAAGCAGCAGAAGCTGCTAAGGCTGAAGGTCTAATAGTCTATGTTTTGGGAGTGGGAACGCCTGAAGGTGGTTTCATCCCAACATCATACGGTCCCCTCACAGATACTAATGGGCAAATTGTGCGCACTGCACTTAATGAAATAGCTGCTCAAGAAATAGCCCAAGCAGGTGGCGGAGCTTATTTTCGCATAGATAATACTAACAATGCGATACAGCAACTTTTATCGGAATTTTCAAAACTTCAACACGCTGAGAGTAACACTACGTACTCAGTGTATAACGAGCAATTTGTGGCTGTAGGCATCCTCGTGTTGCTTCTATTGATTATAGAGTTTCTTTTGTTAGAAACCGTACATCCTTGGTATCGCCGTTTTCATATTTTTGAATAATAATTTTGATTCATATATGTCCGCAAAATATATACTTTTCTTTTTCCTATCCCTCCACGTAGTTTCTACAGTTGGGCAGACGGCTGAGTGGAAAGCTATTCATAAAGGAAATCGTGCATTTGAAAAGAAAGACTATGCTGGATCGGAACTCAACTATATGAAAGCACTGAAGCATGGTTCTTTTTCATCCACAACGCTCTTTAATCTTGGAAACGTACAACTCGGTAAGGGTAATGCTCAGGCTGCATTAGATTACTACGAAAAAGCAAAACATGCTGCACCGGTTGATACGATGCTCTACTCAATGGTAAATCATAATCAAGGATACGTGTATCACGCATCAGCAATGGCGCAAACGCAAGAGTCTGAACGACAACAATCATTGCGTAAAGCAATCACGCATTATAAGCAAGCGTTACGCCTCAACCCTACAGATGATAATACGCGCTATAATCTTGCACTCTGTCAGAAACTCTTAAAAGATAGTCAGGAACAAACTAAAAAACAAAATGAACAAAATACTCCCCAACAACAATTGGAGTCGCAAGCGCAACAAGAACAACAAAGTTCGGAGACAAAGAAAGATGAGAAACAAACACAACAACTTCTGAATTTAGCAAAGCAAGCAGAAAAGCGTGCTAGGGAACGAGTGGATAAAGCAATTAAAAATCGTCGCCCCAAAAATCTGGAAAAGAATTGGTGACGTTTATCAGAACCTCACTAAAACCGTGCATCAATGAAGTCATTTTTCTTGATGGGAGGTATTGTTTAATATCCAAAATAGGCGAGTACAAACGTACTCGCCTTATTCATGACTTACAAAAACTTAAATCTTTACTCTCAAATACAGATTAATATCACCTTTTGAAGAACTTCTTATTTCTTGAAGTCCACTGCTTATGGTGTTCTTGTTGAAATAATGAGTAATGCCATACCGAAGTCCTAATGTATAGCAATTATTCCATGTATATTGTGTTTGAACTACGCCACGAAAACCTTTGTAATAAAGTGCACCAAAAGTGTACATACCAGGCAATAATGGTTCATAAGCATATACCGCAGAGGCGTAATCATCTGTGCTGAATAGTGCGCTAAACAATGATACGGACCAATTTGTACAACATAAATATTTCGCTCGAAGAGCTGCAATAATACCAAATGACGTATTCTTTGTTTGTGCATGTGTAATGCTTCCCTCTAATAAACTTGTGAAATTTATTCGTGGACGTGTTAGTGTATATTGAAATCTCAGACGGTGCTTGCCGCGATATTCCAAGAGCTTTTTCTGTCCGCTAACATTTTGTTGCCATAATCTATATGTGTAACGAAATAGGGCAGTGCTTTGGTTACTAAAGTTTTTAGAAGATTGTAGATAGAATTTCATGCCATGCGAAGGTTTTTCGGCACGGTAGGTAGAAGACGGAAATTGGTGTACATCAAGATACGTGTTTATGTTTATACCTTTTATACCGTTCCAAGTTACTCCTAATAATGCTCCTCGTTCATTGCACACTCGTGAAGAAAATCTTACTATTTCTGCCCACGGAGCAACAAAGCGCTTGGAGAACCATCGAATCTGGGCACTCAGCTGCAAATCATCTGTGACCTTGTAGTGAAACCTATGGGAGAATGCAAGGTGAAACCGCCGATCGGCTGCTAATTCTCCGCTCAGGGAGAGGGGAGAGGCAGATTGCGACGCATAGGTAAGCGCAGTTCCAGCGGCTACGTCCCCCTTGAGCGCATAGCGATTGTAGGGGCGAGGGAGTGGCGCAATCGTTTTATCATAACTACTGAAGTAACCAGCAACGCCCATCCGAAGCGTCGGGAACGACCGCTCTAATAGCACTCCAAGTGTAGCGTTCCCTAAAGCGTTCTTCCTTTTAAGCTCAGCATAGGTGCGGTGTGCTCCATCGGTATAGAGGGTTGAAGCCCTATTGTGCTCAATCTTTGCGTCTAAGGTGCGATATGAAGCAAAGGCAGTGAGGCGCATTTTCCTATGCATATAAGAATATGCCAATCCTCTAAAGAAGTTGTATTCATTTGTTCCCGTATGTGAGCGGATACGCAATGTATTTCTTGAGGGAGGCTGTAACAAACTCAGTTGTCCAGCGAAGGGGCTTTTCCCCAATAGGAGCCCCTCACCAAAATGTAGGGTGTAATCTCCGAAGAAGAGTTTGTGCTTTTTATTCTCTGTGTTGTAAGAACCATAAAATGAGAAATAATCATACGGGTTGTTACCTTGGGAGGCAAAAGGTTCCCCAGCGTCTTTCTCTAACGTAATGCCATAGGTGACGTTATTCTTATAAGCGTAGCGATAGCGCATAACGTTCTTGATGCCATTGCCTAAATAGCCTCCACTTTCACGTCGCTCTCCCTCACGTTTGTATGTCGGTATGTCCATACGTGTTTCTATCAGGTGGTTCCCCTTAGTCAGTTTCTGAAATAGTGATAGGGGTGTGCGTATGGTGTCTCCAATATAGGTAAAAAGGGAGGTGAATCTTCGCGTGCTGGTGTCCCACCCAGAAATGAACTGCAATTCACCAAGTGTAAGGAACTGTCGTTTCATTTCTCGGTAAGCAATGAGAGAATCAACCTGCTGTTCGGTGAGAAAAGGCAACTGAAGAAGGGCTTCTTTGTCGGCAACATTCAGATTAAGGGGTTGCTGATGAAGTATATTTAAGTGTTCTAATTCATCTTGCGATAAATTTTCATCCTCAGCATAATGCTCCAAAAACTCCTCCCATGAACTATAAATTTCACGGTAGGGCATTTGCGCATAAAGTTGCATATTGGCAAGTAGGGCGCAGATGAGGGAAAGTAAAAAGAAACGACTATTCATGAGTGGGGTAATATGTCGTTGGACGATAGAGCAAATTTACAGAATCTTTGCTTCTGCTGATGCCGACTCCCTATATTTTCCCACTTTTCAGCAAGTTAATGAAAAAGGGACCTTAAAAAGTGTTAGTTTTTGCGTATCTTTGCTGAAATATTTGGATGTTGTATATCTACGAATACTTATTCAATACAATTTAATATTCATAGTATGAAGAAAACAATTCTTACTTTGTGTGCAACCGCCTTGGTATGTGGTTGCGCCAACAACGAGGCGGTGGAAAATCCACTGCTGGCGGAGTTTAACACTCCCTTTGGAGTTCCTCCCTTTGATGAAATCAAGCCTGAGCACTACATGCCTGCTTTTGAATTGGGCATGGAGCAGCAAAGGGCGGAGGTGGAAGCGATTGTCAATAATGCCGAACCTGCAACCTTTGAAAACACGGTGGCGGCGCTTGACCAGTGTGGCGCGTTGCTCAACAAGGTTACTTACGTGTTCTTTGCGCAAAACAGTGCGTGCACGGATTCTGCCATGCAGGCGGTGAGTCGTGAACTTTCGCCCAAACTCTCGAAGCACTCCGACGACATCAATCTCAACCCTGCGCTCTTTGCGAGAGTAAAGGAAGTGTATGAATCTGCTGATACGGCAACGCTCACGTTGGAGCAGAAGAAGTTGCTCAGCGAAACCTACAAGGGCTTCGTGCGTAGCGGTGCGAACCTTGATTCGCTCGGACAGGCACAGCTTCGCGAACTCAACAGCGAAATCGCCCTCCTTCAGTTGACGTTCAGTCAGAATATGTTGGCGGAGACCAACGCGTTCCAGCTCTTTATTGACAATGAAAAAGATCTCGCTGGTCTCCCCCAGAGCCTCATTGACAATGCTGCTGAAGCGGCAACCGCTGCTGGTCAAGAGGGCAAGTGGCTCTTTACGCTCCACAACCCCAGCGTGATGCCCTTCCTTCAGTATGCTGACAATCGCGACCTCCGCCAGAAGATGTATGAGGGATATACCAACCGCGGTAACAACAACAATGAAAACGACAATAAGGAAGTGGTGCGCAAACTCGTAGAAGCGCGCATTAAAAAGGCGAAACTCATGGGCTACTACGACTATGCTACATTCGCCCTCGAAACACGCATGGCAAAGACTACAGAAGCGGTATGCGAACTTTTTGATGAGGTATGGCCTTATGTTTTGAAAAAAGCGAACGAAGAACTCAAGGATATCAAGGCTGAAATCCGTAAGGAGGGTAAGAACTTCGAACCCATGGGATGGGACTGGAGTTATTATGCCAACAAGGCGAAGCAGGCAAAGTATGCCATGGATGAAAACGAACTCCGTCCTTACCTCAAACTTGAGAATGTGCGCGACGGTATGTTCCTCCTCGCCAACAAACTCTACGGCGTAACCTTCACGCAGCTTGATAGCATTCCCGTGCCTCACCCCGAAGCTACCGCCTTTGAATGTAAGGATAAGGATGGCACGCACCTCGGTCTCCTTTACCTCGACTTCTTCCCCCGTGCGAGCAAGCGTGGCGGTGCATGGTGTGGTCGTTATCGCAATCAGACGTATGTTGACGGTGTGCGCAAGGCACCTATTGTAACCGTGGTGTGCAACTTCTCAAAGCCCGCCGCAGGTCAGCCCTCATTGCTCACAGCTGATGAAGCGTCAACCATGTTCCACGAATTTGGTCACGCCCTCCACTCCCTCTTTGCCGATGTTCACTACTACGGCGTAGCAAGCGTTCCTCGCGACTTCGTAGAACTCCCCTCACAGGTGATGGAACACTGGGTGTTTGAACCCGAAATGCTCGCCCTCTACGCAAAGCATTATGAAACGGGAGAAGTGATGCCCACCTCGCTCGTTGAAAAGCTCGAAAAGAGCGGTAAGTACGGTCAGGGCTTCGCAACTGCTGAATACTGGGCTGCAGCATGGCTCGACATGAAGTTCCACTTCCTTAAGGAACTCCCCGAAGGTTTCGACGTGATGGCATTCGAAAAGCAAGTCATGGATGAACTTGAACTTCCTAAGCAGATTGCTCCCCGCTACCGCACGACCTACTTCAACCACACCATGGGCGGCGGTTACACTGCAGGTTACTACAGCTACTTCTGGTCAGAAGTGCTTGATGCCGACGCTTACGAAGCATTCAAGGAAACGGGCAACATCTTCAACCAAGAGGTTGCTGAAAAGTTTAGAAAGTGTGTGCTCACTCCTGGATGCATTGAAGATGCCGACGTGATGTATCACAACTTCCGTGGTGCGACTCCTAATATCGAACCTGTGTTGAAGAATCGCGGTTTGAAGTAATACCGCCTACCAATACTATGTATAAGCATCCGCTTTACCTTCTGATGGTGAAGCGGATGCTTTTTTGTATAAAATTAAATATTTTTGTCGGGTAACTTTGAATGCACAATTACAATTTCTCACTGTCCGGATAAAAAAGAGACGCCACTATGTGACGTCTCTACGTTTGATTGTACAGCACTGCATGTTTCCACCACGCACGGCATCTTTTATCTTTCCAGGGCGTTGCCCTTCGCTGGTGGTTTAATCCCCGTTGGGGAATTACCACTCTGCACGGTATCTTTTATCTTTCCAGGGCGTTGCCCTTCGCTGGAGGCTTAATCCCCGTTGAGGAATTACCACTCCGCACGGTATCTTT